>WRIE01000020.1 GCA_009782875.1 Eubacteriaceae bacterium | reverse complement strand
CCAATTGTATAACTTTTTGACTCCCACCCGCATAGCGGGTGGTTTTTTGTTGATGGCATTTGACACTTTGCATCGATTCGATGCAAAGTGCCCCATGCCATCAACAGGCTAAAGCCTAGGGCAAAAATAAAAAAAGCGGGGCAAATAATTGTCCCGCTTTTTTTGTTTTTTAGGATTGTTTATGTGACATAAACCCCTGATGCAACTAAAGCGACTATGAAAGAAATCTCTTCGCTGACCACGAGGTTTGTCAGTGAATTGTTGATTGTATGGTCGAAACTGCTGCCGGGCAAACGTTTAAGGATATTGAAGGCAGACAGGGCCATGCTGACCAATACGCAGGTCGGCTTGTCGATAATGCCTTTGAAACCTCCCCTCTCCCTTAAATACATATATGTAGCTTTTATCTCGCCAGCTACGTCTTCTGGCTCGCAGTAGGCAAGGAGCAAACCTAAAGTGGGCAATTCCAACAGCCTCGAGTTTGTTGTCAGCTTGCCTGCTTTTAAAAGAGACTTCGCTTTTAATATCTTTTCCTTGGCTGCGGAATCTTCTCCGCAAATAACCAAGGTTTGGGCTAGGGATTGGACGTTGTTATAGGAGTTGAAATCTTTTCTTAATGATTGGTATATCGACTCTATTTTTGACAGCGCCCAGCCAACATCGAGGGCTGTCAAGGCGAGCAGGGTTGAGTTGACGTAATCATCTGGGCCTGTAATCACCTGGTGGGCAGCTTTCATGCCTTTTTGGAACATTTCTACCCTGTCTACCACTTCTTTGTAGAGATTTGGGTTGATAGTTGCTACAATTTGGTATGCTGAAAGCACAAGATACTCTGAATGCTTGAAGCGGCGCGCGCGCAGCATAGTATAAACTTGCATTGTCTTTCCCAAAGTTTCGTCAATGTCCTCAGACATTGACAAGCAAGTGGCAAAACCCAAGGTATAGCCTTTGAACTGTGACAACATAGGGGTCAAGTTTTTAATCAAATTGCGGGCTGTGTTGAGCTTGTAGAAATCTACGGCTTCATCTCTAGCTGAATACATGATTGCTATGATAACTTTGTTGATATAATTGATTTTCCACTTAAAGTGGTTGCGGACTTGATAGTAATTGTCCAGGTAAAGGTCAAGCCGCTTTTTTGACAATGAATCCATATCACACCATTATTTTGCTGCTTGGCAGCTGCTATTCTTTCTGGCACTGGTATTACCTTTAGATTCTAACATTTTCCCTTGGGGATGCAAAACCAACAAAACTGTTTTCCATTAGCGCAAAGAAACCGGGGATTCTTATTCATTTTGCATTTGCCAAGCGCTACAATAAAAAATAAAACTGGAATTATAATATGGCTAACATGTTTGTCTCTGACTTGATCCAAATTGGAAGCTTTGTGTTTATCGCTTTCGCAAACAGCAAAACTCGTTTTCTTGGCAAGGACGCCCTGAGCAAAAAAAGGGCTGGCTACCTGTTTGCCTTCGGTTCCCTAGCAGGCATTTTTTTTATTTCCCTGACCGCTGCCGTATTGCTGATGTCGGGCATTGGAGAACTTGCTGCCGTACAAAATAGGAACTGGTTTGCCATTGCCTACAGCATTTTGCATTACGTAGCTGTCAGCTTGGCAGAAGAATCAATATGCAGAGGTTTGGTCTACAACATGTTCTTGAAGAAAACTTCGCGAATTTGGGCAGTAGCGCTGTCAAGCGTGGTTTTCTCGCTTATGCATTTGGCAAACCCTGGTTTCAATTTATTGGCGTTCATCAACATCACCCTCATCGGGATCGCCTTTTGCTGTATGGCCATCAAATCAGGGGGGTCGCTGATGTGCCCGATCGGGTTCCATTTCACGTGGAACTTATTCCAAGGCAATTTCTGGGGCATGAGCGTCAGTGGAACCACAACATCGGCAAATACCAACTCGATATTGGCTTTGGCAATGGATAGTTCCATGCCTTCCCATATGAGCGGGGGCATATTCGGTCCTGAAGCCAGTGTTGCCGCAACTCTTGTGGTGGTAGTCTGCATTTTGTTTTTCTATTACAGATTCAATCCAAAAGGCGTTCCTGGGAACGAATAAATTCAAGGTGTTTTCATGGAATTTATAACAACATACAAGCTCGTGATGCCTGAAGGCCATGGTTTTAGCCATTATGACAAAACACATCTGTCTTTTCTTTTCATTTTGGCAGTTGCAGGCGCAATTATTGTGGTTTCCTACAAAAAAGCGGCAAAAAAACGCCAGGACTCAATCAGGATTTGCCTAGCGTCCATTGTCCTTGCCATGGAAGTCGCAAAACACTCGCTTGTCGCAAGCCAAGGGCTTTACTCATATGAAATTTTGCCATTGCACCTTTGCGGATTCAGCATATTTTTCATGCTTGCAGACGCAGCCCTTGCCCACAGGGGGATCATTTCAAAACCTCTGCGTGAAATGATGTTTTGCTTGTCTTTGCCAGGGGCTGCGGCAGCGCTTGCCTTCCCAGATTGGACTATTTACCCTGCCATTAATGTGTTTGCTTGGCAGAGCTTTTTTATCCACCTTTTAGAGATAACATACCCATGCATGCTAGTCGCCAGCGGGCAGCACGCTCCAAGGGTTAAGAACCTGTATGGGCCTGTCATTTTCCTTTTAGTTGCGGCGCCAGCGATATATAAGCTAAACCATATTTGGGACACGAACTTTTTCTTCCTTAACCAAGGGTCTCCGGGATCGCCCCTCGTTTTCTTGGAGGATCTTCTAGGGAACCCAGGCTACCTTTTTGGCTTTGCAGGTTTGGTGTTTTTGGTGTGGTTTTTAATGTACGCCCCCATTGAAATTATCAGGGCTAGAACCGCAAGCAACAAACCAGGCCAACAGGAGCCACGCATTAGAAAAGTTTGATATTTTGCAACCAATTTTATCTCGTTTAGAATGGAACCCAGTAGCGGCTGTACCAGTAGTCTCCCAGTTCTTTCAACACGCCCCCCGACTCATTGAGAACCACTACTCCCTCCCCTTCCGGAGCCCCCCATGCAAAGGCGGTTGCCAAATTGCCATCCAAGCGGAGAGCGAACATCGGGATAAACCTTCCTGGCTCATCCCCCATATCGACCCGCCATGTGCTGTATTCGTTATACTCTGCAGGATTGTCCCAAAACAGCATACTCTCCCCGTCAACAAGCACGATTGAGAACAACATGCCATCCCCGACCCTCTCAAAGAGGGCAAGACCGATGACAACCCCATCCTCTGTAGTTGCCAACTCTTCAGATGACACGATTTTGCGGCTTTTGGCAGTTTCAATTTGCTTGACAACCGACGGGGCCAGCGGAGTATTGTAATCATCTGGCTTATGCATTTCCACCAATGAGCCGAGCATATCTGTAGACATGAGCGCATGGGTTGTGTCTGCTTGGAGTTTTCCTCCACTGTTTGTGTAAATATATCCAGGCAAGTTGTCAAAGTTGCTTGCTGTATCTCTAAAGCTGTTTGCAGGGTTCTCCTCTTGCCATCCCTCATATTCAACATCAATTTGCACGCCGTAAGGGCCAATAGCGGAGCTGTACTTGTCTGGGAATTGCTCCCCGTCCAATTCGCCCCCAGAGATTAGCCGGCAGCCGCTGCCGTCTGCGAAACCGAACCTTATTGCGCCAGCCAAAGGGTTAATCCCGTCTTGGAAATACTGGCAAATGAGATCTATCTCCCCACTGCCCAAATCCTTCTTGTATGTCCTCGACTCCACAAGATCATACCCGTAGCGCCAGCCGATGTCTTCCTCTTCATTGCGCACTCCTGAATAAGTTGTGAAAAACACAGACCCGTCAACATGCTCTATGTCGCGGAGGACAACAAAATCATCCTCTCCCAGATACTCTCCTTCTGGAAGCCCGGCATCTGCCATATCGCTTTTGGTCAAAACTTGCATTGGTTCAGCGCCGCCAAGGTTGTCGAACATCCAAAACCCTTCGACTTCTTTGTAAAACGGCCCATCTGACCTATAGGAGAATGGCTTGTCTACCCCAAACCATTCAATTGCTGCCGGTTTTTGGATATATTCGAATTCCTTTGTGCCAATATCGATCTTTACCCTGCCGTAACTGAAGAAAAAATAGCCTGTCCCGCCATATTCTGCGATATCAACAAAGAATTGCCCGCCATCAAATATTGGGTTTTTAACCTCGAAGAATTGGCCATAAAACTCGTCTCCAGTTGTTGCTTGATGGATCTCTTCCTTAGACTTGCTGAACAAAACCTCTATTGCTGAAGTCCCAGAATCGATTGCAGCTATTGTTATATAGTCATCGTCATAGGAAGATTGCACACAAAACAGCAATTGGCTTGCTTTATCGTAATAAACCGGATAATACCCGTTAGGCGCTATTTGCTCCTCTTGCACAGAATCCAGGTTGGCTGCATAAATGCCATTTCCAGTCCTTGTGAAAATTATGCGGCTACTATCCTCGTCAAAAGCGAATATCTCACCCGACATGTTAAAACCGCAATCTTCCCCATCAAGCTTGCTACCATAGATTTCCCAATCGTAATAGCCGTCATTTATTCCATGAAGCCGGTTGAGGATGAAGATGGGACCATCCCCCGTATCTCCAGCCATCATGTAAATCGGCCCATTCCCGTAATCCAAGAATAGCAGGTCTTTTGAGCCATCCGGATTAAGCCGCATAATATTCGATTGGGCTCCAGCAACTGCAGGGAAGCTTACTCCAAGACTGGTTTTTTCCAAGCTGCCTGCCAAGTATTCGCGGTAATATATATCATGTCCATATTTGACATACAATCCGCCGTTATTATGGATAACCGGCGTTATCTGGCTTATGCCGCCTGATTTGCTGGCTGGTTGGCCACAAGAGCACAACAAGCACACTACAAGGATTGTAATAATCACAAGACCTTTTTTTTTCTTCATCCCTCACCTCTGGTTTGCCCAAGCGGGCCTTGGTTGTTTTCTAGTTTCATCTGGAGCCAAAAGAGCCTGGCCCAGACTTGGATCGCTTTTAGAACTTGCCCCCGCCTCCGCCATGGCTTCTGCCTGAGGAGCTTGAATGGGTGCTGCTGCCGCCTCCACTCGAGCCCCCAGTCCTGGAGCTTGTGGATTGCTGGGGCCTCGGTGTAGACCACGTTGTAGAATGCAAATATAAATCACGCCTTGTATCCAAGGAAAAACTTCCCTGCCTGACATAATCGCTTGCGTGGGCCTTGCTGCGTGCAGTGTTCATCCCTTTTGCCTTCACAAACATCATTAAAGCTGATATTACAAAACCTGCAGGAAACACTATTGGCACATTGCGCCATCGATTGGGAACCGGCGCTGGCTCGAAATAATATTTGCCGTTTGTGCTGTCGAAGTAGTAGGAGCCATTGCTGTCCCCCCCGGTATAAATATCAATAGGCCGGTTGTCTCTCGCCTCGTCAAGGAACTGGGCTACAGAGCCAACAAATATGCTAAACGCGCCATACGGGTTTGCCCGGATTTGCGGAGCCACCACTCCCCCAATCAGCTGGATGCCATAATCTGTAAAAACCGTGATGCCGTAGCCGCTAGTTGAAATATGCCAGTTGCCCCCTCCCATGTCTACGAGAAGCAACACGCCATCCTCGCCGTTTTGCCCCTTGCCATAACCGTTATTGTCAAAGTAATCATCAGCGTAGGCCTGCGGCGATTTGCCTCCAATTGAGTTGGTCGTCACGATAACCACATCAAAATTGTAGTTTTCAATTATCTTGGCTATTGATTCCTCTAATGCTTCAGCTTGGTAGCCCCCAAGCAATTCAGCATAGTCAATCACATGCGCTTGGGGCGTATCCCCAACCGTTGAGGCTTGGGCTTGCGAGCCCAAAGGGGCGATGAATATCAACAAGGCGATAGCCAGTATTCTTATTTTTCTCATTATTTTAAAACACCTTCTTAAAAGAATAAGGAGATTGCTGAAAGGAGCGCTCCTATCCCTGCGCCATAAGCTAGCAGCTGGATCCAGAAAGCTTTCCAAGATATTGGCAATTCGCCGATAAACCTGCCTGTCTGGCCATTCATGGCGAAAGTGTATATCTTGTCGTTGTACTTGATATTCAGCATCCACACGGGCAATAGCGCGTAGTGCACTTTGCCGTCGGAGAATTTGACACTTGACGCCTCAGCCTGGATAGTGCCGTAATTCCCTGTTGTCGACAACAGCATGGATGCAGAGCTTTGCCTTATCCTGTCGTTAGCCCTGTTTTTTGAGCTTTCATAGCCAATATCGTATTTATCTGCAAAGTATCCTGAAAGATATGCAGTGCTGAAGCCGACCAAGTCTTTGTATTCGAACGGCTCTATTGCTTCCATGTACGCGTCATCCATCTTTACCGAGCCGTCTACCGGAACCTTGTCAAAAGACGCTGACGCCTGCCTTAACAAACGGTAGTGCTCAGTGACTGTATAGTTGTTGCGGGAGTCGCTCCATGAGCGGGTCCGGGTAGCCCGGTAACGGGCATACATAGAGGCGTCACAGTCAAAAAGCCAGAATGGGACATATATCCCGACCAAGCTGTCGATGCGGTTCTCATCCTTGAAATACTTTGGGAGCAGGCTCTTGTTTTTGATATGCTCCTTAAATGCGTTGACCGCATATTCCCTATCAAGCTTGAAAGGGATAACATAGTCTGGTTTGAGCATGCCGGATACTTTTGATGTTATTATGGCAGGGTTTGTGCAATATGGGCAGCTTGTAGCTATGGTATTTTTATCCCCTACAATCTCCCCTCCACAGGAAGGGCATGAATAAGCACTGAACCCGTCGAGTTCTGAGGAGCCGAATGCTTGGCTCTCGCTAGTGTTTTCCCAATCCCACCCAAAGGTATCGGACAAAGGGGTATTTAGCTCTTCATCATATTGGGCAAGGACTTGTGTGTCAATTTCGGTGCGGCAATATGGGCAACTCATTTTTTGGGTTGTAGAGTCAAATGTAATGGCGCTGCCGCAATTTGGGCATTTATATTCAAGAACAGCCATATCTTACTCGCCTCCTCTGATAGTTGACAGTTGTCATTCTGTCTTTCAATTTAACATTGTATCGCTGTTTCATTATATCAGAAAAATATAGCCATTGCTTCACCCACCGTAAAGTGGAGGCAAGAGGAGGATAATTCATCATGACTAACAAAAGAAATCAGATTTGGCGTTAAAAGCTTGAGGGATTTTTCTAGATTTGCCCATTTGTCTAGCGGTTGCACTTGATGACCAGATTTAACTATTGAACACATACCTGTTATGCATTTTTGTGGCAATTGTCATTATTCCCTGCCTGAGCTTGCCGTTTCAAGTTCGGTTGCAGCATGGCATAATTGCTGCAGCCAACGAAACATTCTGCAAACACCGCTATTTTATAAAACCAATCCCCCAAGGGGACTTTTTGCCGCAAGCAATTTTTGCCCAATAGCAGGCATCGGGTTGGCCAAGGCTCCACGCTCTTTTTTATTGCCCCCTTATGCTCTTGCTACATCACATGGCTGCAATTGCTTCATATAATGTAGTGTGGATTAGTAATAATAATGGCATTAGAAAGGATAACCGATGGAATATGTTAACAACGGCAACAAAAACGATGCTGAATACATAGAAAACAAACCCGCGCCTGAATTGCCTGCTTCTATAGAGGAAGTGTTCGAGGATTTGGAGTTGCCGCAAGTCACGGTGCCATTCCTCTTTACCGCAATTGACGAAAGCACCCAAATGCCTTTGGAAGGCCTCAAATTCATGGCAGCAGAGGTTTCCACAGGACGAGTGGTGGCAACAGGAGTATCTGATGACTACGGCGATGTAGTGATCGAGCTCGTTGCAGGCCAGGACTACTTGCTGGCGCAGTCTACCTTGCTGGAAAACTACACGACTGACAAATTCTCTTACAGCTTGTCTGTTTATCCTGACGGCTCTATTGAGTTCGATGGAAGGCAGGACATGAGAACCTACATACTCAACAAATATGTGGGGGAAAAACAGCCTAGCAGTGAAGGCGAAGACTTAGTGCATCCGGAGGAAAGCCAGGCACAAGCGGAAGTTGACACTGGCGGCTACGATACAGAGCTTGGCGATGATGGGCCAGATTTTGGGGATGGGCTGGAGGAGGCTGGATTAGAAGTTGAAATCCTAGAAGACGAGCCCGGGTTTGCGCCGGTTGGTTTGGCTATGGATGGCGAAGACGATGGCCAACAGGAATTTGAAGAAGAACATGAAGAACATGGCGAAACCGAGCTATTCGAGCCCGAAGCAGCTCCTGGATCCGAAGCGGCTCCAGAGCCTGAAGCGGTTCCAGAGCCCGAAGCGGTTCCAGAGCCCGAAGCGGCTCCAGAGCCCGAAGCGGCTCCAGAGCCAGCCGAGGCTACTCCTCTGCTTGTAGCCCTGCGGCCTGACCGCCCTGTAATTTCAAGCACCTATGCAGGCCAAGAGATTATTTTCGGCTACGGCAAAGCTGGGGCACATGCAGCTGTCTCTATTAGAGCCAAACGCTACCAAAACGGCCAGTATTCTGCGCCAGTTATTATTGGCGATGACAGGAAATGGCTCGTCAAACTGCCCAATGGCGATCTCACCAAAGCAGGGGACAGAATCAAGATAACACAGATAGAAACAGAAACCGGCGGGAAAAACGAAGTGTTTTCCACACGGGTTTACAAGGGCAAATAGTTTTATGCAAAGATGAAGCCTGCGGCTGGCAGATTTCATCTTTGCCTCTTGTGCAGCTATGCCTGGGTTAGTGTGAGCAAGGCATTCGCTACTTTGGGATCAAACATTTTGTTAGAGCCGGCAAGGATGAAGTTTCGGGCTTCTTGCTTGCTGGCTGCTTTTTTGCCTGAAGGCTCTGGATGCATGAGCCTGTCGTACGTGTGGATAACACGCAGCACCCGTGCGTTCAGAGGAATATCCTCCCCTTCCAGCCGTTGTGGATAGCCAGTGCCATCGAAGTTTTCGTGGTGTGCAAGGATATCCAATGCTATTGTTACAAGGCTATAGGACTGCTTTGCAATATTGTAGCCTTTTTCTACGTGGCTGCGGATTTGCTCCAAATCCTTGCCTGACGGTTTGGCATCAAGAAATAGCAGGTTTTCCGGAACTGCCAGTTTGCCCATGTCGTGGTATTTGCATAGCAATTCCATCCGTGCCGTCTCTTCCTTGGACAGCCCGAGCAATTTGGCCATGCCTGACGACAATGCCAATAGGCGGACAATGTGGGACGCGGGTTCGAATTGGCTTTTGTATAAAAACTCATCGATTTTTGATTCGATTTTCATCTTCACCCGCCTGCTGTCTTTTGACTTGTTGGCATACATGTCGGCATCAGCCAACTGTACCATCTCTTCAAAACCGTCCTCTTTCGAATAAGCTGTCGCGCTTCCCAGCGACAATGTGGTTTGCCATACACGGTCAGAGCCAGATTGCTCCAAGGCTGCAATTGAGGCAGTCAAAGAATTGGCGCATTTCCCATCACATCCGGCTACGATGAGTAAAAACTCATCGCCTCCCATCCGGATAATTTTATGCTTTTTGCCCTCGCAGGCTTGGTTCATCAATCTCACTGCATTGACGATGGTCTCATCGCCTTTGATATGGCCAAAGACATCGTTGACTAGTTTCAAACCATTCAAGTCACCAGCGATATAACTTACAGGATATTTGCTTGTTGCTTTGACCAGGTTTTGCGTTTGAAGATAACGGCGGTTGAAAGCACCTGTCAACTGGTCGCGCACAGTTGAATCAAAGATGTTAGACACCGCCTTGAATGTTGCTATGACCGCGCAAGCCGTCCATATTGCATTCGCTGCCACTAGCAAAACCCAGCTCATCGGCTATGGTCTTCTTCGGTGGATTCAGCAGCTATCTTGGCAAAACAGTCTGACACATCCATAAACACATCTACAAGAACCGGGTCAAAGTGCGTCCCCCTGTCACCAAGAATAATCTGTTCTGCCTCCTTGCTGCTGATTGCATCCATATATGGGCGTTTGGAAACGAGCGCGTCGTAAACATCAGCTATGGCCATGATTCGCCCTTCAAGGGGAATGTCAAGGCCTGACAATCCGTTTGGATATCCACTCCCGTCCCATTTCTCATGGTGTGTACCAGCGAAGATTTTAGCGTATTTCAAAAAGTTGTGGTCATCGGACATAAGCTCCATATTGCTTATCGCTTCCACTCCGATATCCACATGCCGCTTGATTATTGTGAACTCTTCTGGTGTAAGCCTGGCTGGCTTGTTCAGGATAGAATCAGGTATAGCGATCTTCCCGACATCGTGGAGCTGGGATGATGGGACCAAGTAATTCATGTCCCAAGCTGCTATCTCATCCAGATAGATACCCTTCTCCTTCATTGTGTCTATAAGGCAAGCAAGGTATTTTTGGGTCCGGGCAACGTGCCCGCCTGTCACTCTATCCCGGGACTCCACCAGGTCTGCAATGATGTTGAGAACTGCGTTTTGCAATTTCCAGAGTTGGTCTGTTTTTGCGACCACCATACTATGCATGATGCCCATAAGGGAATCCAAATCTTTCTTATGCTCGATCAAAGACAAGTGCGTCTCAATCCTGCGCAGCAGCAACTTGTTATTGAAGGGCTTGAATATATAATCTAGAGCTCCCAGGCTCAGACCTTCCATTTCATCTTCATAGTTAGTATTTACACTGATAAAGATAAAGGGGATGTCTTTGTGCCTGCTATTTCGGATAATTCGGGCTGCTTGGTATCCATTGCATATAGGCATCTGCACATCCAGCAGAATCAAATCTGGAGTTTCGGTTTCTAAAGATAGCATCAGCAGTTCAGCTGAGTCTACAGCTTTAACATCATATAGGGGCGATAGCAAACTTTTATACAAAGTAAGATACGTTTGGCTATCGTCCACCACTAGAATTTTATTTTTTTGTATAACCATCAATTTGCACTCCCGGCATCAAAGCTGGCAAGAAAGCCTCTAATTTGCTCTACGAGGGCAGTAGTTCGGGCGGCAAGCGCTTGGTTGCGCTCTTTTATCCCATCGATGTTGCCATCATAAGCCATTCCTTCTAATAAAGCTGCCTGCTCTGATACATCTTTAGCGGCAATTTGTGCCGCAATCCCTTTCAAGGCATGGGCGTTGACAGCGAAGTCATACAAGGAACTCTCGTCAATCTTTACAAGTTTTTGGATGAACCCTGGCGCATCCCTTGTAAAAGATTCGAGTATCATGTGGTAGAATTCCACATCGCCTCCTATATAGGAAAGACCTGCTGTGTAGTCGAGGTCGGGGATATCCGGTGTTTGGCGGAAATTGTTCATTGTCAATTCATCTCCTAACGTGGTCTAAACTATAGTATGCAGATAAAGCCATTTTCGACACTAATTGACACAGATATGGGGAATTTTGTAGCAAAAATTGTTTGACAACATAACATAGTACAGAAAATTGTCGAAGAGGAAGGAAAGTATAATGAGCAATTTGTCAACTGAAAACCAGTTGTTCAATGGGAAATTAAAGTACTTGTTTCTCATTCCAATCGCTCTGCTGGTTGGATTTAGCATTTTTTACCAAGGAACACTAAACCATATGCAGCAACTAGCTATCGAAGAAAAGCTAGCTGAAAAACAACTTGAGATTGAGCTAGTTTTATGCGGCTCGAAATCATCGGATGATATCAGCGGAATGATCGAAAAACTAAATGCTCTTAGCAACTCATTCTCAATGTATTATGACAATTCTCTCACACTGTTGTCAGGGCAGCCGGCAGGTGGCTCTATTAACCTTTTGGAGTCAGAAGAATTTGTCGGCGCAGTCAGCGAGCAAGAAAGCGGGGAACTCGAACTTGTAAACTCAGATGGTTTAAAGGTTCATCTTTTCTTTAGATGGGCAGAAGACGGCTTTGGTGAAAAATCCTTGCTCGTCTCTGGATTTAACCAAACCAAAATCGCAAAACAGCACCAAGTGCTGATGGCGGGCATCATCGCCCAGATCTTTATCACTTTTGCCTTAAATATAGCCTTTGTGGTGCTCCTAAGCCACCTTGGCGTTATCTATTCATCCCGAAAAGGCGAAAACAAATGGAGATCCTTGCAATGGTAGGCGATGGCACGACTTTTAATATCGTCGCCACAGCTCTCCTCGCAGTATTTGGCGCGCTAGCCAGTTTTCTGAGCAAAAAAGACAAAGAGCCCACTAAGTTCTCAACCATGCTTACAAGCTGTTTTGTCGCAGCTTTTGCTGGTATTTTGGCGCACTTCACATCTCAATTTCTGCAATTGGACACTAACTTGTCATATGTGTTGGCAGGTGTATTTGGATGGGGAGGTCCTCAAATGCTAGATGCTTTGATCAGCATGGTAGCTGGCAAAACCGGCCTTGACATTCAAAAGGGCGAAGGCGGCGCAGAAGCACCAGGGTCTAAAAAAAACAAAAATGACGCTGATGTCTACGTCAAAAGCCATGAGGATGCCAACGATGAAGATGGCGACCAAGACTTCACCAGCAATGGCGAAGAGTTTTCTTAGCAACAAAATTTAGACATCAAGGCGAAAAGATGGCTGGCAACAGCCATCTTTTTCATTTGCCCTAGGCTTTAGCCTGTTGATGGCAGTGGGCTTTTTACAGCCAATTGATGATAAAACTCGCAACGAGCCTAGCTCAATGGAAACTGCCTCCCTTTGCACAGCGGCTTCAAAAATGAATTGCGATGTATAGGTTGCGCTGATGTTTTGGACAATGCAAGCTGTTGTTAGCATGCAGGAAATGCATCTCTACCCTCTCATTCGTTTAGATTTGATAGTTGGGCACCGTAAGCGGATAGCGGCAAGCGAGCTTGCCGGTACATACATGACATTCATTAATTTAAGGCAGGATTTTCGGAATATGAAGACATCACAATTGAAAATATGGCCGAGTCTGATACAGTAGCCAGCCGGAAGCCAAAGGGCGCAAAGGGGGGAGCGGGGCCGGCAAGGCTTTGCAAAGATAGTTGGGGCCTGCAGGCCCAGGAACCGGGACAAAGGGGCCCGGGGCATATATATGCGCCTTTTGCGCCTGGAGCCGCCCGTCCACATGAACATAAAAAAGATCCGGCGCCTGATGAAAAGTATGGACCCAAGCGCCCGGCGCGCAAGGCGAGCCCGCACCGGAGGATAGCCAAGGCGTTGAAGGCCGACACCACTTTCCCGGACATCCTGGACAGGGAGTTCGAGGGCAGAGGCCCAAGGGCTGTGCTGTTGACAGGCATCACATACATAATAAACGGCAAAACGCCGCGCTGCCACATGTGCGCAATCATTGGCGGGCGCGCCAAGGAGCTGCCCGCATGGAGGCCCGTCGGATCTCTCGAGATTGATTTTGTGCTTTGAGTGCGTAAACGGCCTCATTGCAAACCACGGAGCATCCTTGTCCGCAGAGGCGCTGGCCCATATCCCGGCCAAGGCCCGCGCTACACAAGCGCCAAGCCCATCCAGATTGTGGGAGGCAGCGGGCTGCGGCAGCCCATGCCGCGCAAGGCAAACTGCCGGGGCAACGCGCCGCAGGAGTCTTTCTATGGCCACATGAAGGACGGGCTGGACATACCAGGGCTGCGCACATTTGAAGAGGTCCTGCCAGAAATTAGCAGCTGGACCGGCTGCTGCAACAATGGGCGCTGCCAATGGGATTTGGCCAAGCTTTCGCCAAGGGAGCGCCACAAACACCTGGAAACCGGCGTGTATCCTTTAGTTATGCCGAAACCGGAAGAGCAAGCCTAGGGCTGGCATGGCGTCAAGCGGCAGGCTTTGCCGGCTAGGGGTTTTCTGCAAGCAAATGCCCAGCTCGCAAACAATAAATGAAAACCAAGGAAGGGAGGCGGCGGCATGAGGCTGGAAATAAAAGAAGATCCAACGTGTTTGTTGTTCCGTATGGAAGAGTTTGATGGCTACACAAGAACAGTTGGCGCTATGGCTGATGGCGGGTATAGGGAGCTGTCCAGGCGGTTCTGGAGAGAAGGGGGATGCCTGGGGGCTGACCCGTGGCGCATGCATGGCGAGGACGGGAGGCTGATGGATTTCATTAGTGCTTTGCGCATTGCGTAAGAGATGGCTGCAAACCCGGAAACCTGCCGCATGCCAGAATGGGGCAGCGCTCCAGAAACAGAATGGGATGGCGCTGGGGAGCCGCCCTTTTAGGGTTGCGGCAAAAAACGCGGTGGGGCTGCCCCGCCGCCCTTAAGGGAGAAGGGCTGGCAGCAGGCTCTGCCTGCTGCCATAAGGCCAAGTGCTAAGATCAAGAACAAAGGCCAAAAGCTAAGGTCAAGATTAAAAACCTAAAGTGTCCTTGGCAAAGGGTACACTAAATATGCTGCCAAGATAGCAATGTTGCGTTTATTATGGAAAACAACCTATTTTTGTGCTTTTTGGGGTTATTGCTGCCATCCGTCTTTCAAATGGACAATTGGTATGCCACAATAGATTCGTATAGATAAGATATGGAGGGCTTGTTTGGTTTCTAGCTGGTCAATTTTTTTTATGGTTTTTTCTATCGCCCTTTGCCTGCTGTCGACTGCAGGGTTGTTTTTGCTGCTCAGAAAAAGGCTGAGGTTGAAAATTGCCCCTGTCTTCATTGGGGCATTGTCATTCTTTGTCTTTGCCTTGGTTTTGGAGCAGCTGCTCCACAGCTTTGTGCTACAAAGAGGCGAAACTGGAGATATTGCGCTGCTTTACCGGCCTTGGCTCTTTGTTTTATATAGTATTTTTGCGGCAGGATTATTCGAGGAGACAGCCCGGTTTGCTGTCTTCAAACTGCTTAAGGCAAAATACACAGGGGTTTCCACAGCAATTTCGTATGGAATTGGCCATGGGGGATTGGAGGTGGCGCTCACCTGCCTTTTGGCTATGGCCGCAAACTTGGTTCTAAGCCTAATGGCCAATACAGGCAGGGGCATTGGCCTGCCAGAGGCACAAGCTGCAGCTGTTATGGCCGCGCTGGCAGAAACCAAGCCGTGGATGTTTGCTATAAGCGGGATTGAGCGGGTGTCAGCAATGGGAATACACATTTCAATGTCAGTTTTGGTGTGGCATGCTGCCAACACCAAGGGAACCGCTTGGCTATACCCCTTGGCCATATGCCTGCACGCGCTGGGAAACCTGGCGGCTGGCTTGTACCAAGCAGGGCTTTTGGGCAATTTGTTTATTGTTGAAATCGCTACAGGGATAGCATCGGGCTTTTACGTGTTTTTAGCTATAAAAATCCATGGGCGATTGCAATAGCGACTATTTTTTATAGGAACACATGGCCGGACAAGAATCCTTCTTTTGCATAATCCACTCTCAAGGAATAGCTTTCGCCTCCCGGCTCCAGCTATTCCTTGAGAGTGGGGCTCGCCTCCAGCTGCTGCAGCTTGTCCTTATGGTCGTCTCCAGCGTCAAAGCCACTTCGCCATTTTGAATGGTTGCAGCGCCGCCCATGCCCGCCAAGGCTTTTAGCCATAACCTGCAGAGCTGTGGACTAGCGGGCATCCGCAGGCGCCTATATTCTTGGGCAACGCAGCTCTCTAAGACCTTAGGCTAACGACAAGGGCTTGCTACTAGATTCCAGCGCAAGAGCCCCGCTTCAGGCGCCACCAGGCGCTAAGTGGCAGGTTATTGACGGTTGGTTATTAAATTATTCAAACCGGTGATGTAGTTGCCATAACCCTGTTTATCGCATTGAGGTACGCATGGATCGAAGCTTCTATGATATCTGTCGACAAGCCTTTTCCAGTGTAGTCTTGGCCATTATGGCGCACTCTCACTACAACTTCCCCCAAAGCATCCACACCTTCTGTGACAGCTTTGATGTCGTAAGAAGCCAGGTGCCACTCCCCTCCAACAATCCTCGATATAGCATTGTATGAGGCATCAATGGGGCCGTCCCCCAATGCGGCTTCTGTGAATGGGTTGCCTTCATGGACCAGGCAAATGCTTGCCATTGACATCATCTTGTTGCCGCTTTGGATTTGAAAGGATTCCAAACTGTAGAATTCATTGCCTGCAATTAGCCTGTTTGTTATCAGGGCTTCCAAATCATCATCTGATATTTCCCTCTTTTTTGAGGCGACATTCTTAAAATCCGCAAATAACGCATCAATTTGCGGCTGTTCGAACGCATATCCCAACCTTTCCAGTTTTGAGGCAAAGGCGTGTTTGCCGGACAGCTTGCCCAATACGATCGCGCTCTCTTGCCTCCCGATTGACTGCGGGGAGATAATCTGGTATGTCAGCGGGTTTGCCAAGATTCCATGCTGGTGAATCCCAGATTGGTGGGAAAATGCGTTTTGCCCCACTATGGCTTTGCACAAGGGGACTGGAACGCCTGTCAAGCTCGCTACCCTCGCTGACACCCGGGAAAACTTGGATATGTCCACATTGTGGGCAATGCCTAGCTCCCTCTTTATTTCCAGAGCCATAACCACTTCCTCCAGCGCGCAGTTTCCTGCCCTCTCCCCAATGCCGTTGATGCAAGCCTCAAATTGGGTTGCCCCCGCCCTTAGCGCTGCTATTGTGTTTGAAACGGCTAGGCCAAGGTCGTTGTGGCAATGGGCGGCTAGAATTGCGTTGCCAATATTGGGCACATGCGCAATAACCCCGCTGACCATGGCTGCATATTCATCCGGAAGGCAAAAGCCCACAGTGTCGGGCACACTGACGGTTGAAGCTCCTGCGGCTATTACCTGGCAAATAACTTCTTGGAGGAACTCGGGGTCTGTGCGGGATGCGTCCTCGCAAGAAAACTCCACATCCCTTGACAGGGTTTTCGCAAAAGCGACGCTTTCAATCGCAGTCTTTAGGGCATCCTTTCTGCTCATCCTCAATTTATGCTCCAAATGCAAATCGCTAGTGGCAAGGACTATATGGATGCGTGGGCTCTTAGATTCTTTTATAGCGTCGTAGGTCGCCTGGATCTCTGGCAGCGTAGCCCTGCACAAGGCAGCGACAGTTTTGCCTACTGCCTTTGAGGCTGCTTGGCATGCCTCAAAGTCTGCTTTTGAGGATGTCGGGAAACCGACCTCGATTATATCGACGCCCAATGATTCCAGCTGGCGGGCGATTTCGATTTTCTCATTCATTCCTAGATTCACTCCGGGGGTTTGCTCCCCATCCCGAAGCGTCGTGTCAAAAACAAATATCTTGCCCATTGTCCGCCCTCCCGTTTGATTTTTTATACTATTGCAGTTGTTTCCTTGTCCAAGCCAAGGTATTCGATGGCTTCCTCAACCAGCTTGTACTTCAAGATTTTGCCTGCAGCGTTCATCAAAAAGCTGTCTACAAACCTTACATACCTGGGGGTCTTGTGGCGCGCCATGCTTGCCCTGACATAATCTGCAATCTCTTCTTGGGTTGCCGATTCGCCCTCATTCAGTATCACAAGAGCCATAATCTCTTCGCCATACTGTTTGTCTGGCACTCCGACAACTTGGACATCCTTGACTTTGGGGTGTGTGTACAGAAAGTCCTCGATTTCCTTCGGATAGATATTTTCCCCGCCACGGATGATCATATCCCTGATCCTGCCAGTTATCTTGAAATTCCCGTCTGGCATGCGCAGGGCAAGATCCCCTGTGTGGAGCCATCCGTCTTGGTCTATAGCCTCAGCTGTGGCGACAGGCATCTTGTAGTAGCCCTTCATGATGTTGTACCCTCTTGCCACAAACTCTCCTATGGTATTGTCAGGCACATCCCTCCCTGTTGCGGCATCCACGATCTTGCATTCGATTTCTGGAAGAGGTCCTCCAACGGTGTTGACTTTGATATCCATGCTATCATCAGCACTGCTCATTGTGCAGCCTGGGGAGCTTTCTGTCTGCCCAAAAACTATTGTGATGTCAGCCATGTTCATCTTGTTGACCACATCACTCATAACTTTTGCCGGGCAGGGGCTTCCAGCCATTATCCCTGTGCGCATTGATGAAAAATCAGTGCTCTCAAACAGCTCGTGGCCCAGCATGGCGATAAACATTGTGGGCACCCCGTTTACAGCAGTCAGCTTGTGTTTATGGATCAGCTCAAGGCCCAATCTTGGCGAAAACGCTTCCACAGGGTACATAGTAGACCCATGGGTCATACTCGCTGTCATGGTCAACACCATTCCAAAACAGTGGAACATGGGGACTTGTATCAAAAACCTGTCGGCTGTGGACAAATCCATGCGGTCTCCAATGTTTTTGCCATTGTTGATAACATTGTAGTGTGTCAACATTACGCCTTTTGGGAAACCAGTTGTGCCTGATGTGTATTGCATGTTGCAAACGTCGTGGCGGCTCAATGATGCAGCCCTCTGGTACACTATTTCAATAGGGGTATTGCCGGCCATTGACAACGCCTCTTCCCAAGACATAGCCCCAGGCAGCCCAGATCCTGCTGAAACGACATTGCGCAGGAACGGAAGCCGTTTGGAGCGCAGCGCTTGGCCCGTTCTCCTCTCGGCAAGCTCTGGGCAGATTTCTTGGATTATGGCATTGTAGTCAGAATCTTTGAATCCGTCAATCATAACCAAGGTATGGGTGTCTGACTGGCGAAGCAGGTATTCAGCCTCATGTATCTTGTATGCTGTGTTGACTGTCACCAAGACAGCCCCAATTTTTGTCGCTGCCCAGAAAGTGGTAAACCACTCGGGGACATTAGTTGCCCAAATTGCGACCTTGTCCCCCCTCCGGACACCCATTGACACCAAGGAGCGGGCAAAGGTGTCAACTTCGTCCCGGAACTCGCTGTAAGTCTGAGAGTAGCCAGCAGGATCAAACACAAAGGCAGGCTGGTCTGGAAACTCTTCAGCAACCCGGTCAAGAAGCTGGGGAAAGGTCAAGTCGACAAGAGTCTCTTTTTCCCAGATAAAGTATCCTGTGCCTGATTTGTTTTGCTGCAGGCTTGAACGCGAAGCGCCATGGGATGGCCCCAGGTACTCCAGCATGTAGTTTGAGAAATGGGGAATTACAATAGCTGAATCCTCAATGCCCGCAATCCAGCGTTTCAGCCACTCAAGGCTAATATAGCCATCGTAGTCGATTGAGCGCAAGGCGCCCAGGAATTCTGCCACAGGCAAATCCCCTTCTCCCATCAGCTTGTATACAGGTTTTCCATCGACAATAAGGGAGTCTTTGATATGCACATGTTTGACCAAGGAGCCCAGGTTCTGCACTGTATCTTGCGCCGACTCGCCCGCGATTCTGTAAGGGTGGTGCAAATCCCATAAAACGGCGACATTGTCGCTGCCTACCGAGCTTACCAAGTCCATAAGCCGCTTGGTATCTGAGTAAACGCCATTTGTCTCCACAAGAAGTATGACAGAAGCTTTATGGGCGTATGCCGCAAGCTCTGAAAGCTCGCTTGCAACCCATTTGTCGTCAACCTCCCCTTCCGGGTATGCGGCCCTGTCTGCCAAGACCCGGACAAACTCTGTGCCAAGCGATTGGGCCAAGTCGATATAAGCCTTGATTTCGGCTTTGTTTTGCCTAGACAACTCCACATCCTTTAAACAGCAATTTGATGACAGGCATGGTATTTCCAAGTGAAGTGATTTAAGCTTTTGTTTTGTTGCTTCGATTTCTTCAGCAGAAAAGATTTTTGACTCGTAGGCATCGACATCATTGCCGATCCCCCGGATTTCTACTCCGTCAAACCCGCAGTCTTTAGCCATTGAGTAGATCTCAGGCCATGTCAAGTTAGGGGTAGCAAGTGTTGAAAAAGACAATTTCATCAAATTTTGGCGCAGAATGCCCCGCTTGCAAGAAAGCAGAGGGAAGGAATGCGCCTCCTCCTTAAGTTAAATATAAAATGGGCAAAATGCTTGGATAGCCCGCCCACAAGCTGCCGCCCGCTGGTTAAAACCACTTTGCCAACAGTGTTTGTGGATTTTTGTGCTGACACAGTTCTGCCTGTCTTTGCCTAGTTTAGGCTGCCCATCCATGCCGCTTTTAAGCAGCATATAGGCATCAAGGATAAATCCCTAGTTAGCGTAGAGCGAAGAAGCTATAAAAAAAACGCCTCTAAATTGCTAGAGGCGAATAATAATCCGCGGTACCACTCTAATTGGGCAAAGTGCGCCCCACTCAGTATGCATCAAACAATGCACTTCTCTTTTAACGGCGAGAAAACCCGGCCAGGCCTACTGCTTTTTTCGGCTGGCAGCTCGAGGGGGAGAGGATTGGTATGGCATCCAGCGCCTCGCACCTAGCAGCGCCTCTCTGTGTCAGCCATTTTCCAAGGCATAAACCCTGTCATCGCTTTTTCAATTGGTTTCATATCCAATTTATATAATATAATAAACAGTCACAGTGGATTTGTCAACAATAATATTAAAATGCGATAAACAGGAGATTTGATGGTGAATAGCTACTGTTGCCTCCCGATTTTATCAACATTCCGAACTTTCTTTGTTCTATGGGCAAAACCAATGGCATACCGCACGCCTTTGTATAGTTTGAGCAGTTGAAGCCATTGCCTGTGCTTTTTAGCAGAAAACTGCCCACGCCTACATCCCTCCTGCCACTGCGCCTAGCTGCGGCACTCCATACTCTGCCTCGCACTGTTCTTGTTTTATCAATGCAAAAAAAGGCTTGGATTCTTATCCAGCGATTGCCATACCAGCTTGTTTGCCCGATTTTTATAGGTGATTGCCGGTAATTTTATTGGTTTTGCCCATAATGCTTTCTTTAGCTGGCACAAATGAAAATCGAAAATGGGACATAATAAAGCATTTTGAATATTTTTCGATGCTATGCGAAAAAAAAGCATATTGCAAATATTTCCAGTATTACTAATTGATAATAGCCTGTTTTCGTAGTAGAATCATTACATGTATCACTGAATCGTTTGGAAATAATTATTGCCACAATACAAACACGCCCTCATCTTGATCTGAAATATAAGAGATAACCGCTATTAACCTACCTTGGAGGGCCAGGAGAGCAATGGCATTGCGAAAACCGGCAAAAAATAACAAAATCAAGGAAGATATCTACACCACCTCAAAGAAAGCGTTTTACGAAAGGGGCTTTTTAGACGTAACACTAAAAGAAGTGGCAGAGCAACTGGGCATACCAGCCTCGCTTATTACATATTACTTTAAGACAAGAGACAACCTGGTTTCATGTATCTTTGATGATTTCTTAAAGTCCATCCGAAACAGGATTGAATCTTATGCGAATTTGAATATCAGCTCAATACTTTTCCAGCAGATTTTGACATCATATATCTATTACGACATAGTGCTGTCTGATGAAAATAACACCCGTTTTTTCAAGGAGATCCTTTTGCGCAAAAACGACTCATACCAATACTACTCGCCAGCCTCCGATGAGTCTTGCAAAGCAATAGCCCATGAGTTTGGGCTCACAATCACACAAGTGGAGTATGAGATTTTTGCCCAAATGCAATCTAGCGCCAAGACGGCATTTTTCAGGCACTATTTCACCAATGACATGGGTCTTGACATATTGCAAATCGTGATGTTCCTAGAGGGCTCGTCCGCTAGGCAGATCGGGATTGACGGCAAAGTGGTCAACGATTATTTGATGCGGACCCATGCTGTTATCAGGGATATAGACTATTCAGACCTTAAGTTTCTTGTCTAAGGATTTAGCATATAAAAGCGCTTGTCCTGCCATATGCTTTTATTGGCTTGATAGAGCGCTGTAATCCCCTTTATCCTTGGCGCTTCCTTTTACTTGACAGGCCTTGAACGCATCCAGACAGTTTTGGCTGCCTTTTGGGCGTGGACTTTTGCGTTTGGGGGGCGCCAAGATAGGTTGAAATTATGCGAATGGGCATGTTTTGGGATATTTGTTGGATTTATGTGTGGTTTTGGAGTATGAAAAACATTTTGCGGTAAATCTATGGCACATCACACGATCAATTGTCATATTATGCACCAGGACTTTAGCTAGGTTGATTCGTTGGTACTTATTAGATGACAGCGACACCCATGCCGGGCGCGCCCAAAAACACAGCTCAGCTGTACTTACTAGCTAAGCTGTGTTTTTTTATTGGCTAACTAATGCCGCATTTTGGAATATTGTCCCGTTTAATGGCAGCATTCCTGATAGTTCAATCCATTTGTCAATTGTCGATTGTTTACCCGCTTATCTTCCTTCATTAACTGTAGCGGTGTACCAAAGCCTTAGCATATAAACACTGACCTGGCTATCCCCATTCCAACTGAAGCAATTATCCACTGCACATTCTCTGGGTTCCAAATCCCCTTGAGGGCTTTGGCTGTTCATTAGCTGTTCCAGCCTGTCCTGCATAATCGAGATTTAGCAGGTATATAATTGTTCCTGCAGCCACAACGTTGCCAAATATTATTGCGAGGACAAGGATCTTAGCGCTCTTCTTCATAATTATTCCTGCCTTTCGTTTTGCTACTTTTGCTACATCCCTCGGCTCTGCGAATCTTTATGCCTAGAGATACACGCAATGGATGCTACTCAAAACTGAGCCGCCACGGCCTAGAAGGCGGCAGATTTCAGGTTGTGCGGCTGGAAGCCGCCTAAAGAGCCTTAAAGCTCGTCGAGCAATACTTTATGTTTTACGCGAAGGGTGCAGATGTAGGGCATTGCCCCGCGACTTTCGATAATGGCAGGATGTTTGCTGCCATTATCGAAAATGGGGCAAAAAAAACTACACAGGACACGATGAACGCAGCGCTTTTGAGGAAGCTTAGAAGAGCTAGCTATGCCAAAGCGGACCATAAACGGGAGAAGCCCTGGCCCGTCGATGCTGGCCATCGACTCAAAAAGCATTAAAAACGCATTCACAGCAAGCGGGAAAGGCTATGATGCGGGGAAAAAAATATCAGGGGCGAAAGTGCGCTTGGGGACTGGAATTTTAGGGCTGCCCATGGCATACATATCACGACAGCCGATTTTACAGACAGGGATGGGGCAATAGAGCTGGCTACAATTAATGCCGGCAAATATGAAAGCTTTGAGACTGTTTTAGCCGGCAGCGCTTATACTGGAGAGAGCTTTGCTAAGCAATAAAAGGGCTGGTTGACTCAAAAGTCGAAGTTGTCAAACGCAACGAGGCCCATATGTTCATAGTCCCTCCAAAAAGATGGATTGTTGAAAGATCATTCGGATGGGCCGACAATTGCAGGAGGCTGTAGGTTTGCGAAAGCCGCTTGGGCACATTTTGCCAAATGTTTGTTTTATCATTCCTTTCAGTTCTTTTGAGGAGATACTAAACATCCTCTTAGCGGTGTGTAGAATGCTGCCATAAAATGCCGTTAAATGTAACATAAGCTGTTTTATTGGCATAATATGCTATCGGTTGGCATATAAATTAAATCTTGTCTATATTAAAGAACAACTTCTCAAACTTCTTTCTGTTTCAAAGGGCCGCGCCTTGAAGGCGCAGCCCTTTGCCTAAATAGCGTTTAGTTTTTATTTTCCAGCCTGTAGCACATACCGTAGGCGTTTAGCATATCATGCTTATGGATGAGGACGATTATTGTCTATAATTCCTATTTCTAACCTTATATTGTTTAACACCTTTTATACTTGACACTTGGGCTGCGCAGCAAAGCGCAGCCCTTTTTTCAGTGTTGGCAACTAGACAAGCTTCCGCTATTTTGAGCTTATTCCATTTACAGCTGCAGTATTGCGTTTCGAGGTTTGGGTTTGTTATTTTGGAAAACAACTGCGCTATTTGCCTGCGCCATGTATCCAACTAATCAAACTTGGCAAGAGCAGGGCGTATAAGAACTATTAAAACCGCGCAGCCTCCAGGCTAATCCCGTAGATAGGTTATCAAGTCGAAAAAATGCTAGTTTTAGGCGATAATGTAATTATCCCGGATCTTGGCATGGCATCTAAAAAGAAACTTCCCAAATTAGTATAAGAACCATTGTCAATCTGATGGCATGGCGCATTTATATATACTGTCAAGGAGATTTAGTCTCAAATATTTATTTCAGGGAGAAAACAATATAATGTCATTGCCAATTTTTCCGTCAGATGCCCAAAACTACGAGCCAATTGGAATTAACAACTCAATAGCCCAAATATTCTCATCCATCGCTATGGAAGAGCTTGCGTTAAGCCATATCCTCAATGCTGAAGGAGAAAAGCTGCAGTATGTGCTTTCCACAGCAGGGCTTGATCCGGATGTCAACGACTTGCTTGATGTTAATACAAGTGTGAGAGACATGATCTCGACAGTGTCTATGAGCCAAATGTTCCTATTAGGCAAATTGACATCAGCAATGAGCTCATTGTAGGAGTAGCGCATACTCAAATGCGGACCGCCTTTCGAAAAGGCTCTCCCGTCCATGGAAGCAACAGGCCCGCTTCGGGAAGGGCCCCTAAAAATGCAATAGCGCCTAAGCTATGCATGGGCCACAAAGAAGCCTATAGCCGCATAAACGGCTAGCAAAGAAGCAAGAGCATGCGCCTTTTAAAACTATTCAAAAAGTCCAGAATGGCGTTGTGCGCATTTATGCAATCAACAACATGTCCATTGAACCGCAAACAGGATCGCAACTGTGCCCACAAGGAGCCCTTTGGCTAAAAGCATTACGAAAAACCATTTAGCCAAACCCAGGATACTCGCTGAAGCGAAGTGTTCTAAAACAAAGAGCGGAACGGATGTTGGAGTTGTCCATCCTGCCCTTTGGATAGATAAAGATTTCTTTGACACAATACCCTGACCACAAATAGCTGTTCGGCACATAGCTTAAAAAACAACAATAGCATTAGTACGATTTACATGATTCTTTTGTCAAGTCCATAATAATTGGAGCCCCCTCGCCTCGGGGCTCCAATTATATTTTTGCTTAAAAAGCACATATTTAATTATTAAGGGCATACCGAATGTGGATTTAGCGCAGCAGTTGCATAATAGTGCTGAAAGTGTCTTTCTGAAGCTGCTTAAGCTGCCCTTGGGCAAAGCCGGGAGCAAGGGGGTACTCAGACTTGAATGAATCCCAGTCATGCAAGTAGGGGGATTTTGGCAACACGTCAATCGAGGGGTCGATTGTAAAACCTTCGAAATTAATCGGTTTTCCGAATTCCCCTCCTGGATTGCTATAAACGCCATAATCCCTGAACGTCTCACCGAGGGCTATCAAGTTCTCAAAGTTGATGTCTCCCAGATATAAAGGTCCTTTGTCAAAGTCGAAGGAATACCCTCCGCCTGGCATTAAGACATCAAGCATTTCTTTTGCTTTGTCAATAACATCCTGCTTGCTGCCATGGGCTACTGTTGAGAGGGGGTACATGCCTGTGAGCAGGAATTTCTTGCCCACTTTCTCTTTGAATACTCTTGGATCGCCATACTCAAATTGGATTTCAACCCCATGTGGCATATCTTGGATAACGTCAAGGAGCCTGGTCCAATCGTGCTCGCAAAAGAGGCGGGTCCGCGCTCCCCTGGCAGCCCACTGTTCCATGCACCTTTGCCAACTTGGCATCCAGATTTCAATGAAATCTTTCTCCCTCATATATGTGGGCATATGCAACGGCGAGCGGACACAGCCTAGCGGGTGCGGTTTGCCAGGATTGCCCCACACAAACATCAATGGAGTCACAGCATCACAGGCTTCTTTGAGCTCTGTGCGCCGGCGCCTGATATCTTTTGAGATTTCAGAAAATGAACGCAGCTGGTCTGCGATAAAGTCATATGGGGATGTGCCGCTGGTGCTTGATCCCCGGGGAGCTCCAGGCCAGTAGCCATGCTCGTCATAGAGCTGGGCTACAACAGGCGCCCCTTTGTCTGCAAAGCCTTTTAATAGCGACAGGCCCATCATAAAGTAGTTTACCGCCCCCACTGGCGCAAGCCCGAAAGATTCGAAATGCCTTGGGATGACATCCTCAAACAGGAAACCTACAGGGTCGGCGATCAGTTTCGGGTATTGGCTTGCATCCATGCCAATGACTTCCGGGTGCTGGGTGTAGCCTGTATTGGACATGACGAAGCTTTGGCTGCGCAGCAGCTGGAAGAAACCTGGGGAACGGCCCACAATCGATCCGGCCACTGTGAATGGGTAAGTGTCTGTGAATATCTGCTGTGCTATTTCAAACTTGGCATCAGCCAGCACTGAGGGGTCATAGTTGAAGTCGATGCTGCTAAGGCCTAAGCGCTCTGCGATGACCCTGTCAGGCACAGACAGCCTCATCGGCACTCTTTTTGGTATTTTATTGCCATAATGGTCTTCAAAAATCTGGTTGCGCTCTTCTTGGAGGGCTTTTATCTCGTCTCTCACTTATTGCCACCTATTTTTCGGATTTTTGTGTCATCGAAGCAGGTCTAAAAATGAATTCAAGGTCTCTTTTTGCAGCTGTTTGAACATTGGAGCGGCAAAATCCGGCGCCAATGGGTACTCGGCTTTAAAACCATCCCAATCATGGAGATATTTGCTCTTGGGCAATACTTCAATTGAAGGATCTATAGCGAAGTTCTCGTAGTTCACAGGCCAACCGTAGGACTGCCCAGGATTGTCGTATACAGCGTACTCATGGACAAAATCGCCGAGCGCGGCCATATTCTCGAAGTTGACATCTCCCAAGTAAAGGGGATTCTTGTCAAAGTAGAATATGTAGCCTCCGCCAGGCATCAAGATATCAAGCATTTGTTTGGCTTTATCCAATACTTGCTGCTTGGTGGAGCGGCCAACCATAGTTATAGGGTACATGCCGGTTAAAAGGAACTTTTTGCCGACTTTGTCTTTGATCTCCTGTGTGTCGCCATACTCGAATTGGATCTCGACACCGTGGGGCATATCTTGGATCACATCAAAAAAGCGGGTCCAATCATGCTCGCAAAACAAGCCTGTGCGCACGCCTCTGGCTGCCCATTGCTCCATGATCTTCTGGAAGGATGGCATCCATAGCTCGACAAAGTCTTTTTCGCGCATATATGTAGGCATATGCAACGGGCAGCGTACTTGCCCTTGTGGATCCGGGTTCGGCGGAAGGCTCCAGTTGAACATCAGGGGAACCATAACATCGCATGCTTCTTTAAGGGCTTCCCTATTTCTGCGGATATCTGTGGAGATGCCGGAGAAAGAGCGCAACTGGTCGGCAATAAAGTCAAAGGGAGCTACCCCTGAGCCTCCCGAGCCTCTTGGGGCGCCAGGCCAGTATCCGTGCTCTTTAGCTAGTTGCGCATTTATTGTAGCAAACGGGGCGCCAATTTGGGCAGTGTATGATGAGGCCATCATAAAATAGTTGGCAGCGCCTACTGCCCCAACGGCAAAAGATTTATAATGGGTCGGCAGCACATCTTCAAACAACAACCCGATTGGATCTTCTATCAGTTTGGGATACTGCCCTGGGTCCATGCCAATGACTTCGGGATGTTGTGTAAAGCCGGTATTTGACATAACAAAACTTTGGCTTCTAAGCAGCTGGTAGTATCCTGGGAACCGGTTGCCTACGATTCCTGGGGCAGAAAAGGGGTTTTGGTCAGAAAAAATAGTGCGGGCGATTTCTAGCTTGGCTTCGTCCAGCACAGACGCATCATAATTGAAATCGATGCCGCTCAACCCAAGGGACTCTGCGATGACCCTGTTAGGCATGGACAAGCGCATTGGCATCCTTTTGGGGATTGTGTTGTTATAGTGCTCTTTATACATTAGGATCCGTTCATCTTGCAGCGCTTTTACAGCTTCTAGCATCTTGTGTAGCCACCTCTTTCTCTTTTTAATTTAATATTAGTAATTATACATAGACAAGTCAATGCAAAATTGCATATGGCTGGGAATTTAAGAATTAAGTGGTTTTCCGGGATTTTTTGTTGCAAGCTGTAGTGAGCGCTGGGACAATACGCTTAAAGATGCAGAACTCAAGTTTCGCATTTGAAGAATGATTGCAAAATTAGACTAATCTATTAATCAAAACAACAGGAAAGCTCCCTAAAATCTAGTATAATATTGTTAAGTGAACAAATAAAACTAGAAAGGGAACCCCCTATGAATAACATTGTACCAGGCCATGAGCAGCAAAAAGCACCGGATTCGTTCTTTTCACGCCTGAAATTTGGGACGATGCTAAAGCAATGCAATTTCAACAAGCGCAGCGGAATGTCCTCCCTCGAGTTGCTGAAACTTATATTTTCGTTAATTTTTACACATAAGAGCTGGAGCCAAGCCCTGTCGTCGAACGACCCTGTGGCGACATCGAAGAAGGATGCAGCCTGCCGTTTCTTGGCGAACCCAAATAGCAACTGGGAGAAGCTCCTCCTGTTGGCAGCTGTCAAGATAATCACAAAAATCAGAAGGCCACAGGAGAGGGTCGTGTGGACACACTCATACTAGACACCACATTATATGGCCGAACCAGGAGCAAAGCGGCTAATTGTTGGCCAGAGTGTACGACCATGTAAAAGATGCATGCGCTCAAGGGATTCAGCCTGCTTGTTGGGGTTTGGAGCGATGGCGCGACGGTTGTTCCCATCAGTTTCCAGCTGCTAAGCTCGCGCGAGAAGAACCACCGGCGCCAGGAGATGGGCGGGGGCATCGACAAGCGCACACTCGGGCATAAGAGGAGGCTGCGCGCGCTGGTGAAAGAGAGCGGCCTTGCAGTGGAATTTGCGGTTTTAGCCCGTAAAAACAAGATTCCTTTCAAGTATGTGCTGGCTGGCAGCTGGTTTTCGTTCCCGATTTTCTTCGCCAAGCTAAAGGCTGCAAGCATCGAGCGCATCGCCAGGCTCAAGAAAATGCCTAATGTATATTGCCTCTGGGAAGGCCAAAAACTGACGCTTTCGCAGATTTACAGGAAGCTTCCAAAAAAAAGGGGCAAGGCAAAATTGCTTTGCGAGGCATTTGTTTCAACAATACCCTCAAATGAAGGCAAAATAGCTGCCAGGCTTAAAATTGTATTTGTGCGCAACAAGAACAAGAAGAAAGAGTGGCTTGCCATTGCGTCCACCGACATTTCCCTGGAGAACGAGGAGATCGTGCGTTTGTTCGACAAGCGCTGTGGCGTGGAAGTTTTTTTTAAGGTGGCCAAGAGCAATCTAGGCTTGGCAAAAGAGTTTTCGTGCAGGTCTTTTGATTCATTGACAGCTTGCACTGCGATAGTCTTCCTGCGCTATACAGAGGCGCAAAGGGACTCTTCCGACCCAAGGACAATAGGCTTTGCGATGAGGCAAGAGACACGGTATTCCTGGAGGTTCCCGACGAGCTGATGAGATATTTGGAAGGCTTCCTTAGAAATCAACTACCATACAATAACGTGTATTTAGACGAGTTGATGTGTAGATTTTTCGATGGAATGCCTGATGGAATGCGGTTTCAGCTCAATTATTGAGTTGCGAAACTTGAGCTCAGAATTACTCAAACATTTCGCGTCTGCGCCGATGGTGTTGAATCAGCGGATGCGGATATAAAAAATCAATACAATCGGCAAAGAGCACATCCGCCGCTCTTGAGAGGAGACAAAACCCATGCACCTGCTTCCTTGCTGTTTTTACACTTCCTCGTGTTGTAGACAATTTTGTTTCCCTATGCACATTTTTTAAATGCATAGTTGTGTTTCCTTATTGCCGTTGACAGGCTTTAGAGCGCCATGATAGTATAAATTAGCTATTCTGCGGCATATAAGCCCTAACATGTATTTTTACTGAAATAAGACTTGGCGAAGTTTTATTGGCGGCTATGAGGAAGGATTCTATTAAAATCACATACCAAATTCGTATTAAAAGGAGGAAGAATGGACGCAAAAGCTCTTCAGGCAGAGAGAATTTCACTCTATGACGATTACTACAACCACAAGATTCCAAAAAGGCTTCCTGTTTCAATGTCCACATCCCATCACATCCTAGCTGAGTTGGGAGGAATCGACTTTTTTGATTTCCAGTATGACTATGGCCGCCTCAGCGAAGAAGCGGAGAAAATGTGCGAACGCCTTTATTCAGACACTTGCCCAGTGGGCGGCGTCGGGGCGGCTTCCCGAATCCCGGCATATTACCAGTTGCTAGAAAGCCTTTCACTACAGATGGGCTCTGGCGGATTTGTGCAGCACCCCAACACCATAGGAATGCTATATGAGGATTACGAAGCCTTGATAGCTGACCCATATGCCGCGCTTCTCGAGATCGTCATTCCACGCCAGTTTCCCGGCTTGTCAATGGACGACCCTGTCAAGAGGGGCAGCGCTATACATATGTCAATCCAGTCCAGGCTTGAAGATGGCATGGGGCTAGCCCCGACCATCGCAGCCTTGATGGAGAAGTATGGATACTACCCTGGTCCGCCAAGAGGCTCGTCCGGAGGATTCACCACTGCGCCCTATGACTTTCTTGCTGACCAGCTGCGGTCCTTTACAGAGATTTCAAAAGACATAAGGCGCAACAGGCAATTGGTGTTGGACGCCTGCGAGGCTCTTTACCCGCTTATGTTCCTAAACGGCCTGCCGCAATTGCCAGCGCCACAAGGCGGCAGCGGCTCCCCTTTGCACATGCCTACATACATGCGCGAGAAGGACTTCGTTGAAGTATGGCTTCCAACATACCGCAGGATGCTCGAACAGTATGCGGCAAGGGGTGTGCGTATAAACATCTTCTGCGAGCATGACTGGATGAGGTACCTTGATATCTTGGCCGATTTGCCAGTCGGCAACACCTACCGCTTCGAGTTCGGCGATCCACAGCTAGTCAAGGACAAGCTGGGCGGCAAGTACTTTCTTTCAGGCTTGTATCCGATACTCAACGTGAAGACCAAGACTAAACAAGAGAATATCGACGAAGTCAAAAAGCTGCTTGACATCATGATGCCGGGCGGGGGCTATTTGTTTGGATTCGACAAGGGCCCGATACTGCTCAGCGACATCCCAATGGAAAACTACTGCGCAGTCGCCGAGACTGTGCGCGATTATGCTGTCTATGACAATGCCGGGGCAAGCTTTGGAACCCCGCTTAACAGCGAGAAATTCAAAGCCGATCCAACACCTAGGATAGTCAGCAAGTACGCCTTCAACTGGGATGATTTTAAAGCACAATACCCATATACCCCTGACTTTGCCAGGGAACGCATGGAACGCTACCATCACGACATGTACAAGTACTATATCAGCCTGCTCGGATAACAAGTTTATCGAACGTATGACGGTCCCGCAGCGCAGTTCGATACTGCCAAAGCCCGGCTCGAGGAGGTTGGCGGCCTCAAGCCGCTTCACGATTTTCGCTCCCTTGCCCGAAAACCTCTGCTGTAGATTTGCTTGCTTATTTCTCAATCGTCGTCACTTTCCAGGTACTTGAGTGTCCACGGACAGATTTCGATGCACTTTCCACAAATCAATCGGCACAGGATATTCTTGTTCAGGGTGTTTACTGATGGTGAAAAGATAGCGGATGTCTTCTTTGCTGCAGATGCAGATGCAGGAAGATTGTAAAGCCTCATCCTCTTCACAGTCATAAACTTCCCACTCAAGCACCGCCTCTTCCAAAACTGGCGCTTCGGAGTTATCTAGCACACGCTGTACCAGATTCCTGTAATAAGCGCCAACCCTAGCTCCTCGCTTCTTAAAATTCCCTTATTCCGACAGCATCTAAAATGCCTCTATACATTTGCGCTGTCCGGTTGTCCATCCTCTTGCCAATTGCCCTTCTGATAAGGTCTATCAACGACCTGAACCTGGTGTTTGGCATGGAGGTTGCAGCGACTCCACAGATTCAATGGATACAGGAGTTCCTGTTCTGCGAAAGCTACAAGTTTGTTTTTGGAGCACCATCTACGATAATATTGCCAATAGCCCGCCGCCAATTCTCAGGCGCATCAAATGGCGCCTCGTAAAGCAATCGGCTGGAACTCGTATTTGAGCTTGCGAAGCAATCCACAAAACTCAAAACTGAACAACTCCGCAACCAATCCGAAAGCCCAGCGGAAGCGGACCCTGGTTTGCCCACAGGCTGCCCGTTAATACGGCAACGCGTTAAGCACAGCCTCAAGAAGGGCCAGGGTCCCTGTGACACCCAGATGGGTCTTTGGAAGGATGTCAATGTAGCCCATGCTTGGCAGGGATATCTCAATGCCGCAAAACTGTTTTTTCTCCATCTTGAGCCCTGCAATAGTGTTGGCGTTGCCCAACACTATTTGGGCGCCTGAATCCGTCAACCCGTCTTCTAGCATATGCCTGCCGCCAAGCAGCTTGAGGGCCTGCTCCTCCCACTGGGCGGATGCGGGGCACACCACAGAAGCCGATTCGAATTCCATCCCCAAGTAACCAGACAAAAACCGCACATAGGAGTAAATTTCGCTATATGTGCCCTCTATCGCATAAGCCACCCCTTTGGGAAGGCCAGTCAAGCTATTGACCCGGGAAACGTTGAAAAATGCGGTTGCCCTGGCTTTTTCGCAATCTTGGAGGGCTAAAGAAGGGTCGGCGCCCAGAGCTTCGCATACCTGCTTGATAAAGGCTTCAGTTGCTCCAAATCCCAAGGGCAACCCGTCTGGGATGATGTATTGTGTGCCGAAGCGCTCTTCCAGGTATACAGCTACATCCAAACCATATTCTGGATGCAGGACAATATTCAAGGCTGCCTTGTTAACGTTAGACAGCTCCTCCACCGTGCTGTTGGCCAAAAGAAAACAATTTATTTTGATACCGCAAAGGCTAAACAACCTCGCCAGCTCAATTTTATCCCCTTTGAAGTTTTTATGGTAGATGCAGAGCCCGATGATGTTTACAGTTTTCTCTTCCGGTTTGGCGGATGTGTAATGCAAGCTGTCCAAGACTGCCAAGCTGGCGGTCGAAAACCCCTTCGCGATCTCTGATGAAAAACCGGGAGACTCGATTGACGCGAAAGGCGTGTCGGGCAGCATATCCGCCAGCAAGGCTTTTATATCATCTCCGATCAGGGCAGCCCCTGGAGAGTTGGTCACAGAGAGAAAGGCAAAATCCGTGTGCGCTTTCACAAACTTGACAAGCTCTGCAAGTTTGTCAATGCTCCCAAAGACATAATCCTTGCTGTCGAGGTAAGTGCTGGGAACCCGGGGTTGCCCGAAATACCAGTCTTGGGGGAAATTCAATGGGTCAAACTCATATTGGCGGTAGCTTTGGGCATCAGAGACAGCGCTGTGGAAGTATTTGCACCCCGTTGGCGAGTTAGCTATGTTTATTGATTTCTCAATGCCCTCAAAAGCGAAGAGGGCTCCAGAGAAGCTGTCTGGGTAGGTTGTATATAGGTAGTTTTCCATTTAGGCCTTCCTTTTATATATGGTTGCTTGAGGGTATAATCTTGTTATTGAAGGGATGGTTTAACATGGATCCATTTTCAAGGACAAGTTTGCTTTTGGGGCGCGATGCTATTGGCAAGCTATCCACAAAACGGGTAGCTGTGTTTGGGGCTGGCGGCGTAGGGGGGTATGCTATCGAAGCGCTGGCAAGAAGCGGCGTCGGCTCAATAGACATCATTGATGGTGATACGGTATGCATAAGCAATATTAACCGGCAACTTGTCGCATTGCACAGCACTATCGGCTCATATAAAGCTGATTTGTACGCTTTGCGGGTGTTGGATATCAACCCAGGCATCCATGTTTGCGCCCACAAGTTTTTTTTCTCCCTAGACACTTGTATGGCCTTCGACTTTTCAAGCTATGACTATGTCATCGACGCCATTGACTCCATTGAAGAAAAAATACTGTTGATCAAAACTTGCAAGGATGCGGGCGCCCCCATTATCAGCAGCATGGGAGCGGCTGGCAAGCTTGACCCTTCAGCGTTCAAATGCGTCGACATATATTCCACCAAGGTATGCCCCATGGCAAAAACCGTCAGGCAAAGGTTGCGTAAAATTGGCATTGAGTCCCTTAAATCAGTCTACTCTGAAGAGGAAGTTGTCCGCTCTCCTACTGCCGGCATGGTTGAGGGATGCTGCTGCTGTACATGGACAGCCCAATGTGGCAAAAGCGGGGACAGCGCTAATGGCAGGCATCCCATGGGCAGCAGCATATTCGCCCCTGCAGGCGCAGGGCTGTTGCTGGCAAGGGAGGTTATTGGCGGCTTGCTTGGGTAAAAGCTACTCCGGAAAAAACCTTCCTGAAAACTTCGGCATCATTTCGCCATGAGGGCTCGGTTGTGTTTTGCTTGGCTTCCATCATGGTTGCCCACCTGCCCAGCATTTCCAGGGCTGATAAGAACCCTACATCAGGGCACATGGGTATCGTGTCGGACACAAGGGCATATCTAGTTTCATTGACATAGGTGCTCAGCATGATATCCGGAGCCAATTCCCGCTCGTCCTCAAAGCGCTTGTTCCTGTCGTAGTGTTCCTCAATCGGGATATTAGATGCCAATTTTGTCCTATATCCCATGTCCTGGGAAAAGTTTGGCAGGGCTATTTTAAGGATTTCTATGCCCACATCATTGCAAGCCGCGATAATCCAATCGATGTCGCTGTTGTAGGTGATGATAAACATCCGCTTGCCTGAAAGCGTTTTTTTCAACTCTGCAATTTGCTGGTTGTAAATTGCCTCATATCTTTCGCAGATCTGCTCTGCTGGATTGGGCATGCCAAAGAAGCTTGCGACTTTGCCAATCCACTCCTTTGTCTGGTGGAAGCCTACAGGCAATGGCATATCCAAGAACTTAGAACCGTATTCGGCCTCAAAGAAACTTTTTAGCAGCAATCCTGTATAGTCGGCATATGCCAAAATATTCAAAGGGGCGCTGGTGAAGTTTTTCAGCGATTCGAATGTGGTGTCCGACAAAAACCGGCAATTTATTCCGATGCCCATCTCTTCTAGCAGTCCGCGCACAAACTCGAAATTTGGTTTTGTGTTTTTTGCTATAACTTTCTCAAAGACTATATTTACTGTCTTGTCTTTTATGGGCGCAGCCGGGTCGATTATCTGCTTTGCCAAGGAGGTGTATGCCATAAGCATGCCTTGCAGGTAGTCGCCAGCCAGGTTCCCGTCTGCCTCGATTGTGACAACTTTGGTTGTGGCATTTGACATTGGCGGCAGTGTCGTCAAGTCATCCCCTATTATCCCAGACGGGCAAGAGCTGATGGCTATTATTGCCGGGGGCTCTTCCAGCATCAAGGACGCCACTTTGTCTTTGAGCTTTTGGGTGGAGCCGAAAACCATGTCGGACTCGTCCATGTCAGTAGACGCGAAGTTGGGGGAGATTGATGCCGGCAGTATAGACCCCCTCTCAAACAAGCCTCTCCTACCTGATGAGGTAATGCTTGCAAGGGATATGTAAGAACAGCTCTTTGGCGCATGGGCAAGGACTTTGCAGTTTGTAAGCTGAATTGCTGTTGTGGCAGCCCCATTGAAGGCACATCCGTGGAGGGGTTCGTTAAGCAGCATATTCTTTGACAAGTATTTGTAAGCAGGGCTAGCCTTGGGAGAGGGCTCTATATCGGCAGTTTGCCGGCTTGTTGCAGGACCCGGGTTTTGGTTTGGCGCCCAAACCGGGGATGTTGTCCCCAAAATGCGCTCTTCGAGCTCTTCATCTGTGACTGGCACAGCCGGGTAGCGCTTTGCGCCAAGCGTGTGGGAGGCAAGGTCCATAAACTGTTTTGCCAGATGCGGAGGGTTGCCCATCTGGATTATGGTCATCCTTTGCTCTTCTGCAAACGCAAATGCGTCTTCCCTATCGAAAACTGCGCATATCGGCAAGCCAGACACTTGGCTGAAAGCCTCAATGCGTTCGTCTTCCCCTGGCAGATTGCGCTTATTGTATATGATGCCGGCGACTCGGGGGCGGCCGGCATCGTATTGGGCCACACCCCTAAGTATGTTGTTTGCGGCATAGATGCTCATAAACTCGCCGCTTGACACTATATACACCAGATCGGCATATTCGCTTCTTATGGGCACGGCGAAGCCTCCACAGACAACATCGCCAAGAACGTCATAAACTATCGCATCGTAGTTGTCTTTAATCCCCAAGGAGTTTAGCATCTCAAAAGCTGAAATGATCCCCCTGCCTGCGCAGCCGACTCCAGGGGTGGGTCCGCCGGCTTCCATGCAGCCGACGTTCAAATACCCATCAAAGAGGAAATCTGAGAGCTTGTAGTCGACTTGCGGCGTTGATCGGATATAGTCAAGGGCAGTCACCGGGATGTTGGCGTTGAGCAGAAGTTTAGTCGAGTCGTGTTTTGGGTCGCATCCGATCTGCAGTGTTTTTTGGCCGCTGGCCTGAAGGGCAGCGGAAAGGTTGGCGCAAATGGTGGATTTTCCGATGCCGCCTTTGCCGTATACTGCTATTTGAAGGGTTTGACCATTCATTTTAGTTGCCTCCCTTATATTGGCATTTCATATAGTCTAATTATAATACAACAAGTGCTTGAACCTTAGTGTATAAGGAATAGATTTATAGTCTATCGGCGGATTCTGGTGAAGTGCTTAATTTTTCGATTAGCCAGCTGGCACTCCCAAATGGCATGCACTTGGTTATTATTGCTAGTTGGGGCATTTTGGGGCGCAGTTGGGGCTATCAATTTTCAAATTCTATTATTTTACCATAATTACAAATTTGACATATCAGTCTTGAAATACAATATTTCAGCTGTGCTTAGCAAAATGATGCCGATATAACTCTGCCAGGCAAATTTATTTATCGTATTTTATTTTTCCCAATAGTTTCATTGCAGCGCAAACTGCTGTAAACTTGAAACTAGAGAGGTCTTTGTTATGCCTATTTTTATTGAAATTCAAGATTTAGCCGCAAATGCTCTCATCGAATTGTTGAACCATGAGCATAAGCCTGAAGTCAAGTTTGACGCCCTGGTCGAGTATGGGCAGCGGGTTATCGATGCCCTTAGATCCCAGGGCACCCTTGCTTTCTTCCAATTCCCGCTAAACGGGCCTATACAAATTCCAGAAAAGCACGCCCGCTACCTCGAAATTAGTTTTGACTCCAATGGCGAAAAGCTAGTGCGCCTGAAAGAAGGGGCAACTATAGGGGATTTATGGCCTATCAGGGTTGCCATGCCCTTAAATTGTGTGGATGCTTTCACCAGTTACGATACGTTGGGTGTGTTGGGGATGGAATCTGAGTTTGGGGATATCTAAACTATTCCATAGGCTTGGTTTTTTTTGAAGTCTGTCAACCGCCAAGCGAATAATAAAAGCCCGATTGCCCCATATTAATATGGCAAGAGGCATATAATATGCTGCGCAAGCGCTATAATCTGACTTAGATGGATAAAAAAGCGCATGCTTGACATCGTAAATATTAAGGAGGCACAATATATGGCTGATATAAAAGACAAAGATGAATGCACAGACGATTGCTGTGAAGTAAAGATCAGCAAGACATTATCGGGCAAAGACCTCACTAACCTAGGTATCGGAATTGGCATCGGGGCAAGTTTTACTTCGCTAATCATGCTTTTAGCCAACCCCTTTACGCTTGGGCTTGGCGTAGGCGCTGCCTTGGGCGTTTATGCAAGCAAAAAAGGAAAGCATTTGGGCTTTTTCGGCGATTGCGGGTGTTGTGATTGTGACTGCGATTGCGACTGCGAGGATGATTGCGATTGCGACGAATGCAAGATTGATGTCGAAATCGAGCCGGATGAGCCAGACGAGATCACAGTGGTAGCCGAAGAGGATGGCGCAGTGGCAGAAGAAGCCGCCGAGCCTCCAGTTGAAAACACAGAGGTCGACGAGTAAGACCACAATACTGCTTGAAAATGCAGCGAATGGGCAACTTGCCTCTTCGCTGCATTTTTTATATGGCGATTATGCTTGCCTCGCCATATGCAAGAGTTATGCGTGAGCCATCGCCCAGCTCAACAACCAGCTCGCCGGTTTCGCCGAGCCCGACTGCATTTGCATAATACTGGCCGTTGACAAGCACCCGTTTGCCCAAAGTGTCCAAGCGCCCTTTGTAGCGCTCCAATACCTGCTCATTGGATCCCAGCAAGATGTTGATGATATTTGCGATAAGCGGAATTTTCAGCTGTGCATTTTGGCCTGGGGCAAATAATGAGGCTGCCTTGCCCCTTACATCTTCTGGAAATGACTCCCAGGGGGTGTCATAATTTATGCCGATGCCCACGACGGCATATTCCAGCTCTCCAGAATTAGCGCCAAGCACCCCTTCCGCCAGTATCCCGCAAACCTTTTTGCCGCCGACCAAGATATCGTTCACCCACTTGATCTTTGCCTCCTGCCCGCAGACTTTGGCGATTGACTCTGCAACTGCGGCAGCGGCGCCAATAGTCACCAACGCATCGACCGGGTTGGGGCATTTGAAAGCGATGCTCATGTAAATGCCACCCTCAGGAGAGGCAAAAGGCCGGCGGTTCCTGCCCCTGCCTTGGGTTTGGCGGCTTGCTATATAAACCTTTGGCAATCCGCTGCCGTTTCCCGTTTGCGCCAGGCCTGATTTTGCCAAGTCATTGGTAGACCCGCACTCGCTATAAACGAGTATTTGGCTATTTGTGATGTTTAGGTTGCTATCCAGCAATGACGCTATCGCTTTGCTATCGGATTTTTCCATTGCAGCCTCCCTTTATTTCAAGTAATAGGCGTAATCGCCCATTAGCCTGACAAACCCCAGCTCCTCGAAGACCGGGGCAGCGCTGGCTGGATATTTAGAGACAACAAGCTTGGAGCTGGAAGCAAATATACGCCTGGCTGCAAACTCCTCGAGTAGGGTTTTTATTATAATACTTGTTGACACATTGTCAAATATCTCAATCGACTTGCCCTTCTTTTCGCATACTGCAGCCACCCGTCCCTCTATGAGGCAAACAGCGCTTGAGGCAAGCCGGGCAAACTCCCTGCCTTCCTCATGGGCCAAAACCAGCCCCCAGGCCAGCGAAGGGTCTAGCGCGCAAAGCCATTGCGGCTTTGATGGCGGGTTTGAAAGCTTTTCTATTGTTTGGCTATATTCTTCTGATCTTATATACTGCTCTCCGGGCAAGCCTTCCACAAAGTATCCCCTGCGCGCAGTGCCAGAAAATTCCATAAGCTCCAGTGCTTCTCGTGTTTCTTCCCAAGAGGCTCCAATTATTGTGGAGCGGCATAGCAGGATATTTGAATCAAAAGAAGCCTGGACCGCCTCTTGGGCTCCCGATCGGGTGAATGGCCGGTCCAATTCCCATCTGCCGCTCATAGCCAAGGACTGGGAAGAAAGCTTAGCCCTGCTCTTTACAGCCAGGCTGTCAAGCTTTGTGAGCTTCGGCATATTGCGGGCAAAAAACAATGAGTCAGAACGAACTGAGCCTTTTTGCGCAAGGCTTAAAAGTGTTTTTCTCGCACCGTTCCCCAATGAGGCTATATTGCTTTCAGCCATGGATCCCCTTTTTTCAATCACCTCTGCCAGCCGCCTTTCCTCTTGGGTTAAATCCATCGATTTATATGACGGCTCTGCCTCCCAGTCTATGGCATTGTAGGGATAAAAGCTTATCTGCCCGTCCCTTATGCTGTAAACCCATTGGCCGCTGGCTATGGCAGAATCAAGGATTCTTGGGGAGTATCCAGCCACACGGCTTGGAAAGAGGGCTTCTTCCCAAGCCTGGAGCGGGAAGCTGGCGCCATAAACGCTCTTCAAGGCAGCTTCCATAGAATCATCCTGGCTTGCCGCGCTTGAAGGCGTGTTGGCCGCCAAAAGCGCGGCAAACCGGCTTGCAGGGAATATAGTCGAGCTGTTTTTGCGCGCTTCTGCTAGCGCTTTTTTTTGGGCAGACTCGAAGATGTCGGCATGGACATACTTGCCGTCAGGGCCTTGGATTATTGAGCCGATTTTGGCTAATCGCGCTATTGAATCCTCGCAAGCTCGCAGCGGGAGCATATACCTCATGGAAAGAGACCCGGCTTCCTGCGGGCCTTGGTATCTCATTGCACGGCGGCAGATGGTGTCAATCGAGCCTTCATCCAGCTCTTCAAGGGCGAGTTTGTATTCCCCGAGCCTTTCAGCCGCTATCCAAAACCCTGGGTTCATGTATATCGCGCTGCCATAGAACTCCAGCTCTTCAAACAACTCGTGGCTTATGCCTGTTTGGGATATATCGCCTTGCTCCATCAAAAGGGATTTCAGGCTTGTTGCCGTTGCGATATTGCCCACAGACGGGTATGAGGAGGCGATAACCCCTGGCGAGGCCAAAGAGCCAACCCCGATTTTCCCCAACCGCTGGGTGATTGTGCTGGATGTCTTTGGAGACAAGGGGGAGTACTCGTACAGCATCTCCGTCTCTAGCTGCTTTCGCAGCGGGGCGCCCATAGGGGACGGCGCAGGCGCTTGGGCTTCCAAGATTTTGATTGCGCCATTTGTGACATTGCGCAAGATATCTGCCAGGGAATGGATATCCCAGTAGCTGTGCAGGCATTCCCTGATTGTCTCCTCCACTAGGGGGTGGCTCTCGTAAACCACGCTGTTGCCCAGCATTGTCGCGCTTTTTAGCCGCTGGATCCAAAGGGGCTGCCTGCCTGCCCTCCGGACACCAAACATCAATGATCGCCCTAAATTGTACCTGAAAGCCATCGAGAACAGCTGGGTAGCCGGCAGGAGGGCGGTCAATATTTCTTCAAACGGGGAGTTGGATGCATCCTGCACTAAATGCCAGGGAACCTGGTCCCCGCCCATTGAGTACAGGAGGATGCCGTCGTCGTTCTCGAAAGAGCGCAGCTCTATACCTCGCTGGGTTTTTGCTATGTGTTTTATTAATTCAGCCAGGGGCGCGTTGGTTTTTTTCCCGAAAACAGAATGGATAGCTGCCTGGTTTTTGCCGTGCTCGTCAAGGTAGTGCTCAATTACAATCTGCCCCCCTGTCGGGATAGCGCCTGTATGGTAAAACTGTGAAGCCAGCAGTGACTCAGCTTGCTTGGCAGCCGTTTCGCTGGCTTGCGGGAAAAGGTTTTTTTGCTGCCCATTTGCTGCCTGGGCCAGTATTTCCCCGTAGGCAAGGCCTGTGGCATAGTCCCTTGACTGCCCTTCCCCCCTCCAGAAAGGTGATTGCGCGCCTTCTGTGCTTGTAGGGGCGACTAGCACATCGCTGGCTGTGATCTTTTTAATCTGCCATGCGTTGGAGCCCAGCATGAACTTGTCCCCGGATTTTGCCTCAAAGACAAACTCTTCATCAAGCTCCCCTACTCTTGCGCCGTTTTCCAGCTTCACTGCGTATGCGCCTTTGTCGGGAATTGTCCCCGGGGAGGACAAAGCCAACATGGAAGTGTAGCTGTCGCCCTCCACAATGCCCCTATAGCTGTCATAGCGGAATCTGGGCTTTGCGGGGGTGTCGAGGCTATGCTCGTAGCCTGCCGCTAGCATAAAGCAGATCTTCTTTATCTCATCCATAGTTATGCCTGCAAAGTTATAGGCGCTGTTTGCCGCCCTAAGGGCTTCATCCAACGTGTACGAGCCATAGCATGCCATGGAGACCAAGTGCTGGGCAAGGACATCATAGCACAGCATCGGGGGGTTAGCCATTTCGATGAAGCCTGACAAGGCAAGCTGCGCAGACATGGAGCAATACAGGCACTCCACTGGGTCCCTGGCGAGCATAACCATTTCGCTGGTTCGCTGGGGGCTGTGGCCTGCCCTGCCAAGGCGCTGGAGGGCGGAAGACATGCTTTTGGGCGGGCCAAGCTGGATGACCAAGTCCACCTCACCCACATCAATGCCCAGCTCCATTGAGGATGTCGCGCATAGAAGGCGCAGGGCGCCGCTTCTAAGCCGCTCTTCAGCTAATAGCCTTTGCTCCTTTGACACACATCCATGGTGGGTCATCGCAAAAGCCTCCCCTGCCAGAGCGTTCACATTGTACGCAAGCCGCTCTGCTTGGGCGCGGGAAGGGGTGAATGCGATCACTGTGCGCCTGCCTTCACAAAGGGAAGCCACTTCGCTTGCAATTGTGGACCATAGGGAGCCCATTGGGGCGAACTGCTCTGGGGATACGCTTTTTACGGTAATTTTCTTCTTCTTTTCAATGAACGGGCAAACTACAACCGCCCCTCTTTGGGGCGACAAGTAGCTGGACACTAAATCCAACGGGGCTATTGTAGCCGACAACCCGATTCGCTGCAAAGGGGCAGGGCAAATGGCATCCAGCCTTGCCAATGAAAGCATCAAGTGGGCGCCACGCTTTTCGTTTATTACAGCGTGGATCTCGTCAATAATCACCGCTTTTGCAGTTGAAAGGACATTTTTAGCATGTTTTGAGGTAAGCATCAGATATAGGGACTCAGGGGTTGTGACAAGGATGTCCGGCGGGTTGCGAAGCATCTTTGCCCGGTCTTTTTGGGGTGTGTCGCCAGTTCTGACAAAGGTGGAAACGAAGTTTCCCGGGATTTCCGCTATAGGTTTTATGATGTTTGCATCCACATCGTTTGCCAAGGATTTAAGGGGCGACACATATATAAGGGAAACGCTGCTAGTTCGGGGATGTTGCCCTGACCGGTTTTTCAGCTCGTCAATGAACACCAAAAAAGCTGTCAATGTCTTTCCTGTGCCTGTAGGGGCGCTGACAAGGACATCTTTGCCCGACTTTATTGCCGGCCAAGCTTCTGACTGCACTTTGGTGGGGGACTCGAACGAGCTGGAGAACCAATCGGCCGTGGGGCGCGAAAAAAGCTCGTATAGTTGCTGGATTTCGTTGTTGTTGCCGTCAAATGATTCCATAGATCCATTATACCATTGTTTATGGAGCGCTTGTAAGGACTGGTTTATATAACATTGATTTGCCTTTGTTGTTGCAGAGCCAGCAAAGAAATCTGAAAAGCACAAATTGCTAGAGGCTGGGATTTTAAACCTAAAAACCGGATAATGGTGGAGCGTAAAAATAAGGGACTACATTCCCAGCCTTTCTAAAAATAACCAGTCCCTTTTTGTGGTTTCAGAATTCCTTCTCCGGCTTGCCACTGCTGTAGACACAGCTGTTGTCTCATAAGCATCTAACTAGATAACTATGTATCAAAACGACATTTATAATTGGTGTAAATAGAGGATTCTAGTCTAGCATCCCCATAAAACATAGTTACAATGCAAGTGTTATAACTATGTTTTATGGGGATGGCTTTCCAGACAATCCGCACAAAGACAAACGGGGCCAAATAAAAGCCTCGACGCTAGTTGCCGGCCCCGCCGCGCCGCTTGATGAAGCCGCCAGGCAGACAGGACCCGGCGCCATTTTGGCAAAAGCGTTCTTTAGAGACTGGAAAATGATACTGAGCCTCACAAATTTCCTCGCGCAAAACGGTCTGCCGCTGTTGGGATGCGAGGCTTGGAGCGCTTCCCGCAAGCACCAGTTTGGCGGTGAAATCAAGTCCCAACGCGTCTCCGGGCTTCTACTACGACATCACAAGCCTAGGTAGAGTAGATTCCGGCATCACCACCGAAATCTACTCTACCTAGATACCAGCCTGGATTCTGTTTGGGTAATCCTCCGCCCAAAAAAAGAAACGGCAGATATGCACGGTTTTCCCCGCATCGTCTATTTTGAAGATTAGCACATAGTTTTTGTCATGCGCTCTCCGGTAGCCTTCTTTGGCAATACGTCCTAACCTTTTGTTTTATCGATATAATGTTGGGCTTGCACATCCCAGAGCTTGCGGTACATCCCAGATTCGTCAGCTAATAGTTCGTCGTGGCTGCCCTGCTGTATCAACTGCCCGCAGTCAAAAACGGCAATGTCGTGGCAGAAACGGCAAGAGGAAAGCCGGTGGGAGATGAACACTGCTGTTTTGCCGCCAATGGTCTTCTCAAAGGTCGAATAGACTTCGTATTCCGCAATCGGGTCAAGGGCGGCTGTAGGCTCGTCAAGAATGATAAAAGGCGAGTCCCGGAACAACGCCCGGGCCAAGGCTATTTTTTGCGCCTCGCCCCCTGAAATTTGTGTCCCGTCCGCGTCATATGACTGATACAGCATAGTATCCAGGCTCTTCGGCATTTTACGCAGACGCTCTGTAAAGCCAGCGCCATCAAGGCAAGCAGCCACATGGTCTTTGTCGTAGTCCGGTCCACCAGCGACATTTGCGCCCAGCTCCAATGGAAAGAGGTAGAAATCTTGGAACACCACAGAAAACAAGGCGTGATATTGGCTATAGTCATATTCTTTGATATTGACGCCGTCAAGGAGTATCTCGCCTTCAGTCGGGTCATAGAAACGGCAAAGCAATTTGATCATCGTCGTCTTGCCGCTCCCATTGAGCCCTACGACAGCAAGCCTTTGGCCAGGGGTGAATTTAAGGTTGAGGTTTTTCAGGCTGTATTCCTCCGCGCCAGGATAACGGAAAGAGACATCCTGGAACTCTATCACATAATCGCGCATCTCCAGAGGAGAAACGGATTTTGCGCCTTTGGGGAGCAGGTCAGGCACCGACCAATACTCCCGCATCGGTTTTAAAAAAACCGTGTTATTCACTAGCAGCCCAAGGGTCATTATCAGCGAAGCTACGGAGGTTGCAAATGCCGTCACAGCCCCGGCGCTCTGGACGATGCCGCCGACTGGGACCGAGCCGTCCAGGGCGCCGAAACCAGCCAAAACATAAAATCCGCCTCCAAATGCTGAGAGCAAACCCAACATAAAACCGTTTACCCGGCCGTTCTCAAAAAAGTATGGGAGCCACGCCTCCAAATCGTAACAGCTTTTAAAAATAGACAGCAGCGATGCGCTTTGGTCATAGATCCGGATGTCTTTAGCAGCTTTTTCAGCCCTAAGATAGTTGATGTAGTATGCTTTAGCCGTATTACCTTTGACCTTGGTGGCAGTGTTGTTTTCCAGAAGAACCTGGGCGCGCCTCTGCAACCGCAGAATGAACAGCATCCCAAGCGCGAATAGCCCGCACACCCCCCAAACCTGCCAGCTTGGGATGTCTATTTTCGCCCCAAAAGGCCCGATGAGCAAAAACAAGGATAAAAGCATCGAAAAGAAATGCTCTACCCCTTGCCTGGAAAACATATAGACATTCATCAAGCCCTGGCTGCCGCTTCTGCTCAAAGCGTCCATTTGGGACAAAATCTCGCTTACTTTACCTCCCTCGGCGTAAGCGTAATCTATTTCTATAAACCGCTCTGACAAAAACATCTGCATTTTATGGAATGCCCGGTCCCAACTGGAAACAGCCTCCACCTCTCGCACTATAAAAGCCTTGGCCACTGACAGCAAAAAGGCCGCGGCGACAGTGATGGAAACGTAAATGATGATCATCTGCGTGTCCCGCGCGCCACTGAGTTCATTTAATATATGTGCCGAGAAATAGAGAACCTGCATCGGCTGCACTGCCGTGACAAGCGCCTGTATCAATATCAGCGGAAGGAAATAGGGTGTAATCTTCGTAGCCAGCTTATAACCATAACAAAAAAGATCAACGAATTCGCCAAAAGAGAGTTTTTCATGGCTATCTGTCATACTGGCGCCTCTTCTTTATTGTATTCTTGTTCTTGATAATAGCTGGCTTGCACCCTAAACATCCTCGCATATATTCCATCCAGCGCCATCAGCTCATCGTGGGTGCCAACCTCGGCGACCACACTGCCATCCAGAAGCAAAATGCGGTCACAGAAGCGCGTGGATGCAAGCCGATGTGATATGTAGACCGATGTCTTTCCCTCGGTCAGCTCCGCATAGCGCTGGTAGGCTTCATTTTCGGCGATTGGGTCAAGGGCGGCGGTTGGCTCGTCTAAAACGATGACTGGCGCATCCTTGTATAGCGCACGGGACATGGCAAGCTTCTGCCTCTCCCCTCCTGAAAGCTCAATGGCATCAGCGTGGACGGCGCGCACCAGCAGGGAATCCTCTTTGTCCGGCAGGCTATCGGTCTTCTCTATAAGCCCTGTCAGCTCCAGGCAGCGGCTCACTTTCTCCCGGTCTGTCTGGCTGGGGGGCTTTTGTGAAATGTTCTCTGCGATAGAGGCGGAGAGCATGTGGATATCCTGAAAGACAGTGGAAAAGAGGGTATAGTACTCGTCCCGGTTATAGGCCCCCACCGGGTTTCCATTGAGAAGCACTTCCCCTTCTGTGGGGGTATACAAGCCGCAGATCAGCTTGACCAGCGTTGTTTTGCCTGCCCCGTTGGCACCGACGACAGCGATTCGCTCCCCTGCCCCGATGGTGAGGTTAATGGACGACAGCGCCGGCCTGTCCGCCTCGGGATATGTATAAGAAACACCGTGGAATTCTATTGACGGCGGCAGCTCCTCTTTGCTGGGAAGGGGAATGCCAGGGCCTATATTCATCTGGTCAGGATAATCCAGGGCAACGCGGATATCAACCAATTCAATGCAGGCTCTATGCAAGTCGCTCGCAGCAGCTAGAATGCCAGACACCCAATCAGCTAGGGAACCAATGGCAGCGAAAACAAAGACAAAATTTCCCAGGGTCATGCGGCTGTTTAGCACCAGCCAAATCAAAAAAGCGTAGGAGGCTCCGTCACGCAGCAGGATCATCAGTGTGTTGGCTAGCTGGGCATGCATGTTTTTACTCAGCAGTTTGCGCTCTTCCTTGAGGTAAGCGGCATATTGCGCCCTGTAAATCCCGCTGAGCCAGCCGGAAGCGCCAAAAAGCCGGACATCTTTGGCGGCTCCCGGGTCACGCAGGATATCATTTAAAACCATCAGCTTCCCGAACAGCCCGCTCCTTATGTCCCGGGTTGAGCTCATATATTCCCGGGCACGGCGCAGCATTAGCCAGTTGACAGCGGCAGACAACAACAGCAAAAGAAGTATCAGCGGGTGGATGCTTCCAATCTCCCAGGCATAGAGCAGGAAACTGATTGAGTTGGAGAGCAGCTCCGCAAGTGTGCGGGGTATATTCATAGCTGGGGCATAACTAAACAGCATCGCCTTATCCGCTTTAGCCTGTGCCTTTCTAAACGTTGGGTCCTCCATCAGCTCATAATCCATCTCCATCCATTTTTTAAACTGTACAATAAGAAATGTATTAATTCCGGCTGTTCCGATCCCATTATGTAGCACGCTGTCTGTAAACGCTTTGAGAAAGTTGACCAAGACCAAGAGCAGGGCTATGCCGCCCACAGCGGGGATAAACTGCCGCGATCCAGCCTGTGCCGCAATCTGGTCAAGGACTATTTTCGGCATTAAAATGCCCATGTACGGCAGTGCCACCCGCATGAGAACTGCGATGGCGCACATAATGAGCAGTGATTTTCGCGTATTCCAACAAATGGAAAGCGAGTGAATGATACTTGCCCATAATGTATGGACCTTAGGTGTATTGTTCGGCTGATCCATTAAACCGCCCCCTTCAAATGATAGATTCCATTGGGACAATATTAAACGGGAAAAAAATAACAGCGTCCGCTCCTGCTACAGGTAAACGAACGCTCTTTATGTTTACACCTAGTCAAGGCAGGCGCGTGGCTGATTTGGCATGTATCTGACTCATCTCTCCTTCTTGAAAGGGAAAGCATCACAGTGACCTACTCGCGGGGATTTGCACCCCATTCCATGTTTTTCGCCAAATGGCGACTCAAATCAGTTTTATTCAATTAATTTATCAATACTATAGCACGCTTATTCAAAAAATACAATAGAATGCCGCATGAACGCCAGTCGGAAGGTGTTGGCGCCGGTATCTTTCATATCATAGCCCCCTCTGAGCCTAATCCAGCAATAAATCGCCACCACCCGTAAAACGGGTGGTTCGGGGAGCGCCCTATAAGGGCGTGCTGCCGGCTGCCCCTCAAGGGGCTGCCGGAGTCTCCCTTAGAACTTGCTTTGCCAAAGGCTGTC
>WRIE01000019.1 GCA_009782875.1 Eubacteriaceae bacterium | reverse complement strand
TCCATAATGGACAACCAAAGCTTATCACATACCAAGTGGAATTGCATCTACCATATTGTGTTTATCCCAAAATATCGCCAGAAGGTGATGTTTGGGCAGTTGCCAAAGTTCAAGAGACATAATAATGGGTAGAAAAAAGCTTTACAAAAACAACTGTTCTATCGAACATCTTACAGTAGAATATTGAGAGTGCGCAAAACTATTGACACTACCGTGAAAGCAGGTTTGTGTTGTTTTCCATATGCAGTATGTGGAGGCGAAGCGAAACATGGCTGGCCTGTGGCAATTCCCTCAAGTGGGCAACTGGCGTTTAAGCACGCTGGATTCTGACAGCCTGCGTCATCAAACTCGTCGCCTTCGACAGTTGGGGAAAGCAGAGCTGGTAATCGCAAACTCTTCAAAACTGTAGTATGGCATATCTACGGCGCTCAATACCGGACAGAAGTGTTGTATGGCTAGGCGCAATGGAACGCGTACAGGAGCTACGTTAGTAAAGAATCAGGCCAAGTCGCAGATGCCATAGGCGCGAACTTGAGGCAAATTTGCAAGCTTTATCCAACTTTTCTGTAGATGTTTTTGTGTGTGTTGGATCAGTTCTATCAAGCTGCCCAGCGTACTCTTGGCTCTTTTAATTGGGTATCCCGCGTGCGCTTGCCAGCCAGCAATTCGGGCAGCCCCTCTATTACAGCCTTTCTCCACTTTTTCAACAGGTTGGGGTGAACTTCGTGCTTGCTTGATATTTGGCTTATGTTCTCTTCCTCTCGTAGCAGTTCGAGCACTGCCTTGGCTTTGAACTCTGCACTATATGTGTTCTTCATTTATTAAGCGTACCATTGAACCATTTATATTATAGCGCTGTTTTTTTGTCCGAATTTCTTTGGCCATTATACTTTAACGGTCGCAGAGGCGCCGTTGCCTATGGGTTCGGCCATACATTGGTGATGGCTGATGAAAAAAAAACAGGAGTGTCCTCAATTTTTTGAGAACACAAAAACCACCACGCAACAGCTTGGCAAAAATGCCCTTGATGCGCCTTGCAGAGGTTTTAGGGAAGGAAGGCGATGAAGATGAAAAATATAATTTTTAAAACATCCAAGCTGGCTTTTGCCTTTGTGTTGGCTACCAGAATAGCCTCATGCTCGAGCTCTAGCGCAGGCAAGGGTGGCGGGAAGGAAGCGGTAAACTGCCATGCCAGAATGCTAATCGACATCACTAACCCGAGTGAGGTCGTATGGTCTTGCGACTATGTTTTTATCGGGCATGCCGAAAAGCTGGAAGGCGTCCATACACAGGTTGTGTACATATTGAGCGGTATAAGGGATGAATGCCTCCGGTAAGCACCAAGGTATTGAAAAACATCAAAGGCGAGCTTGTTGAGGATATGTCGATCAGGATTTTCAAGACTGGAGCCGAGGTGGATGGCGTCTCGCACATTTCACAGGGGACATTTTGCTGGAGGAGGACAACAACTATGTGCTGTGCGACGATGCAAATACGCACCCTGTAGGTCGGCTCAAACATACTCGTTGTCGGCATTTGATGTGCTGAGCTGATGGCGGGGGTGAATCTGGGAAAGAGGCTGTTGATTCCTCAGAAATAGCCTCCAAGTGGGTCGAGGCTTGCAGGGACGAGATCCCGCTTTCTCGAACACGTGAGCGCCAGATGTCTATTGCGACAAGAATTACATTGAGCAGCCTACAAAGGACCTTCAACAACCGCCACCTTGAATTCGCCGGCTTATTTGCAAAGGGGCTGTTGCTCTCAGAGCTTCGCCAAAAGCCCAAAAAAAATAGCAGCTAACACATGGTTTGCTGCTGCTATCACAAAAAAAACCTTTTACGGCTTTCATGCAAAACCACGGTAAATAGGCTTAAAGCAGGCGAATCGCCATCTACCTGTATGTCCTTTCAATGATGGATTATGCAAGCAGGTAGCAAAGCAAAAGTGGGTTGCGCCTTTAACGGGCGCAACCCATGCCAATTGAAGAAAAAATGATGAGACGCTGTCTCGTAGCGCCAGGTTGTTGAGGGATTGCCGGCGTCATCCCATTGGTGCGGACTTTTCGGATTCACTCCGATTAAGAATAAAATGATGATTGCTGCCAAATTGCTGAAATGACGGGTATGTACTTGATGGCATGCTACGAAACTGCATGGAGAAACAGGCAAGATATGTTACTAAGATGCTCTTGCCTTCTGTTCCATGCAATGAGTTCAGTTTTTGTATTGTCGCATCTTCACAAGCATAATACGCAATGGCTACAATCATGTTACTCCTTTGGCCACTTTGCGCATCTATCAATCGGCGGCGCATATATTCTAGTATGCACCAGATAAATGATTGGAGGGACTGCCATAAGCAACCAAAACGATAATGTAGATGTCAAACAGCTTGTTGAATTGTTAAGAAACAAAAGCAAGTCGCCCCAGCGTTCTGCCATGCAAGAGACACAACAGATTCAAACGCCATTCTACCCGGAAGACAAAAGTAAAAGTTGGACGGAAGACGAGTGGCTCGGTTTTAGCGATCCTCTTGCCCAACAACAACCCCCGATGAGCCAGCAAATGATAGATAGGAGCCAAGGCTCGCCCAACCTGGCCAAATTTGATATGCAGCTTGCGATGCAAATGCTTAACAAGGCTCTGGCAATGAGCGAGCAGGAGAGAAGCGCGGCAATTGAGGCTCTGAAGAATAATTTGAGCGAGCAACAGGCAGGGCAACTGGCAGCTATCGCAAACTTGATGAAAACTTTTCTCAACTAACAGCAAGCCAGGCTTGCTAAGTGCGGCAAAACTCCTTGTGTCGGCATATTATGCAATATACACAAGGAGTAGGTTTATGTTGGATTCGAATTCAAAACTTGATGACAGGGCTATTGAGATTTTCTCGCTGGCAAGCGCCAATGAGAGAATATCTGCGATTGTTTTCGTAAACTGTGACAATGCCTGTGAAACGAGATCGAAAATCATTGCGACAGGCGCTACTATCAAATATGACATTGAGATATTAAGCGCGTTTGTTGTGGACACTCTTGCAGGAAATCTGGAAGACTTGCTTTCCATTGAAAGCATCGAACATATAGCGCCGGATGTAGAGGCAAGCACTTGCCTTGATATAGCCAAAAGAACAATTGGCGCCATGGACACTGTCCACCAAGGCGAGGGGATTGGTGTTGCTGTCCTTGATACTGGAGTATATTTACATCCAGATTTGACCACTACAGGAAACAGAGTAGTCAAATTTGTGGATTTTATCCAAGGCAAGAAAACGCCCTATGACGACAATGGGCATGGAACCCATTGCTGCGGCATAATTGCCGGAAATGGCGAAGTCTCGAATGGGCGTTTTGTTGGGATTGCACCCCGCGCAAACCTGGTTGTTCTGAAGGTCATGAACAAAAACGGGGAAGGCCGAACATCAGACATTCTCGCCGGATTGGACTGGGTATGGAAGAATAGGCAGGAATTCAATATCAAAATCATCTCAATTTCTCTGGGCGCCCCGTATTCCGCAGGCTCGTTCGACCCGCTGATGCTGGCATGCGAAAAACTGTGGAATAACGGCCTTGTTGTTGTGGCGGCAGCCGGCAATGAAGGCCCGGAATATAGCACTCTGGGCTCCCCGGGAATTAGCAAGCTGGTGATTACTGTTGGTTGCTCGGATGACCACAGGACCGTGACCCGTGTTGACGACACGGTGCCCTCATTCTCATCCAGGGGGCCCAGCCCTTTCCAAAATGAAAAGCCTGATGTAATTGCGCCAGGAGTCAATATAATGTCTCTGGCACATGATTACAACGGGTATTCAGCTATGTCCGGCACATCAATGGCTACGCCAATGGTGAGCGGCGCGTGCGCTATAATGCTCAGCGCCAACCCCTCAATGACACCAAACGAAATTAAAAAAGCCCTGATCAAAAATGCCTACTCCTTGAAGCTATCAAAGCTTGAGCAGGGAAGCGGTATAATTGACCTGGGCAAAATGATTCTGTGAGCAAGTCTCGGCTTTGCGATGCTAAAAACAATCACCGCAGATGGCAACTGCGGTGATTGTTTGTTTTTGCTAGATTCTTTTTACGCTGTTTCTCTCAATAAGAGTATGTGGCAGAGTCATGGATTCACTGACCGCTTGGGGATCGCCCATCAAGTCGATGAGCATCTTCATGCCAGCTCTTCCAAGCTCATAGGAGTTAAATCCAATTGTGGTGATTGCAGGATTGTTCCATTTTGAAATTGGGAAATCATAGAAGCCAATAACGCTGATGTCGTCCGGGACTCTCAAGTTGTGCTGCTCTGCGGCTCGTATTGCCCCGCAGGCCATATCGTCATTTGCGCACAAGACAGCTGTTGGCGTATTATCTTCTTCCAACAAGCGGCTCATGGCTTCAAATCCGCCCTCATAGGTAATTGGCACCTTTACAATCCAGTCTTGGGTAGGCTGGATTCCGGCAGCCTCGAGGGCTTTTGTGAAACCATCACACTTGAGGGACTGCTCTGCGTCGATTGATTCTAATATAGCAATGTCTTTATGGCCGGATTCAATCAGCAGGCAGGCCGCCTCATAGCTTGCATCAAGTTCGCTGATCGACACAAACGGGAATTTGTCGCTGTGGTGGGATACTACGATGACAGGGATTGACAAGTCGGAAAGGGCTTTAATAAACTCTGATGATAGATCCATTCCAAGAACAATGACTCCGTCACACTGCTTCTGGTATGCTAAGTCGGCTGCTTTAAGTTCCTTGCCCGGCTCATTGAAAGTGTTGAAAATTATAACATTATAATTGTTGTCACTGCCGTAGTCTTCAATGCCCCTGACAGCCGAAGTAGAAGACAACTTGGCAATGTCATAAGTAATGACTGCGATTGTATGGGTTTTCTGGAGTTTGAGGCTTCTTGCGATCGCATTTGGTTTATAGTTTAATTTTCTAATCGCTGCCTCGACTCGAAGTCTAGTTTCCTCGTTAACAATGGGAATATTGTTGACAACTCTTGATACGGTGGCTATGGAGACCATAGCTTCTTTTGCTACATCATTAATTTTTACAACCATTTACTACAACCCCGCATTGGCTAGTTTTATCTGACAAGATACTAGCATACAAACAGAAAAGTTGCAATGTAATTATGAAAATAATTGAAAAAATTATATGATTAATATCAGTCTGGATATTGGTTAGAATAATGTTAGAAACTAGCAAAATGTGTCAATAATTCCCTGAAAAATGTTTTGCGAGCGTAAAATGAAAAACGAGTCCGACATAGTGTTTATAATGAAAATCTCAAGTATTAAAACTGCCTCAAAGAGTAAATTTATGGCAATAAGCGAAAAATGCACAAAAAAACCGAAAGACCCATATTTTGATCCCTAGCAATTTGCTAGGTGGGTTTCCTGCATTGTATTTCTGCCTTCCTCTAAATTTTGTGAGGCATGGCATCGACACAAATGACTCGGAATCCCGATAAAATGATGTAGGTTCAAAATATAGGAAAACCTTTCGGTCGCGATTATTATACCCCAAAATAAGAGGCTAAACAATGATTTTTAGCCTCTTTGATTTTCCAAAGACCGTAGTTTTGCGACAATATGTACGTGAATTATAGTATCAAACCAGTACTGCCTTTTTATGATGGAATGGTTTTCGGCAAGCGACATTTTAGCTTTCTCGTGAATATTTCTCCATTGGTTTTTGCTGATGCAAGACCAGGTTATGTGGCTAATGAATAATTGTACTGGAAATTAGACATGAATAACAAGATTTTCTTGTTTCTTTCCTGTAACTGATAAATCGCAACATTGTCACAAAAGTGTAATTTTTGTGTGATTAGCAATTGTAAATTCATTTGCTTGAATGCAACTTTCACAGTAGATTTTAGCGGGGAGGCATGCCAATAGCTAATCCGTCCCTAAGGCAAAACCAGTATGGAACTCTTATTCGAGATTAGCGCAAATTGGAAAGCATATTCACATGGTTTTGGAGCTATTATTTTGCTGGTTTGCATGGGGCATTGCTTAAAAGCAAATTTGTCCCATGCAGCCAAGCCCTTTTCAATTCTGATAATAGCTTAGAAAGCCTCCCGAAAATTTGCAAACTATAGCTGGCTTTGCCCATGTGAGGTCGCGGCTATATTTGCCTTCACAATTGGCAAGTCATTTGCCTAAAATTGGGCTCGTGATGTATAGCAAGCAGTGCAACTTTTTTCCGCAATACTGAGAAAAATCCGCCTGTCAAAAAAAACAATCAAAAGGTTAAGCCAATATGTTTTTTAGATAGCTTTCAACAAGCTCCTTGTTAGGAGAGCCAATAGCGCTTTTAGCATCAAGGGATCGCTCAGGGTCAACCAGGCTGGCAGCGTCTTCGCCAAAGTACTCGCTTTCTCTTTGCAGCTCATCAATTGTCAGGCTAAACAAGAGCCTGTCCTCGTCGATACACTTTTTAACCAGTTTGCCGACAACATAGTGGGCATCACGGAAAGGCATTCCATTTTTCGTTAAATGCTCTGCCAAATCAGTTGCGCACACGAAACTCTCATATGCCGATTTGCGCATTGTATCTGGTTTGAAATCTGCAGTGGCAATCATTTTCCCGAAAATTGAGACACATGCAAGCACATTGTCAACAGTGGAGAAAACTGCCTGCTTGTCCTCTTGCATGTCTTTGTTGTATGTCATAGGCAGCCCTTTCATCATAGTCAATAGTGCCATCAGCTCCCCATATGAGCGCCCGGCTTTGCCACGGATCAGCTCTGCCATGTCAGGATTTTTCTTTTGGGGCATCATCGAGCTGCCAGTAGAGAAAGCGTCAGAGACTGACACAAAACCAAACTCCTCAGTGCTCCACAACACGATCTCTTCACAAAAACGGGACAAGTGCATCATGGCCAGCGAAACGCAAAAACACAATTCAATCAAATAATCCCGGTCTGCCACAGAGTCCATGCTGTTTTTTGTCAAGCCTGAAAAGCCGAGCTGTTTTGCAACAAATTCCCGGTCTATATCAAATGTGCTGGCGGCAAGGGCCCCCGATCCCAAAGGCATGTAGTCCATTCGCCTCTTGCAGTCCTCAAACCTTGATATGTCGCGCAGAAACATTTCAATATATGCGCAGAAATGGTGGGCAAGAGTGACTGGCTGGGCCTTTTGCATGTGGGTGTAGCCAGGCATGACTGTGTCAAGATGCCCCAGGGCCTTCCTGCCCAGGATCTTTACTAAGCCTTCCAGAGATTCGATAATGTCTATGGAAGCGTCCAAGGCATACATTCTCATATCCAAGGCGACTTGGTCGTTGCGGCTCCTAGCGGTATGCATCCGCTTTGCAGGCTCCCCGATGCGTTCTGTCAGGATTTCCTCGATTGCCATATGGATATCCTCATATCCATCGCCAATCTCTGTTTCACCCCGCTCAAGCTCTCCTTCAAGCTGCTTGAGGGAGCTAATGATCATCTGCGCTTCTTGCGAGTCAATTATGTTTTGTTTTTCCAACATCGCCACATGGGCGACAGATCCTTTGATATCGTAAAAAACGAGCCTTTTGTCAAGTCCAATGGAAGAATTGAAAATATCGGCTTCGTTGTCTGTTTCCTTGCTAAACCGGCCAGACCATAGCTTCATGGTTACCCTCCTCGCCGCTTTTTTTGGCTAAAGCGGTTTCTTTTGATGTTGATTATACAACGTAACAGGAATTTTGGCAAAACTTGAGGCTGTCCGCGCCAACAATGCGTACTGTCTGTTTTGTCGGTTTTTGAAATATGCTATAGTTAGATTGCAAGCCAAATTTTAGTGGAGGTAGGTTATGTTTTGGCATGAAGTCACTATATACACAAGCAAAGAGGACTTGGAGCCATTGGCGGAGTCCTTGGTCCAGATTGGCATGCAAGGGGCGGTAATATATGATCCTGACGAGGCGAAGCAATTCCTTTCAGAGCGATCTGACGGATGGGACATGCTTGACGAGCATTTATTTGAAGGGTTGGGGGAGAAGCCGAAAGTAACAGTTTACTTGCCTGAAGGATCACAAGGCATGCAAATATTAAATGAAATAAAAACCTTGGCAGAAAGTTTTGCTAGCAGCGAGATAGCTGTGTCTTCAATTAATGATGAAGACTGGCAAAATAGTTGGAAAAGATTTTTCAAACCTATAAAAGTGGGTTCCAAACTCCTCGTGAAGCCTGCATGGGAGGCAGCTGATCCTGAGGGCAGGATAGTTATTAGCATCGATCCGTCAAACAGTTTTGGGTCTGGCACCCATGAAAGCACCCAACTGTGCCTGGCTGCTTTGGAGGACAATGTCTTGGCAGGCATGAGTGTTTTGGATGTCGGCTGCGGCAGCGGGATTCTGTCGAGTGCAGCTGCCTTATTGGGTGCAAGCAGCGTATTGGCTTTGGATATCGATGAGGCAAGCGTCAACACAACTATTAATACTGCCAAGCTGAACAATGTGGATAACAAAATTAGAGCAATCCTGTCTGACTTGCTGAAAGAAGCTTCCGGAGTCTTTGACTTGGTAGTAGCGAATATTTTCGCTGATGTAATAGCAACCCTTGCCGGGCAGTTGGAAGGCTTTTTGAAAGCTGGAGGATTGTTTATCTCTTCTGGAATAATAATGGACGGGCTGGAGCTTGTCCTGGATGCCTACAGGGAAAATGGCATAGAAGTCCTTGAGATCCGCGAACAGGGAAATTGGCTATTGGTTGTGGGGAGGATGTCGGATCATTAGAAGCGGCCTAGAACAAAGTCGCAGTAGCATTGCCCCAGCCAAAAACGACAAAGCCAAGGCTCGCCACAGATGCTTTGAGAACTCACGCTAGCTGGCGCATTGTGCATCAGACAAGCTAAAAAACAGCTACAGAATGTGTCTAAAATAAGCGCTATACTAAAAGAAGCAGAAAGACATAGCTTCATCCAACAAATACAGGCGATTGAAAGAGTCGGGGAGACAATGGAAATCACTTGCCCAGTAATTTTTTTCTTTTTGCAACGCAGCCACGACCTCAACCATTGGAATAAAAGCGCGATCAACGCTGTTGTTAGCGCCCCGATGATATATAGCCACGCCAGGCAAAATGCCCTCACTGACAAACAAGGGCTCTTGTTTCTTAGCGGCCAAAATGACATTGTTGATTGTTATGTAGCTGGCTGCTCCTATTTATTTGTCAATTGCCAGCCCGCAACGCCATTGCAAATAAGCTGCGACGCCGCCACAATCTGTGGCGATATGGACATGGTCGCCCTTTTGCATGAGATATATGGGATCTGCTCGTCTTTGCTGGCTTGGGACATCAGCCTGAAGGATGCTTTGCTTAATGGGGCTGACCTTGCCAGGCTATTCTCTGTCGCGCAAACACTGTTCCCATACCCTTTCTACATCGCAAACCGCAATTATAATATCCTGATATACACACCCGACTGTATTGATATTGGTCTTTTTGCCAGAATGGACAGAGACAATAACGGGCTTTTTAGAGCCTCAGCCGAGGGTGTGAACATGCTGAACCTCTCGCCTGGTTTTGCCGGGTTGCAAGAGCGTACTGATGTTTTTTTGTATGATTTTTCTATATTCAACCTAGACCCGGTCTAGTGTGTCAACATCCACAGCAACGGCCAGTATCTCGCCAGGATCATGACTGTCGCTGGCTATGACGAAAGCCCGGGACTAAAACTCCTTTTTATGCATATGTGCGGCTATATCACAAAGACCTTTCTTGACCAAAACGATGATGTGCTGGTAAAGAGGCAAAAGGACAAGCTGCACCTACTTGTGGGCGAGCTGATCCTGGATGGCTCAAATATAAGCGATGAGCATATCCATGAAATTCTTTCTATTTATGGCTGGGCACCCCAGCACGGATACGTCTCTGTGGCTATCAGTTTTGAGGCCAGCAAGGACCTTGTGCGTTATTTAGGCAACGCGACCTTGAGATGCTTTGGCAAAATTCCTGTGCGGCTCTGGTTTGACAACAAGTTGAGCTTCCTGATTAATCTGCACAATAGCGTTTCTGGCATTCATGTTAAACAGAAGCAGTCGTTTTCGTCTATCATCGAAAACTTTGGATGCAAGATCGGTGTCAGCGATATATTCTATGATGTCAGGGATCTAGCCGTCCAATACCGGCATGCAGTTTGCGCGATCGAAAAAGGGATAAAAGAAAACCCGCTTCTGTCCTTCTTTAATTTTCGCAATACGCCTTCGATTATATAATCGAGTCGCTAAAACAGACAGCAAAAAAAGAGAGGCTCCACCACTATGGGCTCGGAAAGCTCATAGATTATGACAAGGAGAACAATACCGCCCATACCCAGTTGCTATACAAATTCATTCTTTGCCGCTTTAATGTCAGCCTTGCTTCTGAGCAGACTTTCCTGCACAGGTCAACCCTTTGCCGTTACTTGAACAAGATAAAAGAGATTACCGGCTTTGACTGGGAGAAACAAACAGACCTAGACGAGTTGGCCCACATTTGAATAGTCTTGCAACCCATAGTCTTTTTGGTGTTTGCTATACTAAAAATAAAGCAAGCCGCTTGACATTCAAAAAAAATTGGATGTGCATAATTGAATAGATCTTAAACCCCCGCCTGAGGCGGGGAGAATAGGATAAGAAGTGTCGTTGCCCAAAGCAATAGAAACTCCTCTGTTATAATGGCATTGGTTTCACTGGCCATACCAAGATCCCAGAGGCGGTCTATTTGAGCAACTACAGTTTATCACATTCGCGGTACAATTGCACATATCATATAGTGTTTATCCCCAAGTATAGGCGTAAAGTGATGTATGGAGAGGCAAAAAAGGGAATCGGCGAAATTCTTCGGAAGCTGTGCGAAATGAAAGGCGCGGAGCTTATCGAAGGAACAGTGCGCAAAGACCATATCCATATGTATGTGAGCATTCCGCCCAAGCCGGCAGTCTCAGAGTTCATGGGGTATCTCAAAGGCAAGAGTGCATTGATGGTATTTGACAGGTATCCCAAATTCAAAACGGGCGGACAAAGAAATTTTTGGGCGAGAGGGTATTACGTAGCGACTGTTGGAAATGTGAATGAAGCAACAATACGGCAATACATCCATGAACAAGAAGAGAATGGCAAATTAGAAGACGGTGGCAAGTAGAGCCTCTTTAAGAGGCCGTTAGCAACAGATGCCAGTGAAGCCCGCCTTTAGGCGGCGCTAGCAACATCGCTCTGGAGGGGCCGACGTCAAACCCCCACTTGAAGTGGGGGTCAGTGATTCGAATTCGAACTTACCAAAAATTCGCGATAAAGAAAACTATCTTTCTAGACGCAGCTAACGTGGAGTGATGAAAAAAAGGAGTCGACTGCAATGGGTTCTAGAGATGCATAGATGGGCGAATATCCAATATGAAAGCTGTCTTGAGCCGCGATGGCGCTGAGTGCCCGCCAATCTTCGGGAATATGGCAATGTGGCTTGTCGGCTATTCGGGATACACGATCCCAAAGGTAAATGCGGACAAAGAGCTGATCAAGGCTCTAGAGGACACATACACTGATTTCTGGCTGGGGGGGAGGCATATTGACGCCTATTGGCGCGATCGAAATCCAGGGCGGCACCAATTATTTTGTCTCACAGGATAGGGTGCAAATACAGAACCGCGAATTCTGCCCAAAGGAGGCGGAAGAGTACGATATGTATATGGATGATCTTGATGGCTACATAATAAACATACTTTCATATAGAGAAAATATAAGAAACTTAACGGCGCACGAGACAATGTCTACGAGACCTAAAAAAGCGTTGATCGCCTTTAGGGACCAGAGTGGCTGCACAAAGGCCGTTTTTGATGAAATTGGCGTTGTCCAGCTCTCTGGCGGAGCTCCCATTGGGAAAATGCCCTAGGACACCTTTTTCAACAGGCGGAAGGGATTTGCGAACACGCTGGTCGATTTGCGCAAGCGCCCAGAAAAAGTGGTCGAGGTCTTGGATTTTATATTTGGGCGGCTTGGGAACCACAACGCCGGCGCGCAAGTTGCAGCAATCGGGCTATTTCCTGTAACTAGTTTTGCCCACCACTCAGTGCCATTTCTCGATCCAGCCATGTATGCCAAATTCTTCTTCCCTTACTTTGAGAAAATCGCCAGGCCGGTTGCTGAGGCAGGCGGGACACTATTTTTGCGTTCTGAAGGCGACTCGTCATATGCTTTTGAATTCTATAAAGATTATCTGAAGCAGAGTTTCCTGTACTTGCTTGAAAATGAGGATCCTATGCAAATCCACAAAGTTATGGGGGACGACCATACCTATATGGGCGGCATGACAACAGAGCAGCTCAAATATGGCACAAGCCAAGAATGCATCGACTCAGCCGAGAGGGTTTTGACGAGTTTGGCGCAGGCGGCGGATTCGTGTTTACAGTGAATCGAGGGCTCACTGGCAGAAATGACATCAATGCCAAAAACTTGATCGATGCGTGCAAGTATGTCAGCGAACAAAAGTTGCGATAGGGGCGCCAAAATAGATTTACTATAACAGAATTGCTCGAAAAGCTTAAAACGATCCTTCTTGGGAAGAGGACGCAAAGGCAAGGGAATTGCTAGTCGAAGTATTTAAAACTCGATTTTTGAATATTAAGCGAACCAAGGCTTGAAGGGGGAAGGAAAGCGAATGCCTTGGAGCCTACAGCACGCCACCACCTACAAACAACCAGAAAACTCGCCACAGAATGCTTTTGGGTTTTGGGGGAAGAGGGCAAAGCATGGCTTAAGGCAAACATTTAAGCAGCCACAAAAAATACTGGTTCCAAAACCAGCGATGCAACCAAGCTCATTCGAGGAGGACATGGACAGCTCTGGGAAGCCCAGACAAAATAGCTAGCGGGCACATTCCGCATGGGCGGTAAAGCCGCTGGAATTTGGGCTTTAAAAAAAAGAAGGGGGTAATACTATGGCCGAAATCCATGAAACAAAGAAACTGTCTTTCTTTGAAAGCAAAAGCTACATTATACTTAGGCTAGGGACAACGCCTGTGCTCTCACTGTAAAATTCAAGTTATGCATTTTTCTTCCTGACGAATGTCTGCGGGCTTTCAATGGCAAGGGCAGCGTCGTCTATCGCAGTCGGAAAATTGCTGAATATTGTGGCTGTCCTAGTGGTTCAGCCGCTCCTGTTTGACTGGAGCTCCAAGCTGAAATGGGGCAGATACCGCACTTGGCTGATACTTGGCCCTGTTGTTGTCTTCATCGGCCATATCGTGATGCAATCAACTATGACAACCCTTGGCTCGGAGCCAGCTAATTGGATACCTGATTCTAAACATAGGCACCGGCTGCCAAGTGACTGTAATCAACTTGTTTAGCCAGGCGTTAATCCAAGATCCGACAGAGGGGATTGGGATGCAGGCAAAAATGAACTTGGCCAGCAGCATCATCTCAACACTCTTTGGCTTTATCATGCTCCCAATGATATGCTTTTTTGGCAATACCGATGTGATAAACGCGAGGGGCATTACAATACTTGTCATCCTCTACAACTTGATAAACTTTGCGGCTCTGTATCCGATGTTCGTGTGTATGGGCAAAGTTGACTTGGAGCCAAAAGGGGTCCAGTCAAAAGTAGGCGTGTTCGATGTGCTGAAAGTCATTTTCACAACAAGTATGTCGCTACAGTCTTCTGGAGCTGCTCCTTCGCCAACGCAGCAGGCATGTCATGGGGGAGCGTGTTCTCCTACATGTTCCTTTACTACTACCAGAGCCCAGCTGTGTTGTCTTCTTACAACGGCTTTTCCAGGGCAATCTCCCTGGTTTCGTCTATGATAACAATAGCCATAGCGAAGAAGCTGCGGACTAAGACTGCTTTCAGGTTTAGCTACACTGTGTCAGCCATCGTGTATCTTTTAAAGCCTTTGTGGCAAAAGACGGGTAGATGGCTATGGTTGCGATTGCGCAAAGCCCTCTTCGCTGGGATATCAGCTTCCGCAAAAGGAATCCTCTTTGCCGAGGCGTCAGAGTACACGAGATGGGAAAATGGCGACAACGTCACAGCAGCGGCTTTCAGCGCTATGCAATCCACGCATAAAGTCGGGGCATACATCGCGAACTTCGCAGTATAGGTTTTGGCATGGATAGGCTTTGACGCTATGGACACCGCCACGCATACGCCCCAGATCCTGGGCAACATGAAATATGTTTCCACTTTGATTCCAGTTGGGATGTACGCTTTGGCTGTTAAAGCATTCACGGTGCTTTATAAAATAACCACGGAGAAGGTGGCCATCGCAAGAAAAGAGCTTGCAGAGCGGGAAGCCGCAAAATAAACATGAGGTGAAAGAATGTCAGAAAAAGGATTAGAACTATTTGAGGAAAGACTCACGCTTATCGACAATGCCATCAAGTTTAAAGAAAACAGCAGGGTGCCGATATATGGCCTTGTTAGCAACTGGATGCTTTACTATCTCGGCATGAGCGCCAAGGAGGCACTAGCCAACCCTGACGCTGAGCGCGAAGGCTATAATAAGGCAGTCGGTGAGTTCAAATTTGACGCGTTGTTGTCTTCGCTAATCCAGTTGCCCTCCGTGGCGGCGAAAGTCTTGGGTGGCGGCAGCATCACTGACAACGAGTCTGATGTGTTGCAGATCAGGACCAGCGACTCTGAATTGATGGGCCCAGACGAGTACGACGAGCTCATAGCTGACCCTGTAGGTTTCATGCGCGACAAGATAATGCCCCGCAGGCATGAGTTCCTTAAGAGCGGCGACATAGAGGCCCAGTATGCGACACTTAAGGAGTTCTATGATTTGGGCGCTGTGAGGGGCATGCAAATGGGCAAGAACGAGCAGTACCTCAAGGAGGAGCTTGGAGTGCCGGTTCCCGCAGCAGGCGGGGGCTTTATGCCGACTGACATCATACTTGACTACTTGAGGGACTTCAGTGGCATAATGGTCGATATCAGAAGGCAGCCTGAGAAAGTGTGCGAGGCATCCCTTGCGATGCTGGAGCCAATGATCAAATCGGTTGATGCAGCCAATCCGGTTCCGCGCAGGGACAAATTGATAGCTATCTTCACACATATCCCCGGCTACATAAGCCCCAAGGCTTTCGAAATAGTTTATTGGCCGCAATTTAAAAAATACCTTGAGCATTTCTCATCCAAAGGCCACAGATGGATGATCCTGTATGAGAAAAACTGGGAGCATCTTTATGATTTCTTGCTCGACTCCCCAAAGAAATCCATATTGGGGTTCTTCGAGGAGGATGATATTTTCAAGGGCAAGAAGGTTTTGGAGGGATCGATCGCCTTTGCGGGAGGTATCAGGACAAACGATTTGTACTACAAGTCAAAACAGGAGAACATAGACATAGTGAAGCGAGTGATCGACGAATGCGCCCCTGGAGGCGGCCTCGTTCTGGCTCCTGACAAAGTCATGCACACAAACGCGGACGGGAAAACGGAGAACTTGCAAGCGGTTATTGATTTTGCGCAAGAATACGGCAAATATAAATAGGAGGATAGGCAAATGGCAGACAAAAAATATTTAGACAAAACAGACTACTCGGCTGACATGCAAAAGCTTGTGTCGGTTTTGATTGAGCGAATGTATGGCAGCGAGCTTAGCGACGAGGAGAAAAGCCGAAGAGAGTATGGGATAGTCACAGGCTTGATCAGGTAACACGCAAGCTAGCGGTTATGCAGCTAAAAAGAAAAGCCCTGCGAGCTTGCCTCACAGGGCTTTTGGGCGATATTTGTTTGGTCTCGCCCACAGCGACGCTTTCGCTCGGGCAACCTAGCCTTTATCATGTTGCCGTTGCTACTAGTCAACACGGAGCAGAAAATGTCATATTCCTGAACTAAAGCTCAATCCAGTATCTCTCTTTTTCTTTGCCAGTATTAATATCAAAACCAGTACTGTCGAGGATGCCGCCGCAAGCCATGATTGTGCGCCTGCTAGCTTCATTGTCGGCATCGCATGTAAGCAGCACCCTTTCTATGCCAAGATCGCGGCAACGATCAAGGCAGAGGGCGAGCATTATTTTCGCATAGCCCTTTTGGCGCTCAGATGGGCGGATTTCGTAGCCGATATGCCCGCCAACGTTTGCAAGCGCACTGTTTAAATAGTGCCTGAGATTGATCATGCCTAGAATTCGGCTGCTATCGCCATCAATTAGCATGTACTGGGTAGCCTCAACCCAATCAGGATTTGGCAAGGTTTCTTTGTGCTCCAATGAGCGGGAATACGCAATCCAAGCACGAATATCTTCAAATTCAAGCAAGTTGCTGTCGCCTGCTGCAAGGTCGCCTGAATACGCATACTCCTGCCGGTATGCCCGAATCTCATCTATAAATCTCTCGTCTGGCTTGACTAGTTCAATAGCTCCCATTTTTTTTTCCTATCCATTATTCTATGCAGGAGCTTTGCTTACAGTTATGTGCAGTTTTTTCCATTTTCTGGCTGCTGTGGTAGGGGGAGCTCCAATCAATTTGCTCCACTGCCCAACGATCCCTTTTCGAAAGGCAATTGCAATAAGCTATATGAATTCATATACTAATTTGGCACAAAATATTATGCCCAGTGGTGCTTTTTTGTTGTAGCCAAAAGGCATATTGCGCCCAATTGCGGGAGTATGGGACACGGAAATAGAGACTGGATAAAAATATGCTATGAGCTGACTTGTTTTGCTACTACCGCGCCGCCAGCGTATTTGTCCCTTAGTTTTGGTTTCTCAATTTTGCCGGTGGGGTTCCTTGGCACTTCTTCGAAAATGATTTTCCTCGGCCTTTTGTACCTTGGCAGCCCATTGCAGAATTCATCCATTTCTTCAATTGTGCTCTCTGCGCCGGCTTTTAGTTCGATTATCGCAAGCGTGATTTCGCCAAGCCTGTTGTCAGGGATGCCAATCACTGCAACATCCTTGATCTTGTCGTTGTTTCGCAGGAAATCTTCAATTTGGACTGGATAGATGTTTTCTCCTCCGCTGATGACTACATCCTTCTTCCTGTCTACCAAGAATATGAAGCCATCTTCATCCTCCATAGCCATATCCCCAGTCATCAACCAATCGCCCCTTAAGCATTCAGCTGTCGCATCTTCGTTTTTGTAGTAGCAAAGCATGACTCCAGGCCCCTTTACTGCAAGCTCGCCTATTTTTCCGCATTCTACTTCATTGAAATCCTCATCAAGGATTTTTGTCTCCCATTCGTGGCCGGCCACTCCAATCGCGCCAACTTTGTGGATATTCTCTACCCCAAGGTGCACACACCCGGGCCCTAACGATTCTGACAACCCATAGTTCGTATCGTATTCATGGTGCGGGAAAAATGCTTTCCAACGCTTAACGAGGCTCGGCGGCACAGGCTGCGCGCCAATATGCATCAGCCTAAGCCGGTCGAGGTTGTGCTCAGCCAAGTTTATCTGTCCTGCGTCAATGGCATCTAAGATATCTTGGCACCATGGCACTAGCAGCCATACGATGCTGCATTTTTCGCTGGACAACGCGTCCATGATCCACTCTGCCCTTGTGCCTTTAAGGATTACAGCCTTGCTTGCGCTAACCAAACTGCCAAACCAATGCATCTTTGCCCCGGTGTGGTACAGTGGCGGAATGCACAAGAATACATCGTCTTTTTGTTGGTTATGGTGGGCTTGCTCTGTTATGCAAGCTGATATAATACTGGCATGGCTGTGCAGAATCGCTTTCGGAAAACCAGTTGTGCCGGATGAGAAGTAGATTGCGCCCTCATCTGTAGGGGCAATTTCAACTGCTGGTTTTGTGGCGGGCATTTTGTGTATCGACTCTTCATAGTTTTCGGCGTATGCCGGGGCGCCTTGTCCAACAAAGACCATATTGGGCACATTAGGCATATTTCCATTGATCTCCTCAATCCTGGAGAGAAACTCAGGCCCGAATATCAAGACAATTGAATCTGACAAGTCCATACAGTATGCAATTTCATCAGCTGTATAACGGTAATTCAATGGGACAGCCAGGGCGCCGCTTTTTAGAATTCCGAAATAAATTGGGAGCCATTCAATGCAGTTCATTAATAGCAAAGCCACTTTATCCCCTTTTTTGATGCCAAGGCTGATAAAGTAATTGGCAGTCCTATTTGCCCTATCTTCAAATTCGCCCCAAGTTAACTCTTTACGGTATGCTTCGCTTCTTTTGGGCTCCACAAGCTCAGCTTCTTTCCAATCAATGCCGTTTTCTTTCGCTTCTGGGTTCAGTTCGACTAAAGCGACCTCTCCAGGGAACTTTGATGCATTGTCTTCTAGATAATTAGTAATGAGCATAATTAGACCTCCTGCGTTGTTTTGATGTATAAAAAAAAGCCCTTTATCAAAAAGGGCGAGGCTGCTCGCGGTACCACCTAATCTTCGCAGCAAAAGCTGCCTTAGCAGGGCACAAAAATGCCCCATCGCCTGTAACGGTGCGATCATCCGTATCAACCTAATAAGCCTAAAAAGGCTGTTGGGCCATAAGCTCTGGGGATGTATTCACATTTGGCTCTTGCGCTCCTCTCATCAACCGGCTGCTTTCTTTGCAAGTTGCGTCAAAATGCTACTTGTTCCCCGTCATAGCTTTTATTTTTTTCAGCTAATAGGCATAATAAACAGAATCATTGCTTTTGTCAATATAAACTGCAAGCAAATATATACTTAAATACTTGCATATATGGGGCTAAAAAAACAGGACACTAAATCCAGACAGATAAATCTAGTGCCCAAATGCCAATTTAGTTTAAAAATTGAAAATTGAATTAATTAGCAGGCTGTGTTATGCATCTACAACTGCGAGTATAGCTTTTTCGTATTCTTCCGCGCCGAGGGCGCCCTGAAGCTGCTGTTTGATCTCTCCATTTTCAAAAATAAGAATTGTCGGTATGCCCATAACTTGGTAATTGACTGCAACAGCAATAGATTCATCGACATTGAGCTTTCCAACTTTGACCTTGCCTTCATATTTATCAGCAAGCTCATCGATTATTGGCGCAATGTAGGTGCATGGTTGGCACCATGAAGCCCAGAAATCAACTAAAACTGGCATTTCAGATTGAAGCACCTCTGACTCAAAATTAGCTTCGGTGAGATTGACAATAATATCGTTGTCCATATGTCCCTCCTTAGTAGTTAAACTATACCATAGTCTGCATATGTTATTCGGGTTTGATACGCAAAACTATAACAATTATATGATAAAATAAAACTATGACAGGTTCACTTTTTAGCGACATCAACGATTTTATCACAAAGAATCCGGTTCGGATGCATTTCCCGTCACATAAAGGAATCGGGGACAGCTCTTTCGTCTCAAAAGCCTATGACATTACTGAACTGGGGTTTTCTGACAACTTGCTGCATCCCACCAGCAGCATAATGGATGCCCAAAAGTGGCTATCAGAATTGTTTTCATCCCAAGCAACTTTGGTGTCGCTAAATGGGTCAAGCGCTGCTATTGCTGCAGCTGCCATGGCATGCGTGGGGGAGGGAGATACAGTGTTGCTTGGAGACAATTCGCATATTGCATGCTATTATGCGATAATCCATGCTGGCGCTACGCCGGCGCGTTTTCTTGTTTCTGACCATGTACGTGGCGCTTGCTTATGCGAAGTACAAAAAGCCATTGAAGAAAATCCAGGCGCAACAGCAGCGATTATTACATGCCCGACTTACCTAGGCTGTTCAACTGACTTGCTAGAAATCATTGAGCTATTGAGGAAGTCTTCTGTGATTTCAATTGTCGACGAAGCGCATGGGGGGCATTTTCATTTTTACGATGGACTGCCTGCAAGCGCAATGGATTCAGGTGCTGACATATCCATAAACAGCGGCTATAAAACCTTGAATGGCCCAACCCAGAGCGCCTTTCTCCATTTAGGCCACAATTCGCCAGTTGGAGAAGGGGAGGCTCTAAAATGGTTGCGGACGGTCCATACCACATCGCCTTCATATCCTCTGCTCCTTGACCTCTTGCAGTCTATGGAAGCTATGGGGCAAGTGCACAGGACTATGGAGGAATGCCACAGCCATTTCCTTGAGGTAGCCGATTTTGTATCATCCCATTCTATGGTTATGCTTAACAGCCAAGCTGCTGCCTTGAGAAGCGGCACTTCCTATGATTTTTTTAAGATGCCTGTTGATTTTACAGACCTAGGCTTTTACGGTCCTAAGGCTGCTAAATTCCTTGAGGCGGACCACAGCATTTATGCCGAGAGTATCGGTTTAGATTACATTTTGTTTGCAGCCGGGCTAAATAGCCGCCCAAGGGACTATAATATGCTTATGAACGGCCTTGGGGATTTGGCAAGCCAAAGAGGCATGGAAAATGATAGGGCGGTTGTGGGCTTTAGATATGCGCCAACTTTGCCCAAAAGCGCTATGGGTATGAAAAAAGCCATGAAATCCAAGTATCGGCTGCTAGACATTGAAGAGTGCGAAGGGGAAATATCAAGTGATTTTTTATCAATTTATCCACCAGGGTGCCCTATAGTTATTCCAGGCGATGTGATTGATATTGAAACGGTCAATTTTTTTATAACCCATAAGGAAAACCGCACCGGTTTTTCAAACAATTTGGTCAAAGTGGTGATTTAGATGAACGGGCTATTGGTTGTTATTGAAGGGGTAGATGGCTCCGGCAAGAAAACCCAATCAGAGATTTTATTTAAAAAGTTGCTGGCTTTAGGGCACGAAGCTAAGCTTGTGACTTTTCCCAGATACGAAAACGAGAGCTCAACCCTCGCAAAAATGTACTTGAGAGGGGATTTTGGCTCAAAGCCGGAGGATGTGAGCGCATACATCTCTTCGATATTTTTTGCTGTTGACCGTTATGCGGCATACAAAACCGATTTTGGCGAGTTTTACCAAAGTGGCGGCATTATTATCTCAGATAGGTATACAACTTCCAATATGGTACACCAAGGCGCCAAGATGTTTAACGAAAATGAGAGGGATCGCTACCTTGATTGGCTGATGGAACTTGAGTACGTCACATTCGGGTTGCCAAAACCGGACTTGGTGTGTTTTTTAGATATCGACCCTCAGACATCGTTTATGCTGATTAATTCGAGGAATGCCTCAGGCCAGTCAAGGTCGGATATCCATGAGCTTGACAAGGCGTTCGCAACGAAAACATACGATAATGCGATTGAAATGCAGGAAAAGCTTGGATGGACGAGAATTTCCTGTGTTGAAGATGGGCGGCTTCTTCCCGCTGAAGATATTGGAAATACTGTGTTTAGCCATGTTTCAGAGAAAATTGCCAGATGGAAGGGCTACTAGGAATATGTTGGACATGTTTGAGCCATCAGACACAAAGGTGCTGATGAGCCAGATAGCGCTTGGTTCTCATGCCCGCTCATATCTTTTTTACGGAGCAGATTATTTTGCGCAGCGGGAAGCCGTTGTCGCATATGCCGAAGCGGCCCTTAACCAAGGCTTGCCCAAACCTTCCCTTGCCGAAAGGCTTGAGAAGGCGGCAGTTCCCGATTTCGCAGAATTTGGGGAAGCCGGAGAAATTGCGAAAATTGCTGATGCCCGATCGTTATCATCCTTTATAAAAACTACTGCCCTTGAGTTTGATATGAAGATAGGGGTTGTCTATGAAGCCAACAGGCTAGACATCCGCACACAAAATGTTTTGCTTAAAACATTAGAGGAGCCGACATCTGATAGTATTGTCATCCTTGCGTGCCATAGCACTGCCGGGTTGCTTGCAACTGTCCGTTCAAGGCTTCATGAAGCAAAACTTAGAAACAAGGTTTATGAAATTGGAAATGAGCAAGGCGAGTTTTTGCTGTCCCGGCTTGAAGCTATTTTAGATGGCAAGAATTTGCTGCTGATTTTTTCGACTGCGTCAGCTCTGGCTAAAATGCCAGGATTGGCTGGCGCGATTGAGTATTTATATATGCGTATTGCCAAACTTATGGCAATGAAAGCAACGGGCGAAGCCAGCTCAACAGCTGGGCTTGGCAGCGCAGGCATGGCTTGCTTGAATAAAATGTGCGCGCACGCCAGTTGCGCGATTGGGCAGATTGCTGGCAATTCTCCAGCGCAGCTTGCGCTAGAGGTGATGCTTATCAAGATGCTGGAGGATTTTGATGCAGAAGATAGTGGGTGTTAGGTTTAAATGCGCGGGCAAAATCTATTATTTTGACCCGCAACAAATATATCTCAAAGTAGGCGATAATGTTATAGTTGAGACTGCTCGAGGCATTGAATATGGATTTGTTGCTTTAAAAGTCAAATATGTCGATGACAGCGAGGTTAAGCATCCTATAAAACCGGTTGTTAGAAAAGCCACCGCCAAAGATGACAAGCTGCACGAAACAAATTTGGCGAAGGCTCCGGAGGCGATGGAGATATGCAAAAGGGAAGTGGGCAAATGCGGCCTTGACATGAAAGTTATCAAAGCTGAATATACTTTTGATAGCAGCAAAGTTATTTTTTCATTTACAGCAGACGGAAGGGTCGATTTCAGGGAGCTTGTAAAAGTGCTGGCGACAATTTTCAGAATCCGAATCGAATTGCGCCAAGTGGGTGTTAGAGACGAGTCGAAGCTTCTTGGGGGGATAGGACCTTGTGGGTGCGAGTTATGTTGCCACAAGTGGCTCGGGGAGTTCCAGCCTGTGTCAATCAGGATGGCAAAGGAGCAAGGCCTTTCGCTCAACCCAGGAAAAATCAGCGGCTTATGCGGACGGCTGCTTTGCTGTCTTCAATACGAACATGAGTGTTATGAGGCTGCCCTCAAAACGTTGCCGGAAGCTGGCCAGCAAGTCCGGACACCGGATGGCGCAGGCGTCGTGCAAAAACTCAATACCCTCAAGGAAACCGTAATGGTGAGGATTAATTCCGGAGACGATGTTGTAGTCAAAGAATTCGAAAAGGATTCATTAACTTACGAAAAAAGGCCTCCAAAGAAAAAGAGCCAAAGCAAAAAGAAGAGTCAAGAGCCAATTTTGACAGAAGCTTTGGATCCCGATGAAATCAACGAGCTTAAGGAGCTTACAAACGAAAAGTTTGAAAAAAACAGCTCATTATAGTTGGCATGGTTTTGAGAGCTTATAAACCGCCATTTCTGGCGCGTTGCGTTTATGTTAAAAAACGCAGCTACCCTGGGATGCTCTGTCGCCAGAGGCCCTGAGGCTATGGTTAAACAAACATCCTTGCCTTGCAGGGGCAGCGCTGGGCGCAAACTAACCTATAAAAGCTAAATGTGCAGTAGCTTGGATGGGGGTGTCCCAAACATCCAGACACTCATAACTTGAATTGGAGGAGCATTCATTGCAATGCTTTTGAATCGGTGGTATTCTTGCCAAGGTTCTTTAGCTAACCCCAATTGCGTTTTTCTTTGGGCGCAGTTGCAATGGGCACATCTATCTATGAAGACTTTCGGACATCTGGGCAAATAAGCAAAACTATCGAAAAAATATTCAGTGCGAACATAGGTTCGGGAAGGAGAAGGCGTATTCTTGCTGCATGAATTGCATGTTGCGCCAAAATTCAATGAAACTGTCTGAACTTTTAGAAGCAGCGGGATTCAGTCTGGATAATATGGTCTATGGCGACGATAAAGAGATATTCTCTTTAATGACCCACTCAGGGTCAAAGCAAATGGGATCTCTTTTCTTTGCAATCAAAGGAGAACGCTCGAATGGCGTGGAATTCATCGAGGAGGCAGTCCGCAACGGAGCGGTAGCAATAGTCTCCCAAGAAGAAATTCTTGCTCACATCGATGGGGTTTCCTATGTCAAAGTTGACGATATTGTTGAGACTGAAGCCGAATTGGCCAACGCTTTATATGAGACCAACTCTGAAAGGATTAAAAAAATCGCTGTGACAGGCACCAATGGCAAAACTAGCTTTGTCTATATCGCAAACGACCTGTTCAATAAACTTGGAAAAAAGAGCGCATACACAGGCACTTTGGGAACAAGCTTGAAAGTCAAAAAACACGAAATACCAACAAACACAACCTACACACCAGTAGTTTATGGAAAGCTGGTTACTGATGCCAAGAAGAACAACTGCTCTTACATTTTTTCAGAGGTGTCAAGCCAAGGCATTGCCATGGGAAGGGTCAGGGGGCTAAAATTCGACTATGCAGTGTTTATGAATTTGACTGAAGACCACCTTGACTACCATAAAACAATGGAAAGCTATTACCAAAACAAAAAGAAACTGTTTTCCCAGTCAAATGTAGCTGTTGTAAATGTTGCAGACGCTTATGGAGCCCGGTTGTATAGTGAGCTCAAGCAAGATGGGCACAATGTCTACAGTTTTGGCTTCGAGGAAACCTCTGATTTTATGCTCAGCCAAATCAAACTCCACACAGATTCTACATCGTTCCATTTAACAACAAAAGAATTTGGGTCGGCTGATGTTACAATCCCGGCAATAGGGGAGCATAATTGCATAAATTCGTCTATAGCCGCAGCAATTGCCCTGCTTGAAGGCGAGAGCATTGTTGATATTGCTGCTGCCCTTGGCGATATCAGCCAGGTCCCGGGCAGGCTAGAGCTCGTCCACAAAGGGGACACCAATGTAAATGTTTATGTCGACTATGCCCATACCCCTGACGCAATCGAAAAAGCGATTGAGTCATTGAGGGCTTTGACTAGCAATGCGCTGACTGTTGTCTTCGGCTGTGGAGGAAACCGTGATGCTGAAAAAAGGCCAATAATGGGCAAAATAGCCAGCGAAAACGCGGATTTGGTTGTAGTCACAAATGACAATTACCGAAATGAGGATCCGAATGCAATTATTGAGCAGATTGTGGCAGGAATGCCAAACAATAATTACGTAGTCATTCCCGACAGGGGCGAAGCCATACGATATGCGATCACAAACGCATCCAAAAGTGACACTGTGCTACTGGCGGGAAAAGGGCATGAGAACTATTTGATTGAAGGCGATTCGGTAAGGCATTTTTCAGACAAGGAATTTGCCATGGAACTATTGAGTGACAGCTAGCCCAGGGCGTTCTTGTACATGGCAGTGAGCTATTGGTAAAATGACGCCCCGGAAGGCAAGATTGAGACCACTTTTTTCAGGTGCTGTTGCGCTCCTATGTTTTTGGCAACTGCTTGACCCGCCTGTAAAAATATAAAAGCAATAAATAAGGCCTGCACTATCACGCTATTGCAAAGATAGGCAGGCTTTTTCATGTGCTGCCGCCAAAACATATAGAATTCCACTTTCATTTGTTTTGGCTGGAAATGATAATAAAACACGCTTTTTTTCTTCATACCCCTATGAGTGTGCCGGTCAAACCCTATCAACGTATCGGTTGATGGGAGCCATTTTTTTCTTCATATCCCTATGAGCGTGCCGGTCAAACCCTATCAACGTGTCGATTGATGTGAGCCATGGGGCATGGCATACTGCAGCTAGATCTAGGAGCTGACATAAATAAGCCACAGCTTCTTATACAGATCAAAAATAAAAAAAGAAGACAAAACATAAAAATAAAATAAAAGGAGTAATCAAAATGAAAAAAAGAATCATCACAGGACTACTGGTAGTTTGTTTGCTAATAGGGGCATCAGCTCCTGCAATGGCTAGGCCGATTAACTTTAATGTTAATATGGATGGAAAAGGAGTTCTTCAACTAAGACACATTCATGGCGAATTTTGGATGACTAGTGGCGGCAAAGTAGTGAGAATTCCAATATGTGATCCTATGGGAACCAAACTGGTTGTTGTAGCGATTAATGCCTTAAGTAAAATGCAAAAAATAGAAGTAGTCAAAGAAATTCTGGTCAAAGAAGCTGATTCCAACTTTGAAGTAGCCTTGGACCTTGCTGCTGGACAATATGAGATACGAGTTTATGGAAGCACAGTAAAAGAATACGATACACTTTTCGAAACCATAGCATTTACTGTTGTTAAGTAGCATTCAACAATCCCATCGGGAGAAAGCTCTTTAGCTTTATGAAATAGGAAAACACTGCTGAAACCATCAAATGGATTGAGGCAGTTTTTTCTATTAAATCCTCCTTTGCAAAAGTGTGCTAATTCTCATATAATACAAGTATATAAATAAAATATAAACTCTCGTTATATGGATTGGTTATGAGAAAAAATGACTATAAAAATCTCTAAAAGAGACTCGATGCCCATAAGCCGCCGCTACCAAGGCTTTCCATACAGGCACGTCATTGGCCTTTTGGCGATTAGCGAGGGGATATATCAAAAATATCACATAAGCAGTGATGTCGCTCGCCCCGCGGATGCCGCCTATGGCTAAAACCGCATACCGTATCGTGATGCGATTTTTTGGCTTTGGGGGGGGCATGAGGATGGTTCCGCGAAAGAAGCTTTCTACAGATAGCGCGAATGCAGGAAGCGACAATATCAATGTCGCCATATCCTGCGAAAGTGCCAATGCGGCCAAGAGCTTCTGCAAAGTAAAACTAGCCTACTATGCATTGCTGGGATTGGCAGCCAAAGGTGTATGAGGCCAAAGCGGAGGTGCATGCGTCTCTTGAGTTTCTAGCATCGCTTGCTTTCTTCAAGCTGAGCGGGACAAGCGGGAATGCGCCTGGAGCGCAAAATTGTTGAAAATGCCGAGCATGGGCCAATGACACTGGGAGGTTGACAAAAACAAGAGAGTGGGAGGAGCAGCAAAGGCACGGGCCCGTTTGTGGCTGCTGGCAGCCAGCGGCAGCAGGAATCCCAAAATGCATAGAAAGCATATGGGCGCTCGATATTATTCCTGGCTAATATTTTTCAGCCCATAGGACCCAAGTTGCCGTAAATCGATGGAATTTGGTTCGAATAAAGCAAAAAAGCACGCTTATGTGCGGATAAGGGCTTTGTGGCGCATACTTATCTTTATACTAAAAAAACCTGGGCAAGTGGGATAAACTCTGGTTCCGTTCCCGCTTCTACAGGTTGGCACTTGGAGGATTTGTTATGGCAACAAGCACAATAGCGATTATAATCACAAGCCTGTCCATTATCTGTTTTATAACAAGGGTCATCCCGGTTCCGGTAGCTGCTTTGGGCGCAGCATTGGCTATGGGCATTTTCAAGGTTGTTTCTTTTCCTGAAGCATTCTCGGGGTTTAGCAGTGATATGGCAATGATGGTCATGGGCTCTGAGGTTGTTGGTGCAGCTATATTCCAGACTGGCGCTGCCCACCGTATTGGAAGGTGGATTATCAGAGTCACAGAAGCTAACGAGAAAGAGTTTATGCTGTATTGCGCAATTGTCGCGGCAATATCCGCTGCGTTTGCCAGCAACTTGGCGACAGTGGTAATAATGATGCCTATGGTGGCTGCAGCTGCATCCGTCTCCAATGGCGCAATCAAAAAAAAGAACGTATTTATGTGTATGGGATTCGCTTCTATGATTGGTGGCAGCCTGACGCTTGTGGGCTCTTTTCCCAACCTAATCGGGCAAGCGTTTTTGATTGAGTTTGGCATGGTGCCTATGGGTTTCTGGGACATAACATGGTTTGCGATTCCCCGCTTTCTAATATTTTTGTTGTTTTATGGAACCATAGGGTATCGGCTTCAAAAACGCGTCTTTGACTTCCATGAGAAGCCAGCAAACGGCGAGCCCGCAATCAAGTCAAGAAAACCAGTTCCAGCATGGAAGACATGGATGCCTGTAGCGCTCATCGTTGTGATGACTGTGGGATTCTCCATAGATGTTTGGACTCCCGGCGCAGTTGCTATGGCAGCCGCCCTCTTTTGCATTGGAACCGGATGTATATCACTAAGGACTGTATTTGCAGAAATGGACTGGAGCACACTGTGGATCTTGGCAGGGGGTCTTGGCATTGCAGCTGGATTGTCACAAAGCGGGGCAGGTTCGATTTTGTCAAATAGCATCCTTTACTTGTTTGGGTCAGAAATTTCTTTTTTTAAGCTGATTTCCATTTTTTCCTTGATAGGCTTCATTCTTTCCAATGCCATAACCCCTGCCACAGTAATGACAATTCTTGCGCCGATAGCACTTTCGATATGCAAAGAGCTGGGCTATGATGGCAGAGGTATGGTCATGTCATTGGTTATGTCGCTCAATCTATCATTTATTTCCCCATACGCCACCGCCCCTATCACTGTGACAATGCAAGGAGGATACCGGTTTAGCGACTATGTGAAAGTTGGCGGTTTGGTGGCAGTTTTGATGTTTGTAGTGACACTTGCTTCTTTCTACATCGCATATGGTTGATTGGAAACATCTCTGCTTGCTAATTGGATCTTGTTTGGACATTATAAATTATCCTTGTTGCGCTGGTTGGCCAATCTAGTTAATCTAGTTAGATATATGCGCTATTAGTGCACAAGTAAAAGCGCTATAATTAATTTACATTGTCGGATTCATCGGCAATTACATTGCAAGTTTTTTAATTCATGGGGCAATAAAATGCAAATACTTCATTTGCTTGCAAGCAATAAGCATAATAATCAAACAAGGGTGGAAATTAATGAGTCAAAAAAAGAAACAGCAAAAGCAGCCGGCTGCAAAAAAGAAAGCGAACCCGAATATCAATAAAAGGCAACGGGAAGCAGACGCTATTGCCAAGGCAAAACGCAAGAGAAACACCACAATCGGTGTTTCCATCGTGGTTGTGATTGCCAGTGTAGCTATTTTTTTTCTAATATCCAACTGGCAAAAAGGGAACAGGGTCTACACTGATGGTTACCAGGATATTGTATTGCGCAAGAGCGGGTCTTTCACAGCCCAGCTTGCTCATTATTCCTTTAAAGGCACTTATGCTGAAAGCGGCCAAACCATTGTTTTCACAGTCGATGGAGAAGATGTTGAGGGCTCGATTTCTGGAGAGATCCTGACATTGCCGCTTGAGTGGGAAGATGGGCATGGCCACGGATTAATCCTGACACTTAAATAGAAAGCACAGCATTTAAACTCCATTCAAAGGCAGGGCGGGGCGCAGGTGATTTCAGGATGGCGTGGCTAAATATTTTCCGCTTATGGATTAAGTTCCACGGGCACAAAGAAAATAAGCGCCTCTCCCATCCACTCTAGACTCAAGTTCAATGTTGAAATGCTGGCAAAACAGCTCACGCAGGGATCTGCTGGATTCCTGCCGCCAATATCGAAATATCGCAAACAAGCCGGCACATAAATTCGTGCAGAGCTTTAGCGCAAGCTTAGGCGGCTTGAGAAATAGAAACCACACATTCGCAAAACCGTATCAACCGTATGCACAGCTTTCTTGCTTTGGCTATTATCTTCTATCTATCGCCTCTGGCATATGCTGTGCCTTAAAAGGAATGTATAACCGAGACTAGGGCATTAAGTCGTCTTTGGGGCTGCTAGTATGTATCACATTAGCGATAAGTCTTGCTTGGCAGAGTTTGGTGGCTCTGCCTTTTTTTGTTTGCGTATTGGGAAGGCTAACAGTTCAATCCAGTCCTAATGCTCCTTCAAGCTATATATGCACAACATTTATTTTCAGTCTTTTTACGCGAAGGGCTTGAAGCTGGCATTGTGCGAGGTTGCCATATAGTGCCTTGCCATGAATAGATGTTATGAAGATGCTCTTTTAAAACAGGCAAGCTCGGGTTCCAATAGCGCTTTGGATGATTGGCTCATTCAGTGCAAAATTGAGCCGTTACACTTTTTTAGCCCGCATGCCAATACACTTGTATGCAATATGGTTTATCTCGCTTGAAAAGATACAAAGATTAAAAAACTGGCCTCTTGCCGCTGTAAAGCGGCAAGAGGCCAGTTTTTTAATCTTTGAGGTGTGCGACTCATTTCTATTTCTATAGTTGTTCAAACAGCGCTTTGTCGTGTGGGTAAATCCAGTTCAATTTTATTGCGTTCTAGGCGCCTACTACGCGTTTGCGTTAGCTTTGGCTTCCGCGGCTTCCTTTGCCCTTTGGGCGTTGATCGCCGCTGCTTCCCGGGCTTCCTGCTCGTCGACTCTATAAAGCAGGAAATAGGAGAGGAACGAAATCACGTAGAAAACGGTCACTAAAATGCCCCAGCTACGCACGAAAAGTGATGTGTCGGGGATGGGTCCGCCGAGCTCAGCGGCTCTGTTCACATCGTACATCGACCTGCCAAGAACCCAGGCGAGGGACGGGCCTGAGGAAATAAAGCTGACCTTTGCAGAAATGTTTTGTATCATTACCACCATCGGCCTGAGGTCTTTTCCTGTGTCTCGCATTGTAATCTCTGCTATGTCGATATAGAAATTTGCACCGTGGGTCGTTGATATTACCAATGCTGACTGGGCAATGGAGGCAATAACAAGATAGACAATAGGCCTGCCGTCTGCGGTGAAAATCATTATTATATAGACAATTATGCATATAAGCGGGGTAAGGAGGGCGGAATTGCGCTTGCCTATCCTGCGGGAGATTTGCGGGATAATCAGCGAGGCGCCCATTCCAACGAAAGATGACAGCGTGCCTTGCACTGAGGTCCACAATGTGTTGCCGCAAGAGTAGCGGTAGTAGTAAATCACGGAAACGGCGATAGCCTGTGTGCCGAAGCTCCTGACCATGTCGCCTAGAAGCAATCCCCATACTGCTTTTTGCTTGAAAGCGGTGACATACATGTCAAGCACACTGATGTTGGCTGTGGAGCCTGAAGCCGTTTTCTTGTCCGGGTCGTATTTGTCGTACTCGTCGGTCACCTTGAAAATCATGATCGCCCCGGAAATTCCGATAGCTGCATATACTATTTGCAGCAGGAAATATCCATTGAACCCTTTATCGAGCATTATCTGGATTACTGGGAGCGTGGCGGCGCTGGTTATAATCCTCGCGAATTGCATCGCTTGGTTTTGCCTAGATGTAAGCGTGATCCGGTTTGTCGGGTTCGGGCCCGCAATTTTGGTGATCATATTGGCGCGGGCAACCGTAAGGAAGTTCATCGGGAAGTGGATCATGCAATAGCCTACAATCACGAAAGCGAATTTGGCAGCCAAGCCGCCAAAATTTGGATTCGCAAAGGCTATTATGCCACCTAAGCCAGAGACGATTTGGCAGCCTAATAGGAATGGCCTGACAGCTCCATACTTGGTGTTTGACTTCTGGATTATTGGCCCGCCAAAGAAGTTGCATACCAGGTCTGCGATGCGGGCGACAGAGAGCACTCCCGCCATCTGGGCGGCAGTCAAACCTCCGTATTCGGTAACAAAGAAAGATAAATATGTCTGGATAAAAGTGGTGAAGCTGGAACATACGCCCTGGATGAACCAAAGCATCGGTATACGCTTAGGCAGCGTCATTTCAGTTTCAACTTGGACTGCCGGGTTTTGTTGACTCATTTAGTTTTACTCACTCTCTTTCATCATATTTTATTGTTTGGACTGGTATAGCCGGAGAAGCGCTGGCGTGCAAGCCTTGCCACACATCTCGATGGTATTAATAGAAGAAAGCTGGTTGCATAACCGGGTTTAAACCTAAGGCATCGACGGGCATTAAGCAACTGCTGCCAAGCTAAATAGAATAAGCAAATCGAAGCTTCTTTTTTTAATGGTATCATTTTTTTTCAAATAATTCAATCACTATTTTTGCAGCGGTGAATTGTATGGCAATACATGCCAGCCAAAACCCAATGGCTTTGGGAAATAATGAAAATCTTGGGATTTACGTATATAACCCAGATATGCTTACAAAAGGAATGGACACGGTCTGCGGCATTTCTTGCTCGTATAAGCAGACTCTGCAGTTTTGCTTAACTAAAGCTTACGGAAGATATGAAAGCCGCGCTGGCAAGTCCAAGGCTTAAAACATGGAATTGCTCCAAGCTGTCCACAGACCGTGCCGGCGGGTTAGAGAGCATGTCAGGACAAGGCAAAAGGCAACAAAAGGCTGCATTTTCTATTGTTATGCTTCAGAAGCCACAGCTGGAACCATATGTTTGGCTTGCGAATTCACCTTGTCCTTTGTTGCAAATTTGCTACCTGAGAAGCTGCAGCATAGTATCAAGCTGGGCTTTTTGGAGCAACTTGAACTGTTTCTCTGCGGAGTCAGGAACTAGCGGATATTCTTTCTTGAACCTGTCCCAGTTGAAGATGTATGGCGAGTCTGGCAGGACCTCGATTGACGGGTCAATCGTATAGTTTTCAAAATTAGTCGGTTGCCCATAGGTCTCGCCTGCATTGTCATAGACCGCATAGTCTCGCACAAACTCTCCGAGGGCAGCGTAGTTGTCAATGTTGATATCACCAGCAACGAGAGGCCCTTTGTCAAAGCCCCACAAGTATCCGCCGCCTGGCAACATGATGTCGAGCATCTCCTTCGCCTTGTCAAGCATCTCTTCTACTGTGGCTCGTCCCACATAATGGAGAGGGAACATTCCGGTTATGATATATTTCGGCCCGATCTTGTCCTTGATCGTCTGGAAATCGCCGTACTCGAATTGCAGTTCGGAATTGTATGGCATGTCTTGGATGCTGTCAAGCAGCCTCGTCCAATCGTCCTCGCAGAATATACGGGTCCTTACTCCGCGCGCTGCCCACTGTTCAGCCAGCCTTAGGAATGAAGGCATCCAGAGTTCTGAGAAGTCTTTTTCGCGCATGAATGTAGGCATGTGCAGCGGGATTCCTACCTTGCCTTGGCGGTCGGGGGCGGTGGGCATTCCCCAGTCGAACATCAAAGGCACTAGAGCGTCGCAAGCTTCTATGACTTGCTGCCTGTTGCGCCTTATGTCTTTTGAGATTTCAGAGAAGGAGCGCAGCTGGTCTGCGATAAAGTCGAAGGGCGCGACGCTGCCTGTGCTTGAGCCTCTTGGCGCGCCTGGCCAGTATCCGTACTCTTCATTGAGCTCGCGCACAACTGGGGCGGCTTCTTCAGTGACTGTCCTTAGCCAAGCCATTCCCATGTTGAAATAATTGACTGCGGCGGCAGCGTTCATGCCAAAGGTTTTGTACTGGCGTGGAATGACAACATCATAAAGCAAGGACATTGGGTCGTCTATTAGCTGCTGGTACTCGTCAGCATGCATTCCAATGACCTCTGGATGCTGCATAAACCCGTTTTGCGCCATAACAAATGACTGGCTCTTCATGAGATTGAAGAATCCTGGGCCTCTGCTAAGGATAGTGGCTCCTGCCGAGAAAGGATTCGTGTCAGAGTAGAACATGCTTGCCAACTTGCGTTTCTCGTCATCAAGGACAGATGGCGAGTAGTGGATGTCAATGCCGCTTAGCCCTAAGCGTGCGGCTATAACCCTGTCGGGAATTGACAAACCAATCGGCATTCTCTTAGGAATAATGTTGTTGTAGAAATCCTTGTAGTTTTGGATCCGTTCGTCTTGCAGTAATTTGACCTCTTCTTTCATCATTCTTGCGCGAAGATCCCCTTCCCCTTTCGCCGGCATATGCCGCTGCTAGGCGGGGAGGAATCGCGATTACCTCTTTTCCAGTTTTTTTTATAGTGAAACACAGGAGAAGTAGCCCCCTCTTGCGCTGCGCCCATAACGTTTGTGAAATTTGCACACACCCCCTAATGCCAAGGTTAGCTACGCTTCGCCAAAGTTATCCACGGGTTTGCGTGTTACAGTACTGTTCTAGCCTCTTTGAACTCTTGATTATAATAAAACTGTAGAGCACAGGATAAAGGCAGCATCCGGTAGCAGGTAGTAGCTATATACTCTTGCACAAAGTAGTGCGTTAAGCGCTATGATGCCTATTCAACTAGAGCATGTGTCTAAATTTCACCACAAGCTCCCTATCTCGCTTCAAGCCCCATTGGAGGCTAAGAAGCTGGTTGTTTGCCTAGCCATCTTTTTTATTTTAAAATGCCTAGATGCCTAAGGCATTCAGGGCCAATATGCCTGACTGGCAGCATGCGATTAGCATTTTAAGGGTGCATCTTGCTTTAACCTGGTAAATGAAATCAAGTAGAAGTTTTACATGTTTTCCATTACCAACAACCATGAAAAGCGCCTTAGCCTGCTTTTGATGAATATATGTATTAATCGCACTAATTGCAGTATTTATGGGCTATTTTCAGGATAGATTTTTTATACAATATTTATGTTCTAAGTTGTTTAGTTAATAATATTGATTTAACTTAGGCATGTCAATATAATATTGCTGGGTAAAAAAAATAAAATGTAGAATGATGTTTGGATTCAATCGATGATAGATTATCCCCAAAAATGCGCCAAACTAGCACATTTCCCTGTTTTCATCTCTAGTTTGCGCCAACTTGCGGTGGCATGGGTAAATTTAGTTAAACAATTCACCCGGTACATATAAATACTACGGTTGCCTAAATTACGATTGAGTTTTTTTTTAAAAAATGCTATCATCGAATTGCTTGGATTGGCATTTTCGTTTTACAGCAGTTGCCATATGCCGTAATGATTTTAATGCCTTTAGACTCTAACCGGGTTATGGGAATGCAGGCAAGCCAGCTTAATTAAAATGTAGGCGCAATTGAAAAAACACTGGGTAGCCGCAGGGATTAAGCAAATCCACTTCATAGGGGACTGCATAAAGACCATTCAGCTTCTCGCTTGAGCCTTCGGGAAAAATCTCCTAGCCAAACCCGTCACCCCCACTAGCTGCCAGGCAAACCCGATCTTGATTGGAACGATCTACAAAGAGAGCAGCCTGCTTTTCGAAGTAGAAATAGCTTTTAAGGCAATGCTTTACAGAGGTCTTATTTCATTTTTTATGCAGAGAGGAGGATATGCCGCAAGACTTTCACACCAGCGCTTTACCAGTAATACCAGTTCAAACGATATTATTATAATGAAAGAGAGTGAGAAAAACTAGATGAGCCAACAAACACCTGCAGTCCAAGTTGAAACTGAGATGACGCTGCCCAAACGAATGCCAATCCTTTGGTTCATACAGGGCACATGCGCCAGCTTCACCATTTTTATCCAGACATATTTATCTTTCTTTGTTACAGAATACGGAGGCTTGACTGCCGCCCAGATGGCGGGAGTGCTCTCTGTCGCCCGCATCGCAGACCTGATATGCAACTTCTTTGCCGGGCCTATTATACAAAAGTCAAACACAAAGTATGGCGCTGTCAGGCCATTCCTATTAGGCTGCCAAGTCGTCTCTGGCTTAGGTGGCATAATAGCCTTTGCGAATCCTAATCTTGGTTTGAGCGTCAAGTTTGCTTTCGTTATTGTAGGCTATTGCATGATCCATTTCCCGATGAATTTCCTTACGATTGCCCGCGCCAACATGATCACCAAAATTGCGGGCCCGAACCCGACAAACCGGATCACGCTTACATCCAGAAACAACCAATCAACGCAATTTTCGAGAATTATAACCAGCGCCGCCACCCTCCCAATAATCCAAGTATTGCTAGAAAAAGGGTTTAACGGATATTTTATACTCCAAATTGTATATGCAGCTATTGGAATTTCTGGGGCGATTATGATTTTCAAAGTGACCGACGAATACGACAAGTATGACCCGGACAAGAAAACAGCCACAGGCTCTACCGCAAACATCAGTTTGCTTGATATGTATGTAACTGCTTTCAAGCAAAAAGCGGTATGGGGGCTCCTCTTGGGCGACATGGTCAGGAGCTTCGGCACACAGGCTATCGCCGTTGCAGTGATCTACTACTATCGCTATTCCTGCGGCAACACGCTGTGGACCTCAGTGCAAGGCACGCTCTCCTCTTTTGTAGGGATGGGCGCCTCGCTGGTTGTCCCGCAGATCTCACGCAGGATCGGCAAGCGCAATTCCGCCCTCCTTGCGCAGCTTATATGCATAGTTGTCTATATTATTATGATCTTCACCGCAGACGGCAGGCCTATTGTCTATCTTGTTCTTGCCTCCATTACCCAGTCAGCCTTGCTGATACAGATGACCCACGGGGCAAATTTCTATATCGACATAGCAGAGATTACAATGCGCGACACTGGGAAAGACCTAAGGCCTATGGTGGTAATGATACAGAACATTTCTTCAAAGGTCAGCTTTATTTCCTCTGGACCGTCCCTCGCATGGGTTCTGGGCAGGTCGATGTACGATGTGAACCGCCCTGCTGAGCTAGGCGGACCAATTCCCGACACTGCTCTTTTCGTGCGCAGCTGGGGCATGATAGTGACCGCATTCTACGTGATTGCGTTCCTCTCCTATCTCCTGCTATATAACGTCAATGAGCAGGAAGCCCGGGAAGCAGCAGCGATCAACGCCCAAAGGGCAAAAGAAGCCGCGGAAGCCAAAGCTAACGCATAGCACTCCAGGCGCCTAGTACGCTGTAGAATTAAATTACTTACACGTGGATCTAAAAAACACAAAAATGGGGGCGCCAAGCCCCCATTTTTTGCGCTCTTATACTTTATGCTTTCTAGTGTTCGCGGGACACTGTGTTCTTAACAATTCACGCTAAATCTGGCTTTATAAGCTTATGCCATAAATACAAACAAACCTTGTCTGTAGCAAATGGCATGGCATCCTTTGGCGCTCGCCACTATAGTATTTGCACAGCGGCAATTTCTCTTGGGTAAAATCGATACTCATAAATTAATTATCTGCATCAAAGAGCCTTTGCCCACGCAAAACACCAACTGCTTTATTTTGTTAGTCTAGCAAAGAAGTTTTATACTAACGTCTGCAAATTCCATTTTAACAAAATTCAGAATAATTTGGGGTCAAATGCAAACTTCATGCGAATGCTTTATATAGCAAGCAAGAAGCTAAGTAATGGGCAATGGCGCCTCCCAAAATGTCCGCTTAGCCTGCAAGCCAATTGCCTACAAGTTGCTTATTAGAGTAAACAGAAGCGCTATAATCTTAACATGGGTTCTTATCTGACTATAAGTGGAGAGTCAAGCGCAGAGCTTGAAATAAAACGCTCGGTATTCTCTTCCTTTGCCAAGAACGCGCAGTCCGCTGAAGAGGCGATCGAGTATATAAATGCCCAGAAGAAAGCAAATGTAAATGCAAGGCATGTGGCGTATGCTTACGCTTTTGGGGACAATCGGCAAGTTGTGAAGTTTTTTGATGCAGGCGAGCCTGCCCGCACAGCGGGCAAACCGATTTTGGGCGCGATTGAGCAAATGGATTTGTCTGATGTTGTTGTCGTTGTGGCAAGGGTCTTTGGAGGAGTCAAACTTGGGGCTTCCGGGCTTGCCAGGGCTTACTCAAACGCAGCTTCGTTTGCCCTCAAGAATGCGGCAATAGTTGAGCGAAATCAGGGGTTTCGATGCCGGATACAGGCCAGCCACAAGGATTATGATCGGCAAACGACTTTATTGGAGCAATCTGGCTGCCGTATTGTGGAGATTGATTACAGCATGGATGAGCCTGTTGTGGTTTTTTTGGCTCTTGGTTCTGTGCTAATGGACTTGCCTGGTAAGCTATCCCAAATCGCTGGCAAGAAAATGGATATAGCCATCCTTGGCGAGGAGGTTATCGATTTGGAAATTGGAGGTGGCAGCCGTTGATAGACTACTTGGTGGGCAATGCCCGTTTTGATGGCAAAAACGGGATGGTTTTGGATTGTGGCGCAATTGGGGTTGCCATGTCCTGTTCGTCAAATTGCGCCGCGAGGCTGGCAGAAGCCCCTTCGCCAGTGAAAGTTTTTACATATCTTTCAGCGACGGAGAATGGCATTTTCTTATATGGATTTTATGACGAGTTTGAGAGGCTGGTTTTTTTGGAATTGCTCTCGGTGTCGAAGGTCGGGGCAAAAACCGCCCTTGGGATGCTTTCCACTTTTGAGGCTCATGAATTATGCGCCCATATTGGCAGCTCCAATGTTGCGATGCTGTCAAAAGCACCTGGTGTTGGCAAAAAATTGGCAGAATTAATTATTATAAATATAAAGGACAAACTGTCCCAGTGGGGGAGTATTCCTGTAGGGGATATCCAGGCTGGAAGTTCCGCATGGCGCGGGGTAAAGGCAGACGGGCTTGAAGCCCTGGTTTCCCTGGGGCTGGATAGAAGAGTATCTGCAGAGCTTGTCGAAAAAGCCTATATTGAAAATATGAGCATTGAGGACCTTGTTGCAGGGGCTCTTGCTCGGCATGGAGCATGATCATGGAAAACCGAATAGTGACTTCAAGGGAGCGAGAAGGGGAAGAGCCAGTTGAAAACAGCTTGAGGCCTTCAACCTTTAGCGAGTACACAGGGCAGGAGCCAGTTAAAAAATCTTTGAAAATTTTCATCGAGGCTGCCAAACTGCGCGGAGAAGCGCTTGACCATGTGCTGTTGTACGGCCCCCCGGGCCTCGGGAAAACAACGTTGTCCCACATAATAGCCAATGAGCTGTCAGTAGGCATCAAAGTGACCAGTGGGCCGGCTATTGAAAAACCAGGGGATTTGGCGGCAATTTTGACATCTCTGAAAAAGAATGAGGTTTTGTTTATCGACGAGATCCACAGGCTGAGCAAAACTGTTGAGGAAGTCCTTTATCCTGCAATGGAGGATTATGCTCTGGACATTGTCATAGGCAAAGGGCCCAATTCCCGGTCGATCCGCATCGAATTGCAGCCCTTCACCCTTGTTGGGGCTACTACTAGGGCAGGGATGGTTTCCGCCCCCCTGCGGGACCGCTTTGGCATCGTGAACCGCCTTGAGCTGTACACCAATGGGGAGCTAATGAAAATATTGGCTAGGTCTGCCCAAATACTTGGGGCTAACTTGGAGGAAGAAGGATCTATCGAGCTTGCAAAGCGCAGCAGGGGAACGCCGAGGATAGCAAACCGTTTTTTGAAAAGGGCAAGGGATTATGTCCAAGTCATGGGTTTGGAGTCGATTGGCAAAAGCGAAGTTGGTGAGATATTGGAGATACTTGGTGTAAACGAGTTAGGCATGGATAAAAATGATATTGAGCTGCTGCGTGCACTGGTTTTCAAGTTTTCTGGAGGCCCTGTGGGGCTCGAAACCTTGAGTGCGGTTATCGGAGAAGATAAAGACACCATAGAGGATGTATATGAGCCGTACTTGTTGCAAGGGGGATATCTCATGCGGACCCCCAGGGGCAGGGTTGCGACCCGGATGGCATATTCGCTCTTTGGCTTGGCTGCGGAACAAGGCACATTCTTTGCTGAAGATTTAGGCGAAGGCGGTGAGGTGTTGTGAGCGAGGGCGGAATTAAAAAAAGCGACTATAGCTTTGATCTTCCTGAAAAGCTGATTGCCCAAAACCCCGAGCCGCAAAGGGACCGGTCAAGGATGCTTGTCTATGACAGGCAATCCGGATTGATTGAGCATAAGCTGTTTTGCGACTTGGTATCATACCTTGAGGCAGGGGATGTGCTTGTCCTCAACAACACAAAAGTCATGCCATCAAGGTTGTTTGGGACGTTTGAATCCAATGGCGCGGCAGTTGAAGCGCTAGTATTGGGGCCTTCCGGGGGCGAAGGGTGGGAGATGCTCTTAAAACCTGCAAGAAAAGCTAAAGTGGGAAGCAAAATCAAATTTGGCGCTGCCCAGGCAGTAATTACAGGGATTTTGCAGGGAGGCATCAGGGTTGCTGATTTTGACACCCCTGTCGAAAGCCTGCTAGAGTCTATTGGGGCCACCCCGCTTCCGCCATATATCAAAAAAACCACTGCTGGCGATGAAAGGTACCAAACAGTCTATGCCCAGGTGCAAGGCAGCTCGGCTGCGCCGACTGCAGGGCTCCACTTCACCAAAGCATTGCTGGAGCAAATTGCAGCGAAGGGTGTTGCTATCGCATATTTGCTCTTGCATGTGGGAGTCGGGACTTTTAGGCCTGTAAGGGAAGAGCTGGTCTCAAACCATGTTATGCATGAAGAGGAATATGAGCTAAGCAAGGATGTTGCTGATTCAATTAACAAAGCAAGGAGCGCCGGCGGCCGCATTGTGGCTGTGGGCACGACATCCGTCAGGACCTTGGAGACCTGTGCTGGCGAGGACGGCATACTTAGGCCAGGAAAAGGCAAAACAGGCATATTCATATATCCAGGATATAAGTTCAAAGCAGTGGACGCGCTCATCACAAATTTCCATTTGCCTGAGTCGACGCTGCTAATGCTGGTGTCTGCTTTTATGGGCAGGGAAGAAGCTTTGGAGATGTACAATGCAGCTATCAAGGAAAAATACATGTTCTACAGTTTCGGCCATGCATGCTTCATCAAGTAAAGTTTTTGGCATAAGGAAGGAATTGTGACAATGAGGGATCTTTCTAACAGGATAGAAAACATTGAGGCTTCAGCCATAATGGCGATTTCATCAAAGGCGGCCGAGTTGAGTGCGCAAGGGCTAAAGGTGATATCATTTGGGGCAGGGGAGCCGGATTTCGATGTTGCTGGCCATATTAAGCAAGCAGCGATAGAAGCTATCAATCTGAACTACTCAAAATACACCTTTGCAGAGGGCTTGCCTGAGCTCCGCAGCGAGCTGTCAGTGTATCTGGAAAGGCGTTTTGGGGTTAGCTACAGCCCATCGGAAACTATAGTTACATCGGGGGCAAAACAAGCGCTTTTCATAACGTTGCAAGCATTATGCTCAGAGGGCGATGAGATAATTATACCTGTGCCGGCATGGGTCTCTTACTCCGAGATGGCAAAGATCGCTGGTATTGTCCCGCTGTTGGCGCCCACTAAGAAAGAAAAAGGGTTTGTGTTAGACCCGGACGATTTGAGGATGGCTCTCACTCCTAAGACAAAGGCGCTTGTCCTTAACAACCCTTCAAACCCCACAGGCGCAGTATATACAAAAGAGCAGCTGGGTGCGCTTTTGGAGACGTGTCTTGAGGAAGGCATTTACATCATTAGTGATGAAATATATAGCGAGTTCGTATACGGAAACTCGCAATTTGTGTCAATGGCTGCCAGCCATGCTGGCGCAAAAGATGCTGTGGTGTTGGTCAACGGCTTTTCAAAATCATATGCGATGCCAGGTTGGCGTGTAGGATATGCTGCCGCCCCGCAGCATATTATTGATGCTATGGGCATTATCCAAAGCCACACGGTCTCCCATCCGTCTGTTGTCAGCATGTATGCCGCGGCAAAAGCACTTGCGCATGGAGAGGATTTCCTCGAAGGGACAAAAACCGAATATGCAAGACGAAGAAAAGCGATGGGTGATGCGCTTTCAAAAATTCCTGGCCTAGGTTTTTCCTGGCCACAGGGGGCTTTTTACTTCTTCGTTGATATAAAAGGCCTAGTGGGCAAAATTGCAAAAGGCGGGCAAATCACAGGCGGCATATCATTCGCCAACATGCTGCTTGAGCAATCGCATGTGGCATGTGTGCCTGGAGAGTTTTTTGGAGCCGCTGACCATGTCAGGCTCTCGTATTCCTCATCTTTCGATGAAATTATGGAAGGCATGGAGAGGATAGCCGAGTTTGTAGGCTCCCTGAGATAATAAATGGCTGTTGGCTGGCTATAGCGACAGGTGCAAAATACAAAGGAAACCAGGCTACGGTGCTTGCTGGTTGGTAAACAACGGCCTCGAACGAGAAACCCTGCTTCAAGCCAAAGCGCTTGATAAACGAGCGCGGCGCTTAGTGGTGGGCGTATGTCACATAATACAAGCTGGTTTGTTATCCTTCAAACCCGCATCAAGGTGGTTATATTGGGAAAAAAAGTAGTTATCATAGATTCTTTTTCGCTAATCTACAAGTCTTTTTATGCGATCAAAGGCATGTCAGCCCCTGACGGCACGCCAACCAACGCAGTGCATGGTTTTTTGTCAATGCTTCTAAAACTATTGGAAGACGAAAAGCCTGACTACCTGTTTGCCGCTTTTGACTCTATCTCTCCTGTTTTCCGCAAAAGCGACTATGAGGGCTATAAGGAGCATAGGGAAGCTATGCCTGAAGACCTCCGAGCCCAGCTGCCTGTGATCAAGGGGCTGTTGGAAATGGCAGGCGTATGCGTGGCAAGCGAGGAAGGATTCGAAGCAGACGATGTTATAGGCCGTGTCAGCCTCGTCTCTGAGGAATTAGGTTATGAGTGCGTGGTTGTTACTGGAGACAGGGATTCATTCCAGCTGGCAGGTCCATACACTCGTATAGCTTATTCAAAACGCGGAGTTTCCGACACGATCAAGGTTGATGAAGCATATGTCAAGCAGGCTTATGGCTTGGAGCCAAGCCAGTTGATTGATGTCAAGGCCCTTATGGGCGACACATCGGACAACATCCCCGGTATTTCCGGTATAGGGGAGAAGACAGCCTTGTCGCTGATCCAGAAATTCGGATCATTGGACGGTGTTTACGAAAACTTGGGCAGCCAAAAAGGCAAGCTGCTCGAGAGGCTCGAAAACGGCAAAGCTATCGCCTACTTGTCAAAAGACCTTGCGACGATAAGGCGCTCGCATCCCGAGCAGGTCGATTATTCCAGCGCAGGTCTCTTCACATTCAAAAAACCTGAAATTCTCGAAGAGCTAGGGAAATACAAGCTAAACTCCATTATCAAAACCATCGGCTTTGAAGAGCCTGTTTACGCAGGCGTTGGCCAAATCCCGGATTTCGAGTATACGCTCCTGGATTCATTTCCAGCCGGGCTCGATAGCGAGCTCGCATACTTTCTGGACTTTGAAAGAGGCAGCATCGCTTTGTGCTCTGATGGCCAGGCTATCTTGGTTTTAAACGCTGGATGGGAGGCAATCAAAGCCTTTTTTGAGGATGGCTCTATTCGCAAGATTTCCCCTTTTCTAAAAGAGGACATAAAAGAGCTTTCCCATCGTGGCATAGATGCAATAAATTGTGTGGACGCCCCCCTTGTAGCTTATGTGGCCAACTCCTCTTTAGGAAAGTATGGCATTGAGGATCTATCTATGCGCATCCTTGGCATCTCATTGGCGCCAAAGCAAGAGCCCAAACAGTTGACTCTCTTTGATGATGGAGGGGAGAGCGAGCTAACGGCCCAAGCCCTTGAGCAATATGCAAGCGCAACATGGCGCATATATAAACAGTCGTACGGGCAAATTAGTGAAAACAGGCTAAAAGATGTCTTTGAAGAAATAGAAGTCCCCCTTGTTAAAATCCTATCTGACATGGAAGCCTATGGGGTGGCTCTGGACACAAGTGTGCTTGCTGCCCTTGATGAAGAGAGCGACGAAAGGATCGCATCAATTTCACAGCAGATTCTCTGCCTGGCTAACAAAGGGCCCGATTTCAACCTTAATTCCCCCAAACAGCTTGGTGTCCTTCTGTTTGAGGAGCTTGGGCTTCCTTTCCTAAAGAAGACAAAAACAGGCTATTCCACTGACATAGAGACCTTGGAATCTATAGCCCATGCCCATCCAATCATCCCCCTGCTGATCGAACTTCGTTCAATTGCCAAACTCAGCTCCACTTACCTCAAGGGGTTGATGAAATTGGTTGATCCAAGGACAAGCAGAATCCACACAAGCTTCAACCAAATGGCGACAGTAACCGGCAGGCTGTCCTCTTCAAACCCTAACTTGCAAAACATCCCTGCCAGGACAGAGGAAGGCAGGCAGATCAGGCGGGCGTTTGTGGCTTCTGGGGAAGGGAATGTTTTAATAGACGCTGACTATTCACAAATTGAGCTAAGGGTGCTAAGCCATATCTCAGGGGACGCAAATATGGTCGAAGCTTTCAGGAACAACGAGGATATACATCAAAGGACAGCCTCCGAAGTGTTTTCGGTAAGCTTGGATGAAGTGACCAAGGAAATGCGCTCTGACGCAAAAGCTGTGAACTTTGGCATTGTTTATGGGATTTCTGACTTTGGGCTCGCAAAAAACCTGGGGATCACAAAGAAAGCCGCAGCAAGCTACATCCAAGCCTATTTCAAGCGCTTCCCGGGTGTTCGCGAGTATATGGACAGCATTGTCCTGGTAGCCAAAGCACAAGGATTTGTGGAGACAATGTATGGCAGGCGCTGCTATTTGCCAGACATCAATTCGCGAAACCATACTATCCGCTCCTTTGCGGAGCGTGTCGCGCTTAATGCCCCAATACAAGGCAGCGCTGCAGATATCATGAAAATTGCCATGGCAAAGGTGGCAAGCGCATTGGAGAAAGGCGGATTCAAAGCCCGGTTGATCCTGCAAGTCCACGACGAGCTGTTGTTGGATTGCCCACTCCAAGAAGCTAGCCAAGTGGCTGCCCTTGTCAAGGAGCAAATGGAGGCGGCTGCAGAAATGGCTGTGCCCCTTGTAGCTGAAGTCGGCATTTCAAAAGATTGGTATGGCGCCAAATAGGGTAATAAAAGCAATACAATTAGCTAGAGAGGAAAAGGCGTATAGCCGTCTTTGTTTGGCTGTGCGCTGTTGGTTCATATGAAGATAATCGGTGTGACGGGGGGGATTGCGACTGGCAAAAGCACAGTATGCAGAATTCTAGCACAAAAATATGGGCATATTGTGGTTGACGCGGACCAAATATCCAGGGAAGTGTCTGAACTGCCATATGCCCAAGAAGCGATTTTGTCGTCTTTTGAGAATTGTGCCGGTGAAGACGGAAGATTTGACCGGAAAAAATTGGCGAGCATTGTATTCTCCGACACAAGCAGGCTCGAGGAGCTAGAGAAGATTTTACATCCGCTGATCTCGTCTGAGTTCAAGCGCCAAGCACAAGTAGCCGCCTCGTCGGGAGTCGGGCTGCTTTTCTACGATTGCCCTTTGTTGTTTGAAAAAAGCTTGGATACATCGCCAATTGATGCGGTGCTTCTTGTATACGCTACTGAGGTTGTCCAGATCCAGAGGCTTTTAGCTAAAGGTTTTAGCCTTGAAGACGCAAATGGGAGAATCGCTGCGCAAATTCCCATCGAAGAAAAAAGGGGGCGCGCTACTTGGATAATAGACAACACTTCAAGTTTTGAGAACTTGGAATCCCAAGTAGATGAATTTGCCAAAATGGTTGCTGATTATGAATGGGAGTAGCTATGAGACAGTTGCGCAGTTATGCGGCATAGACCAAGTAGCAAAGTGCGATTTGGGATTGCTGCGCTCTTTGTCTAGCCATTTCGAGGATTTAGGTGATGGCCAGATCGCCTTTAGCGATAAAAGGCCGGCGTTGAAGACAGATTACCTGGCATTATGGCCAAATGCCAAATCCATAGCCGCTTTCCTTGTCAGCTATGGAAGCGAAATGCCACGCCCTTTAGGCAACTTTGGGCAGGTTGCCCGCTTCGCACGGGGAGAAGACTACCATATTGTGGTTAAAGAGCGCATAAGCAAGTTTTTGTCTCTTTGGGACGGCGCAAAAGGAATCGATGCAAAGATTTTTGTCGATACTTCGCCGCTTTCTGAACGCGCTGTTGCCTATAGCGCCGGGTCAGGGTTTATTGGGAAGAACAGAATGCTCATTAATGAAAAACTAGGCAGCTTTTGTTATATAGGCATTGCTTTGTTTGATGCTGACATCAACATGCCGATATTGGACCCTTCCAGAGCAAGTTGCATGGATTGCTGCAACTGCTTGAAGGCATGCCCTACTGGAGCCCTTGGCCAAGCGCATCTTGATTACAAAAAATGCATTTCCTATGCGACCCAAGCGTTGGATGCGGACAATATCGACACCCAAGGATATATATGGGGCTGTGATTTGTGCAACCTTGCTTGCCCATACAACAATCCTTTGCCGCTTGCCCAGGACAACTCCGTATTCATAGGAAGTGTTGACTCGGCGTTCCTGGATATTGAATGGGTTCTAAATGCAAGCAAGGAGGAGTTCGACAGCCGCTTCGGAAACACCGCACTCGCTTGGCGAGGCTTGGGACAATTGCAGGCGAACGCCAAGAGGATAGCAAAAAATACTGGCGGCTTTGCCAGCAAATCCTAGGTTATGTTGGCGTTGTGCCATCAGTTTGCAGGGGCTGTCAGCTGGCTTGCCGGCACGCACTTGCGTTTGCTGTAGACTTTCTCTTCCGGCTCGTCCACAAATACGATCATTTCTTCGCCAAACATTTTTGGAAAGCACACAATTGCGATCTTCTTGTATTTTTCCTTGGCAGCCAGCCCTTCAAGAGACCCAAATGCTGTCAGGGCATTAGAGTTGTCCTTTATAAAATCGAAGGCATCTTCCTTGCTGGCAGGTTGCACGGCGTGCTCAAGATACGGCGGCAAAACAAGCGAGACGCTTCTTAAATAGTCGTATGCAAGCTCCTCATAACATTCAAACCCTTTTGTGTACATAAAATCAAACAAATGCTCATAAAGAGACTTTTTAGACAGGTCTCTGCCAATCAACCCATTCTCATCAAAATAGCTAGCCAAACCTGCAAAGAATGACTGAGGCAGAATATTGTAAAGGGCAAAGATGCGTGCAAGGGTTTCTGTAAAGGATCCAGAGTTGTAGTATTTGTTGATAATAAAAGCAATCTTTTTTAACTGGGAGTACTCATCATAGGATGTGCTTTTTGTCGAAAAAACCTCATATGGCGGATACTCTGAACAAACAATGCCAAACCGCTCTGTTTCCCTTGACAGCGGGGTTCCGGGCAAAATTTTAAGAAATCCAAGTTGGATAATGTGGGTTCCAAGCCCTACTAAATAATCGATAGCTGCAAGTGTTGATGAGAAAGTCTCGTTAGGCAGCATAGCGATTATGTCTGAGTGGACACGTATATTCGAGTTTCTGCACAGCTTAGCCATGTTGTTGGTAAATATGCTGTATTTGTGGAAGCGCTTGACAGCCCTAAGGGCGTGCGGGTTTATCGACTGCAATCCAGCTTCGACTTGGATCCAGCCATATGGGGAGCTGGCCAACATCTCAACCAATTCATTGTCGCATTCATCCAGCCGCAGCTCCAAGTGGAAACACGTAGAAATGTTATTTTCCAATATAAAGGAGATGATGTCTTTAGCCCTTTCAAGGTCAGTATTGAATGTCCGGTCGACGAATTTGACCAGCTTGGCCCTATGCTGGATAAAAAAAGACAGCTCATTTTTGACCTTGCTAATTGGCACAAACCAAAGCCTTCTATCTTTGCTTGAAGTGCAATAAGTACAATTGTGTGGGCAGCCTCTCATTGTTTCGTAATAGATCACTGTGTCAAGATGGCCAGCGACATTTTCTGGGTTGTATGGGAATAGCCGGTCAGGGAAAAAGGATATCTGTTCGAGCACCGGCTTGTTGGGGGCGCTGTGGGTGAAGACATTTGGGAGGTAGGCAGGGTTTTCCCCAGCAATCAAGCAGCAAACGAAATTCCTGATCACCAACTCAGCTTCCCCTGCAATAACAAAGTCGACTTCTGGCATCTTTGCAAGGGCCCTTCTAGGCGAGGCTGTGATTTCCGGCCCCCCAACAGCAATAATGCACTTCTTGATCTTTTTTAAATCGCTTACCACGTGGGCTATGGTTTCTACATTCCATATATAACAAGAAAACAAATATAACTCCGCGTCAAGATCTGCAAGCTGTTGCACTATCTCCATGGGGCGCATGTTGATATTGAAGCTGACAATGCTTGTTTTACAGACTTTTTGCAGCTCAGTCTCAATAATCACGCTGGGAAGGCAACTCTGTGCGAATGACGAATTTATTGGGCAAAGTGCTACATTCATCAGATTATTTCTCATATGGAAATTATAGCACACTTGCATGCTATTTAGAGCGCTACTGTTTTTCCCTTGCCGGGAAACGAGATGTGCTATAATTGAAAAACGGAGGAATTCTTTATGCTTGTATCACCATCTCTTCTCTCATGCGATTTCACGAACATAGAAAGGGATGTAGCCCGCTTAGAGGCTGCTGGCGCGGACATGCTCCATTTAGATGTGATGGATGGCCACTTTGTCCCTAATTTGACCTTCGGGTTTGCACTTGTGAGCCAGCTTAGAAAAAAAACCAGCCTAGTTTTTGACACCCACTTGATGATTGAAAACGTGGAATGTTTTATCCCACAATTCGCCGAGGCTGGAAGCGGCTATATCACAGTGCATTTCGAAGCAGACAGGCACTTGTACAGAACCTTGGAATTGATAAAGAGCCTTGGATCAAAGGCAGGGGTAGCTTTGAATCCAGCGACTCCAGTCTCGATGCTAGATGAGGTTTATGGACTTGTTGATATGATACTCGTGATGAGCGTAGAGCCAGGTTTTGCAGGGCAGTCTTTCATTCCCTCATCCTTGGCGAAAATTGCTGCAATCAGGGCAGAAATCGACAAGCGCAAAAGGCCTGTCATCCTGCAGGTTGACGGCGGCATCAATGGCAAAAGCGCCCCTTTGGCAGCAAAAGCCGGAGCGGATGCCCTTGTGTCTGGATCATACATTTTTGATGGGCCAATCGAAGAAAAGATCAAATTATTGCAAGCGCTTTAGTTGCAACAGCATAGCGGCCTGTTTAATCGCAGACCGCTATGTGCTTTTTAAGGCGCTCAATGGCGTTTTTTTCAATTCTAGACACCTGCGCTTGGCTAATGCCGACTTCTTCGGCAACTTCAATTTGGGTCTTGCCTTGGTAGTAGCGCATGTTGACGACAGATTTTTCTTTTTCATTCAATTGGGAAACAGCTTCTACAAGAGCGATTTTTTCCAACCAGCTTTCCTCATTGCTTTTCTCATCCTTGATCTGGTCAAGGAGGACGACATTCTCGCCGGACTCGTTGTACACACTCTCAAACAATGAGTATGGCTCGACAGTCGCATCAATAGCGATATCGACATCCTTTTTATCGATCCCCAAAGCGAGGGCGATCTGCTCGTTGGTCATTTGCTCATTTCCGCTCATTTCCTTGAGCTTGAGCGCCTTGTACGCAATGTCTTTCAATGACCGTGACACACGCAGAACACTGTTGTCCCGCAAGTATCTCCTTATCTCACCGATAATCATAGGAACAGCGTAAGTTGAAAACTTGACATTGTATGTGAAATCAAAGTTGTCGATGGCTTTTATCAGCCCAATGCACCCGATTTGAAATATATCATCCAAATTTTCGCGTTTGTGCGTGAATTTTTGGACAACACTGAGTACAAGCCTTAGATTACATCGCACAAATTCGTCTTTCAAGTCTTCTTCGCCGTTCTTCAGCCTGACAAGCATCTCTTCCACTTCTTGGTGCCTTAATTTAGGCAAAGTGGCTGTCGATATTCCGCAGATCTCAACTTTGTTGAGCATGTAGTCAATAGCCTCCCAGGTTTCATGCTTTCATTTTTCCCTTGGAATGGCTTAATATGCGGATTGTGGGCAAGCATAAAAATTTGCTAGTAAATATAAAATTACCCATTGAAAAATTTGAGACTAATTACAATTTATGTTAGTGGAAAATGATGGGCATTGCTGCCGTGGCGATGCAAACACAAACAAGCCAAATGCGGCATGTGAACACAGAAGAAAAAACATGCTTGACAATTACTGCATTTCTCTTCGCGAAGTATTCTTTACTTCGTTTTTTGGCTTTTTCTTTTTTATGTGGTCGATTGTTCATAGGAGCGCCAAAGCCTGTAAAACTAGTGGCAAAAGCGCGCCAATGGCAATCGGTATGGTTGCTACGGGCGCTTTTTAATTTTTGTTGGAAACGGAGGTAATAATATGGGGAAACATGGCATTTCCCGGACCTTTGCGGCACAGCACTCAAATCAAATAAATTCCGCAAAGAAAGAAGGATTGTTTATATGGCAAAACAAAATAGATATTGCATTTTAGCCGCAGGAATGGCTATACAGTTTTGCGTGGCATCATATATATGTGAGCGTGTTCAGTGAGCCGGTTGCCGCTCATTTGAATTGGGATGCCAATTCAGCATCGCGTACATCTTCCATAATGCTGTCCATGTTTGTTTTGGGCATTATTATGCAAGGTCGCGCACAGGATAAGCTAGGACCAAAAAAGTCACGCTGACAAGAAGTGTACCTATAGGAGCTGGTATAGTGTGCACGGCTTTTGTTACCAGCAACACGCCTTGGCTTGTGTATGTTACTTACGCCATCGTCGGAGGCTTTGGTGTTGGGACAGTTTAAATGTCTAAAATCGCGGTATGTCTACCATTACGGCAGTGCAAAAATAGTTTCCCGACAGGCGGGGTTTCGCGTCGGGAATGATTGTATGCGCGTTCGGTTTTTCACTTGTGTTATTTGCACCGCTGGCAAAATCCATGCTAAGTGGATTAGGAGAACCATACATTTATGGCTTTCGGGGCAACTTTTTTGGTTGTTTGCGGATTATGTTCCCATATCATCACAAACCCGCCGCAAGGATATATACCAAAAGGTTATGTGTCTGTTCAAGCGATTAACATAAAGCGGCAATACTCGCCCAAAGAAATCATTAAAACTAAACAATTTTATCTGTAATGCGCGGTTTGCTTTTTTACTCTCGGCGTATTTTATTGTCTGTATAATGGGTCTAAAACCCTCGCCTTCCAGGCGAAACCTTTAGGTCGACTTGCAAGATGAATTGTTTTCAGCCGATTTAGTAATACTAAATCGAAGAGGTGAAAACAATTGGAGAACTACAGAAAGTCGGCGCATTGCACATACGATATAAAATACCACTTGGTATGGAT
>WRIE01000018.1 GCA_009782875.1 Eubacteriaceae bacterium | reverse complement strand
CGGATGGGCTGACAATTGCCGGAGGCTGTGGAAGGTTTGCGAAAGGCATTTGAGCACATTTTGTCAAATGTTTGTATTGTCATTTATTTCTGTTCTTTTGAGGAGATACTAAACATCCTCTTAGAGTTGTCGCCAGCGCAAATGAACGTAATAATTAGACAAGCATAGCTAATCACCATGTTTTGCACTGAAACAAGAAAATGACAGGATGAAAAAATCATGAACCTGATTGATTTTGTTAGAGAAACAGAGGTCGCAGAATGAAAACTGATAATGTCATACGGCTTGAAGCTATGATTATCCCGATTATCAACGCAGACATCAAAGTAATATGCGCTTGTTTTCTGTCCGCAGAATCAGGCTGTCCGTTCTGCTTTTTTCGGTTCGGCTTTTGGCAATTGGTTCACATGAACAAACACGCCTTTGGCTATGTTCCTCGGCTCGCAGGGCTTTCTTTTTAGCCTTTGTCTGTTCGCAGTCTTCCGCTACCCTGCCTTCCGCCTTCGGTGGATAGAAATATATTTCCATATGAAAGAAGAGTATTTCAAGCCGCATTCCATGTCATTCTCAGTGCATCCAGATTCTTCAAACAGAAAACTTTGATTCTTTTCCATTCCCTCTCATAGAACTTGATGGTTACTGGGTTGTAATTGTTTTTATCTAATAATTCCTGAAGACTTTCTGTAATCAATTCCATTTCCGTGGGCAACAGCCCCCATTCATTTTGTGATTACAGAATAGCGCTATTAATAGGAAGCAAGTATTGGGCTGATTGTGAAGCGCGGCGCGGGAAAAGAGGGCAATGAGCCATAGCCCCAATCCGTTATGGGCAGGCGAACGAGTCTCTCGGTGCGAGGATGATAGCGGCATCCACAACAAGGCTGGCAATCGCAGAATACTTCCGTGGCAAGGATCTACTGCTGTTTATAGGCAACATTTTTGGTATATATAAGCAGGCTCTGAAGTTACAGCCTTGCTTGGACGCATGGCCGGCACTGTGGGCTGCCAACTTGCTTTAGTCAATGAGATGGGCAGCCTTCAAGAGAGGGTCGCGTCAACTAAAAATGGCTCAATCACTTCTGCCCAGGCGATTTACGCGCATAGGTTTTCTGATAAAATCACTGTCTGCACAATGGTGCTCACCATGTTCTATACAGGTGATTTTACACAGGGAAACGATAGCGCGGAAAAGTAAAAACAAATCTCGGAGAAGAATCTTTGGGAAGTGATTTCGCTTTGACTCCCATTTTTCCATGCATTCTTCGAAAGTATATTTTTTCGCTTCATAACATGGTATAGAGCTAGAGCTTTTTATCATTTTCTGCGCCAATGAATTTTGCAATAGCCGCTACAATAGCAGCCATGTCTGTTGGATATACATCGCCAATATTGCCTAGCCTGAATGTCGGTATTGATGTCAGTTTGCCGGGATAGATAACGAATCCTTCTGACTTGAGCATTTCATACATCCCGGGAAAATCAAGTTTTCCAAGCTCGAATGTGGTGATAATATATGATTGGTCATCAGGGGCTACTATGGGGTGGATGCCGATGTTTCCAAGACCGTTTACGAGAATATCGTGGTTTTCTATATAACGCCCTCTGCGGGCCTGCAACCCGCCTTCTTTTTTATACTCGTCAATAGCCTGCCGCAAAGCGAGCAACACATTGGTGGGCGAAGTGAAGCGGAATTTGCCGCCGCCAGCATATAGGCCTAGATACTGGTCGAATAGGTCGAGGGAATGTGATTGTGACTGGCCTTCGCTTTTTTCAACCAACTCCTTTTTGACAACAACAAAACTCAACCCAGGCAGGCTTTCCAAGCACTTGTTGGAGCTTGCTGCCAACGCGTCAATATCAAGTCCAGGCATATCAATATCATAAGCCGCAAAACTGGACATGGCGTCAACGAACACTTTTTTGCCATATGATTTTGCAATCTTGGCAAGCTTCCCAAGGGGATTGATAACACCAGTAGTGGTTTCGCAATGGACAAATACGACAATGCTAATGTCATTGCTGTCTTTGAGCTTGTTTTCGAGCAATTCTGCGATTATAGGCTTTGTCATGTCAAAATCGATGTGCTCAAAATTTTTGCCAGCATTATTCGCGATAGCCAGCATGCGCTTCCCATATTCCCCGTTGACTAAAAACAAGATTTTTTCGTTTTTTCCACAAAGGCAGTTGACCATAGCCTCAACCGCATAAGTTCCGCTGCCTTGCAAAAGCACTGTGGCATAGTCATCATTGGCGGCAATATGTGTGATATCGTCCATCACTGAGGTTGTGATTTCTTTATATTCATCATCCCACGTGCAGTGGTCGGTGAGCATTGCATGTTTTACAGAGTACCGTGTTGTGAGCGGGCCAGGAGTCAATAATTTGCGGGGGGTGTTTTGGACGAGTTTGCGGTTTATGTCGGCGAGTACATCCAATAGCTCATCTATTTCATCAATTATGTAATCCGCGCCTGCTTTGTAGTATGCCGCGCGGACAGCCGCTTTGCGGCTGTCTAGCCCGCTTTCCGATAAAGAGGCGACTTCATCCCGTGTGAGCCCAAGTTCTGATGAGCCCACAATGATGCCCACAGTCCAGCAACCGGCATTTTTGCCTTCCTCGATGTCGGCAGTAGTATCTCCGACCTTGACCGCTTCCCTCGGGTCTGAAATGCCGAATTGGATGAGGTTGTTCCATATCATATATGGATATGGCCTGCCTTTAGCGGTTTGGTCAGGCGCAATGCAGAAATCCGGGGAATACCCCTGCGCAGCTGCTTTTGGCAAAACCTGCTCCATCATTGCTGCTGTATATCCAGTAGTAGAGCCGATTTTTATCCCTTGGCCTCGAAGCGCAGCAACTGTTTCTACAACATAATCCTTGATGTCACAGTGCTGTCCAATATTGGCAAAGAGAGTCTCCTCAAATACCTTGTACGCCTCTAAAACCTGGCTCTCTAGGATCGGCTCTGGCAGCATGCCGGCAATTTCCCTGGTGTGGTCAATCTTAGACAATCCCATTGGCTTTCGCGCCATTTCATTTGTAATTTCGATCCCGATACTCTTAAATCCTTCAATAAAACCTTTTATAGGGGCAAAACAGCCGTAGTCTATTGTTGTTCCAGCCCAATCGAAAATAACAGCTTTGATCTTATTTGCCATTTGAATACCTCTAAAATCTCTTTATATTGAGAAGCTTTTTTTGGATTTATCTAGCAAATCGCTTCCACTCCGCTTGGATCAGATAAAATGTCTCCAATGCCATAATCTTGAGGCTCATACTTTCCGTGGTAATCACTGCCGCCAGTTAAAAACAAACCGTGCTGTTTAGCAAGATCCTGCACTATAGCCTTGTCCTTTGTGCCATGTGTGTGGTGGTTCAATTCCAGGCCGGCAAGCCCGGTTTTAACTAGCTCTGGCACCAGCCAAAAATTCTGCTGCTGCCCCGGATGGGCGAGAACCGCAAGGCCGCCTGCTTCCTTGATGGCTATAATCGCATCGAAAACATCAATATATTCAATGTCAAAATCGCAGATGCCGCCTTGCTTAAATGTCTTTTGATAAAAATCGCCGAACATATCTGGCGCTTGCCCGCTTGTCACTAGCCAATCCATAATATGCTGTTTGTAAAGATATTTGCCGTCGGCCCTTGCGAGTTTTTCTTTGTCAATCTGGAAACCAGCCACAATCAACATATCAGCCTGTATCTCAGAGTTTCTATTGCGGGCTTGCAAAAGCGGCTCTGCTAGCGCAGTGATGATTTCAAGATTTCGGATGTTATACCCCAAAATATGAGCGCGTGTATTTGTTCCGTAGTGCACAGCTGACATTTCAACAGCGCTGATAACCTTTATGCCTGCATCTGCAGGAATTTGCGCCAAATGGGATATGGTGTCGTGGTCTGTAATAGCTATGGCATCGAGATTTTTCTCTTTTGCAGCGCTAAGGATTTGCTCGATGCTGTCGCTTCCGTCTGATACAGTAGAATGGATATGCAAGTCAGCTTTCATGACACAAACCTTCCCTCGGATAGATTAAACACCCTGTCGCATACGCCATCCATGAACTCGATGTCGTGGAAAATGCCGATCATGCTGGTGTTTGTATCTTTTAGCTTTACCAGCATATCCCTGACAAGGAGTTTTGTTTTATTGTCAAGCGACGCAGTGGGCTCATCCAACATAAGCAGGCGCGGCTTTTTGACCATTGCGTGGGCCAAATTCAAACGCAACCGCTCGCCTCCCGAAAAAGTGGCTGGATATATCCCCCACAAGGTTTCGGGCAATCGAAAATAAACAAGCATTTCATTTGCGTCAATCTCGGCGGCTTTGGCATCAATGCCTATATCCACCAATGCATTCATCACATGCTCTTTGGCTGTTGTCCGTGGCATTACATTGAGAAACTGCGAAACATAGCCTATTTCATGGCAGCGCAGATAGAGGATTTCCCGCTCCGTTGCCGTAGACAAATTAATTTTGCCAAAAGCTTCGCTATCGTAAATAATTTCTCCCTGCATTGGCAAATAACTTCGGTTGATACATTTTAATATGGTTGATTTGCCTGATCCGGAAAGTCCGACAATGCCAATAAATTCGCCTTTCTCAAGCGCCAGGTTGATGTTCTGGCAGGATTTGATTTCTAGCCCCGGATTGTGCAGGTAAAAATTTTTTGAAAGATTTGAAATACTCAATATTTCCATGCCTACCTCCGGTACTCGATGCGTGATGCCGCGATGCCATCCACGAAAACATGGGTGATGACAGGGCAGCCGTCCAGTATGTCCACTATTAGCAAATCCGCCTTTTTTCCCGGCTCCAATGATCCATAGTCTTTGTCGATCCTCATGGCTTTTGCTGGGTTTAAACTAGTTTTTTTGACAATTTCCGGCAGAGGGATACCATACTTTTCGTGCATGCAGAAGATGCTGTATAAAATTGCAGCTGGATAATAATCCGAGCAAATTATATCGGCGCAGTCTTCCAATACCGCTTTTGCCGCTGACAAATTGCCCGAGTGTGAAGATCCCCTTAAAATGTTCGCTGAGCCAACAACTGTATAAAACCCGTGGGCTTTCGCTGATTTGGCAGTTTCCAATGATATGGGGAATTCGCTTATGTCTACCCCGATTTTAAGGTTTTCCTCAAGTTTTTCTATGGTGTCGTCGTCATGGGATGCAACGGGGATTCCCTTTTCGTGGGCAAGCTGGGCGAGCTCCCTTTGTTGTCCAAAGGAGAGTTTAGGCTTGTTGTCGTGGTATTCAAACAATTCATCGGCGCCCATCGAATTGATTTCTTTCCCGCCTAAATTTCCGTTGTATTTTGAAACGACATCGCGGTATATTTCTACGCTGCGGTATTGCCCTTGGCCGGGAGTGTGGTTCATAAACGAAATCAAGTGCACTTTGCCCTGGTCAATCATATCGCGCACAATATCATAGGCTTCCAGGTTGTCTATTTCGATGCGCAGATGGAAACGGTGGTGTATCAAGTGGTTGCGCAAATGGATATCCGCTATCAGATCTGCGAGCTTCTGCACATTTTCCTTTGTGCGCAACGGCGAGCTGCCGAAAAATTCATCCCCAAACAGGGATATGGAGTGGTACATGGTTGTAATCCCCGCACCAAGCAAATCCCTTTCGCAAACCCTAAGCCCAAACTCAAAATCCACCTGGGATGTGGGGCGCGGCTGTATGTATTGCTCAATTTTGTCTGAGTGGGCATCGATGATCCCTGGTATAATATAGCGCCCGTGGGCGTTGACAACCCTTTCGATGTCATCCAAGCCATCAAGGCTATCAGCAAACCCTTTGATCCTGTCTTGTTCTAAAAGCAATATTTTGCCTTCGATGGTTTCATCGGGTGTAATTATTTTCCCGTTCTTTATAGCAACCAATTTCTTTCCCCCTATATTAACGAGTGTACAAGCTGTTGGGTAAACGCGTGTTGCGGGTCTTCGAGTATTTGGTCAGTCAGCCCGCTCTCCACGATTTTCCCGTCAAGCATGACTATAGTCCTGTCAGCCAGCATCCGGATTACGGCAAGATCATGCGAAACCAAAAGGATTGATATGCCGTAGCGCGCTTTGATTTTCCGTATTAAATCAAGCACTTTCGCCTGCACCGACAAATCAAGGCCTGTTGTCACTTCATCGAGCAGCAACAGGGCGGGATTGTTGGCAAGCGCTTTAGAAATCTGGACCCGCTGCTGCATGCCGCCAGAGAAGTTTTTTGGCGGTTCAACCATGCGGCTGGTTGGTATCTCGACAGCTTCCAAAAGCTCTTTGGCCCGCCCTGTCATTTGCCCGGCATCACGGCTTCCGGCTGCAATGATTTTCTCTGCGATATTGGATGCTGCAGAATAATCCATACGCAGCCCCAAAACCGGGTTTTGGTAAACCATGCCCATGATGACGTTTTTTATCATACGCTGCTCAGCTGCGCTTGCTTCCCATATATTCGCCTGGCCGCCCTTGTAGCCCCGCAGAGCCGCGTTTCCAGAGGTCGGAATAAAGTCAAAGTACAGCGAGCGCATCAGTGTGGTCTTGCCTGATCCGCTTTCACCTACAATCCCCAATACTTCGCCTGGGTAGACGTCAAATGATATGCCATTTACAGCCCAAACAGTTCCGCATACCTTGCAGCGGTTCTTCTCCAAACTTTCTTGGCAATCGCTGCACCCGTCGCCGTAACGGACAACCAAGTTGTTAACCGACAATTCCGGCGCTTCATTTAGATACATGGCTTCTAGCCTCCAGGCAATATGAGGTGTCAGAGCATTGATAGAATTTTTCTCCGGTTTGGGCGTCAAATATCTCGTCAAGATAGGTGTTTTCGCTGCCGCATTGGCGGCATTTTTTGCCCAGGAAACTTTCACGCTCAAAGGGGACGTCATCAAAGGCAAGAGGCAACACTTCTGTGTGCGGCGGGATAGCGTAAATCTTTTTTTCCCGCCCAGCTCCAAACAAGTAGAGGCACTCCGCTTTATGCAGTTTCGGATTGTCAAATTTGGGTATGGGGCTCGGATTCATCACATATCGCCCCTCGACCATACAGGGATACTCGGACGGAATGGTCACTTTTTTATACTTCACAAGGCTTTCGTACAGTTGGAGCCACATTGGGGCATAATCCTTTTCCGCATGCATTTTTTTTGTTGCTTCCTCACGCGCTTCAACAATACGCAGCGGTTCGGGGATCGGGACTTGAAACACGAGGATTTGCCCGTTGTCCAATGGTATTTCCGGGATTCTATGCCGGGTCTGTATTAAGGTCGCATCACGGGTGTCGATTGTTGTCTTGACATCAGTGCAAAGACAAACAAACTTTTTTATATTAACGGCATTGACACTCTCGTCGCTGCCTTGGTCAATGACTTTTAAGGTGTCGCTTGGCCCTATAAGTGATAGAGTCAGCTGGATCCCCCCTGTGCCCCAGCCACGCCCGATAGGGAGCTCGCGGGAGCCGAAAGGCACTTGGTACCCTGGGATAGCGACCGCTTTAAGAATCGAGCGGCGTATTTCCCTTTTTGAGCCTTCATCAAGAAATGCATAATTGTAATTGCTATTCACTGCCTGCCCTCCTGGTTTTTCGCACGGAGTCTAATTTTGACTGGAAAGTGACATAATGCGGCAGTTTTAAATGGGAAATAAACCCGTTCATTTCCAAGCTATCGCCATGCATCAATACAAATTCCTCATTTTGCGCCGGGTATGGGCCTGCATTGTCCAGTTCATGGTCAACTACAGCCATCGCAATCGCTTTGGTCTCATTCCTGCCAAAAACTGCTCCATATCCAACTGCAAGTTTTAGCTGGCCTGTGTCGTCTGCCGTATTAAAACACTCCACTTCTGTGATGAGTATTTCTCCGATGTAAATACTTTCGCCCCCTTCCAACGGGTACGGCACACAAAGATCCACATATCCGCTGCGAAGCTCGCCGACCGTAGGATGCACTTGCCCAAAGCCTCGCAGCGCAGAATAAGCAAGCCCGGAAACAAAGCCGGTGTCAGCGCGGGAAAGGGTTTGCAGACGCGCGCTCCTGCCGGTTGGGAATTCCAGCATATGTTCTGTCACATCAAACGGCTGCAGGTCGTTTTGCTCATAGCTGTCAATAATCCCTTCAGCCTTGAGCACGCCAGATACCCGGGGGCACAAAACGATTTCTTCCGGCGCCTGTTGGGAAAGCTTTTTTTGCATTTCACGTTGCAATTCAACCGGATCTTCTTTATCAATATCAAAGTTGATAAGCCTATGGGTATAGTCATAAGTCGCGCCGAGAATCTGTCCGCCAGCAATATCCTTAAAAGCTGCGGATATCCGTCGCACAACCCGCATGCCGTCAGTGTCTACGATATTAGTGTAATAATTCCTTGTGAGGGTAGACCGGTAAGCGCGCAGCAAAAAAACTGCTTCCTCAATCGAGCCTTCGCATTGTTTAAGGGCGAGGGCAGCATATGTTTTGGAATACAATCCAGCTTCGCTCATAACACGGTCGACCAGAAGTGAAAGCTTGTTTTCTATCGCTTCGATCTCAATATCTTTGATTGTGCCGCTTCTATAATAATCAAGAAGTTTAATGCTCTCTTCAATGGCCTCTTTTCCGCCAGAGACTGCTACATACGCCATTTATTCCACCACCTTGACCATACGGGGGATAGCGAATAAATCGCCATTGCCTGATATAAAGAGCAAATCTATCCCTTGGGGGTATTCGTAGTTTTGCGCATCGCGCAACTTAATCGCATCAATTGCCACTTGCGGCGCTAGTAGCACGGCTTGCCCGTCAATGCCCGGACCTGCCAAGGTTATTGCGCTGCCAGGCCTATTGTCGTTTTGGTATTGCATAACAACTGTCGCGCTTTTTTGCGGGTCAGCCAGTGTGCCGCATTTGGCATTTTCGATAACATCTTTTATGCCGCTTTCATCGCTGATAAAAATAAAATCTGCCGTATCAACCGTTTCAATCCGTGCTAGCGCCAACGATACTATTTCCCCCGACAGCACATGGTCCCCACAAGTGTCAACGCTGGCCTCATTGTCCAGAAGTGTCATAGCTATAGCTAAAAACAGTGGATTGCTGCCAGATAGTCTATCTGCATATTCCATGATATTGGCAATCCGTGTTGGATTGGACATAACTTCAAGGATAAGCCGAAATACCTTCTGGCTGTCGAATACCATATCAAAACTATGCTTTTTTGTTAGCTGCAAGGTCATCTGGCGCCTCCTGGTCCATAGATTCAAAGTTGACCATTGTGTTCAGTGTCATAGCGTATTCTTGCTTGACCCTGTTGTCCTGCTCTTTTTCAAGCCCTTCCAATTTTTCCAAATCTTCAAAAACTTCCAAATTGACTGCGGCGTCAATAATAGCCATGCCAAGAACTTTTTCTAAATCATCGCCCATCAAAACGGCGGCGCCTTGCACGCTATCTATCTCCACCACTGCCTCGCATACGATAACTTCCCCGATGTAAAACATGCCTTGTTTGACCGGGTCGCGAAGTTTGATCATTGTCAGTGTCTTGGCAGGCTCTTTGACGATAATTGGGCGGTGTGATTTTTGGACGTTTGCAGACAGCGCCGCTATCTCGTTTCTGTCTGCCCTAGCCAGCACTTTAGTTAATCGCCTTTTATCCATGCTAGGCCACCTTCGCTTTGATTTTCGTCGAAAGCATTTCAAGCAGGATTACCGCCGCGACAACAATATAGGTTATAAAGCCAAGCTCCCGCAGATCAAAGTAGTGGTTGCCCGCCATATAAAGGTCAAATCCTATCCCTCCTGCCCCAGCAGCTGCGCCAACTGCGAGCGCATTGATGAAATTGATTTCAAAGCGTAGAAATGTCCATGCTGCCATGCGGCTGATAGAGGAAGGCAAAATTGCTTGCAGCACGATCTGCCAAAAGTTGGCGCCGCTGGCCTTCAGCGCTTCGATAGTGCCGCTATCCATTTCTTCGATGGACTCCGCATATGCTTTGACTAAATAACCTGCGCTGTGGAAAGTAAGGCCAATAACAGCGGCGACACTCCCGAGCCCTGCAGCGATGGTAAAAATTAATACCCACAATATCGTCGGAACCGCCCTGATGAAAGCGACCAAACTCTTCACAATATTTGCAGCCACTGGGTTTGCGATATTTTTCGCGCAAAGCAATGCTCCGAAAAATGCGACAACAGCCCCGAAGATCGTGGAGAGGGTTCCCAAGGAAATGGTCATATACAGCGCGTTTAATGCGCCTGGCAACGAACTGTGGTTAAGCCGCGGTTGCCCAAAGAGCGCTTTTGCATTATTCCAAGTGCCTGCAAGAGCTTTGGACAGTTCAATATCTTTATAGTCGAATGTTAAAAACCCGCATGCTGCAAGCCCAAGCAGAGCAAAAATAGTAAATCGTATTGCGCTTCTGCTCTTGGATTTGACAGCCGTTTTGATTTTTCCGCTTTTCGTCTTTCTCATGCATTTATTAAAATCAAGGGAAACTGGTGTTGGAGCTGTGAATGAAAGATCTCTCATCACATAATCACCTTTCTAATTTTATTTGATAATAATTCAATGGTTATAACAAGTATCACTATGCAAATGACAACAAGGCTTGCCGAGCCATAATCCATCCTTTTATAGTACAAGTCAAACAAATAGCCAATCCCTGTTGCCGTGAGTATCCCGATCAAGGTTGAATCCCGAATGTTGTATTCAATCATATACAACACCCATGAAACGATTTCTGGCAGGGATGAGGGGACTATACCTTGGAGTATTATTTGTATCGAATTCGCCCCTGTAGCGTGCAACGCTTCGACACACGAGGAGCTGACCTCGTCAATGGTTTCTATAAACATACGGACCAGCATTCCAAACGTGGCGAAAAAAAGCGCAAAAAAGCCGGTAAGAATGTTTTGGCCAAACGAAAAAAGCAACAGGATTGCCCAAACCACGTTTGGCACGTTTCTAAAAAAAGAGGCGGCAATCCTGGCTGCACGGGAAACCAGAGGGGGAGCCTTTGTGGTTTTTGTGCCGAGCAAGCTGAAGAAAAACGCGCATATGGCGGCGCTGGCTGTTACAGCAACTGCCAGCAATGCTGTCTCAAACAGTTTTGCAAGGATATTTGGAAGGCGGGACAATGCTTTTTTATCGGGAATAAAGTTCCCTGCCATCCAAGCGAAAGCTTTTGGTATTGACTCAAATCCGGAGAGTATATTGTAGTTTGCGACGATGGCTGAAACCGCAAACAGTGCAAATATTCCGAAAAACGTAATTGCAAATGTTCTTTTCCTCTTGGAAAACACAGAGATTTGATTTGTTTTTTTTGGTGTTTTTTCTATTAAATTATCCATTTGCTTATCTAACATCAGTAATTAGCCCACCTTCGTTTGATTGGTAAATGTCGTAGATTTTTGATTTGGTCAACTCCTCAGGCGGCCCGTCATATACGATTTGCCCTGATGTGATGCCAATAATTCGTTTTGCATATCGCATTGCGACATCCACTTGGTGCAGATTGCAAATACAGGTTATTTTCATGTTTTTATTAATAGTGCTTAAATAGTCCATGATAATCTTCGATGAACTAGGGTCTAGGGACGCAATAGGCTCGTCGCATAAAATTAGCCTAGGCTCTTGCATCAGGGAGCGGGCGATTCCGACTCTCTGTTTTTGCCCGCCAGACAATTCATCACAGCGTTTGTATGCCTGCTCTGTAAGCCCGAGTTTCGCAAGGATTTGGAAAGCTTGCTCCTTTTCCTGCTCGGTATAGCGGCCAATAGCGCCACTCAGTGTAGACTTGTATCCAAGCCGTCCGTGCAAGACGTTTTCGATCACGCTCAGCCGGTCCACAAGGTTGTAATGTTGGAAGATCATGCCGGTCTTTTTGCGGACTTGCCGTATCTCTTTTTTATTGGCGTTATTTATATCGTGCCCATCAAAGATTATCGACCCTTGCGTTGTATCAACAAGCCGGTTGATACAACGCAGGATGGTTGATTTGCCTGAGCCGGATGGGCCGATAATGGACACAAACTCGCCTTCGTTCACGGAGAAGGAAACATTTGTCAGCGCTTTTGTTGTGTTGCCATATACTTTGCTTACATTTTGAAATTCTAAAATCGGCATTTGTTTATTCCCCATTCCTTTTCATTTCTAACGGTAGGGGTCGTACCACGAATCGGAAGTGAGGACATAACCGTAGCTCGAGGATTTTTTATACAATCCAATAGCGCCTTCGATGTCTGCATCGTAAAAGAGAATCTCATTGCTTGAGACTTCTTCTGATGTGAACAAATCCCTGATTGCTTTAATCTCTGCCTCGCTCAAGTTTTTCGGGTTGTATGCGTTTGGCCCATTAAAAACTGGTTTGGCTGCAATAACAATGAAGTCGTATCCTGCATATTGGTCAAATGGGGCGTCTGCGCCTGCTCTAACGGTGTACACAGCGCCAATGGTATTATCTTCACCAGATTTTAATTCGATATAGGGAAGGAGCTCAGTGTCGCAGAAAGCCGCGACTTCGGCGCTTCCATTAAGCAAGTTGACTGCTGAGCCTTGGTGGGAGCCTCCAAAATATACTTCATTGAAAAAATTGTTGCGTCCGCCCTCGATCAATTTGTCCTCATCCAATTGGTCAGCCGGAAAGTGCTCTATGATTGAGGAAGCAGGGACTTTAAACCCTGATGTGGAGCTGTTGGAAACAAAGGATATCTTTTTCCCTTTAATATTGTCGATGGAATATGTGTTGCCGCTTTTGTATGCAGCTGCGTTTTCTAAAGCCACACAAAGCCATGAGAAATATTTTGCTTCATCAAGTTTCCCATTCTTGTCAGAGTTCACAAACAGGACATCAACTTGCGGGTTTCTGTTTTTTGCTTCAATGTAGCCGACCGCACCCATCGCCATAGCGATATCGGCTGATCCGCTCGCAATAGCTTCTATAGCGATTGTGTAATCGGTTGTCAGCTTATGCTCGACTTTTCTGCCCGTTGCTTGTTCGATTAGCCTGCTTATTTCCGTACGCACGCCTTCATGGGTGTTTGACGATTCATTTGGATACCATGTCACGATGATGGGGCTTATGTTCGTTGTTGTATTGTTGCCTTCAGCGTTTGAGTTTCCTTGGTTATTTGATGCTGGAGGGGTATTGGTACCGCAACCGACCATGCCAAGCGCCATAATGGCTACAAGCAAAATCGCTGCAATCCCTTTCGAACCCTTGTTTTTTCGCATATTTTTACCTTTGCCTTTTTGTTATTTCAATTCTATTTATAACGATGTTATGTAAAATCCAATAACAGCCTTGTGTAAAGAGTTTGATATATTTTGGGGATATCCTTTATTGGCTCATTTAAGAATGAAAATATGTGTTGAAGAAATAATTGTGTTTTCAATAATCCGCAATTGTGGCAGCTTCATAGACAGCAACGAACTTGGCCTTAGCAACTGGAGAGGAGAAAGGATGTGCAATTAATAAACGGTACAGGAAGCCGTCGGAAAGTGGGGTATATCAGAAAGGCGAGTACAAAAACTCTGCGAAGAAAAACGGATTATCGGCGTTGTGCGTTTAGCCGTTTGTGGCTGATACCAAAAGGGGCAAAGAAGCCGGAGGACGGGAGAAGAAAAAAAATAAATAATCAGCTTCTTTTTGTTCACATTTTTGCATAATCAATTATTTCCCCGTTTTTCCACGTTTCAAGTTTAGCTAAGACAAAGCCAGTGACAATATTTTTCTTGCAGTGCGGGCATCGACAAGCAGCGACATTCACAACCTTTAGTATTTCGCCGTTAAATTGTAGTCTAAATCTGATATAGTATCAGCCATGCGTGTTCTACAGGTTTCACATTTCATGATAATCTCTTTCCTTAGCGCCGTTTGCGATACACTACAACGGCAATTTGATATGAAAAGAATTGAACTACACAGCTTGCCAAAATACTGCACGCAATCAAAATACCTTTATTAGTTAGCATAAACTCAATAACACCGGAAAGCGCAGACACAAAAGACGGGATAACCACTAAAGCCATTACAGCAACAAATGGGACCATGGACCAAACCTTTGCCTTTGTGTACCCCATTTTGAAAAACAGCGGCATTTGTATTCCTGTAATAACAGAGAAGGCTAAGAGTGACAAGCTGAATCCGAGCAAAATATCGGCTACTTCCAATGTTTTATGCTGAAATAACGCAAAGCCAGAGCACATTACAATAATCGCAAGGAAAGATGCTAGATAGTTCAAGATTACGAAAGTGTATCGCCCAAGTACAATATCCTTTAGTCCAACGGAAACAGAGCCATATAGGCGCTCAAGGTTGTTTTTTTCCTGAATGGCAAAAATATTTGATGACATCAGCGCCATAAACCATGCGCCGGTTATGCCCAATACAATGATAGATGAACCCATAAAACCAAACATCAGCACAATCAGCACAAATGATAAATATACGGCTGCCTGAGATTTCATTGTAAAAAAGTCCAGCTTTGTTATTTTTAAAAAACCTTTCATTTCCTAGTGCCTCCTTTGCTTATGCCAATTACAATATCATTGATCGTCGCGGCATCAAAAACATAGCCTTTGTATTGCGCCGCTTCTTTCGCTTCAATAAGCCCCTCAAAACTCACATCGGTTTTTCTTAATCCGATAATGTCTTTTTCAAGCTCTGCAGTCAAATCACGCGGCTTGCCTTTGATAATGCAGTAACGGCCTGTTATGCCATCCATACTGCCAGAATAAATCAACTCGCCTTGGTCGATAAGAGTGATATAATCGGCAACCCGTTCTAAATCTGTTGTAATATGTGTAGAAAATAAAACGCTTCGATCACCGTCTTTTATATAATCTTGCAGTATTTCTAAAAACTCATCCCGGATAACAGGGTCAAGGCCGCTTGTAGGCTCGTCAAGTATCAGCAGCTTTGCATTATGCGAAAAAGCGCAAGCAAGCATCAACTTCATTTGTGTGCCGCGCGATAACTCACTCACTTTTTTGTTTTGTGGCAAATCAAAGCGTTTTGCCATCTGAGAAAAAACATCATGTTTCCAATCCTCATAAAAAATAGATACCGCTCTTTCTGTGTCCGCAACAGTCCAGCTATCAACATAAAAGATACTGTCGAACACAACGCCAAGATCTTGTTTTATGGCGTTTTCATATTTTATATTGTCTTTATCAAAAACCAAGATTTCCCCAGCGTCCTTTTCAAACATATTTAAAATAAGCTGTATCGTCGTTGTCTTTCCGGCTCCATTCGGGCCGACAAGCCCCATAATATACCCTTTGGGCAAAGAAAGGCTGATATTATTTAGCTTGAAACTGGGAAAGCTCTTGCTTACACCCCTTAATTCCAAATGGTTTTTAATCATCTTTTACCTCCATCAAAAGCCGCAAAAGGCTTATTACTTCATCATCAGGCATGGACGCTCGTTGCGCCGCCTGTATCGCATTGTTTAGGTTGTTTTCCACTTCTTTGATAAGCTGTTCACGGATAAGGTTAGAACTGCTCGACATTACAAAGAAGCCTTTGCCTTGCCGGCTTGTAATAAAGCCGTCTTGTTCAAGTTCGTTGTACGCCCTTGTAGTCGTCAGCACACTAATTTTTAAGTCCCTTGCCAACTGCCGCAGAGAGGGAAGCATCTCGTCTTCCGTTAATTCCCCAGATAATATTTGAGCCTTGACCTGTTTTTTTATCTGTTCATATATTGGCAAACTAGAACTGTTCGATATAACAATTTGCAAATTCTCACCCTTACTGTAATGTTTAATACATATACAGTATATTCAGAAGTAGCAGATTTGTCAAGATAATAACGAATAATTTTCTCGCGCTGCTTTTTTAAGAGTTACCAGGCTTTTTTTGTCGAGCAGCAAGCAATCCACCAATTGAAAATAATTTTTGGGAAGCTTCCAAATCGAGCTGTGTTGAGCCTAATGCCGCTGGGCCCTTATTGTGGGCAAAGTCGTTGCCCTATCCAATTTATCCACGTGGCTTTGGCATTGTCCATGCCAATTAGTCTTAGCATATTTTTTATGTTATACTATTATTGAAAATGAGGCATGAATGATGAAATGTGACAAATGCGGCAGCAGCTTTATAATGCGTCACCTCTACCATTATGGTCAAATAACTGACCAGTCGACCAGTTGGGGAGGAGTAGATTACCGGGATTCCCGCACCACAACATCCTACAAGATACTAGGCACTTTTGAAGTTGGGGTGTGCTTGAAATGTTTGGCAAGCGAAGTAGTGGATGGAATGGTGAGCCAAATCAAATTTAGAGGGGTCAAGGCAATCATTATGGACAGTGATACGAGAGGTTGGATCATTATCATCGCGGTGGTGTTTAGTCTTGGCAATCTCGTGGGTCGCTTTCTTGGATTGTCTGGCATGAAAATAGCCCTCTTTCTAATGTGTACAGGCACTATCTGGCTCATTAGTGTGTTTATTAGGGATATCTATAATGATGAAAAAAACCATCAAAAAAACATTAAGCTTGAGTCTCTCTCTAAAGGCTTGGGTATTGCACAGGGTTTGGTTGCGCTTACCGACTACGAATACCGGCATCCCTTCTCCGTTAAAATAAATCAATAGCAACTCTTCAGTCTCCGCCTAGCGGGAGTTTAGTGCAAGACATTACAAAAAGTGCTTAATAGTGGCTGTTCAAGCCATTTTTTTATATCCATTATGTAACAAAGTATTAAATATCGAAATAAGGCGAAGTAATATGCGCATTGTGCTGTACGAAAGATACAGTTCGGAAAATCGGACTGAAAACAGCATCGAGGGCTAAATTGAATTAACTCTCAGAAGAAATGACCGCCTTATAATTAGCTGGAACCTTTCCTAACCTAGAACTGGTTTTATCAAAACGCCTCAAATACTTATGCAGCTAATGATAAACCGACCAACAATATCCAAGGCTGCTTTGCCAGAGGCTGTGAAGTTGGCGCTTGTGATATAATGTATACAAATAACAGCGCACATACGGGAGGGCAGATCATGGGTGACTTGCTCAATACAGGCAGCGGCAGGTTCATAAGGAGCTTGAACAGCCAGATTTATGTCGATAAAAGCGAATTGATAGCACATACAAACAAAATCATCAACACCCAGCAATGTTATGCCTGCCTCAGCCGCCCAGAAGGTTTGGCAAGACTATGGCAATTGAAATGCTCAATGCATATTACGGGTGTGGCGAAGAAACTGGGGCATTGTTTGATAGTTTGAAGATCCAAAACTATGAAAGCTTCCCAGAGCATTTGAATAAATATAATTGTATTTTTATCAATATGCAGGAATTTTTAAGCGAGAGCCCCAATGTGTATGAAATGCTTGTTTCAATACGCGAAACATTGCTTGTTGAGTTCGTTGAAGAGTTTCCAGGGATTGTATTCAAAAACAAGTCTAAATTGACTCAAACAATGAAAGACGCATATAACTTTTCGAGACGGCCTTTTGTGATTTTGATTGATGAGTGGGATTGTATATTCAGGGAGTACAAAGAAGACTATGTGTCACAGAAAGCTTATCTCGATTTTCTTCGTATGTGGCTGAAAGACCAAGGGTATGTAGCATTGGCGTACATGACTGGGATTCTGCCGATAAAAAAATACGGGACCCACAGCGCTCTAAACATGTTTTCAGAGTACTCAATGCTTGAGCCAAGGGAATTTGCGCCATTCTTTGGCTTTACTGGAGAGGAGGTAGAGTCGTTGTGCGCCAGCCATAATGTAGACATGGAAGAAATGCGCTCCTGGTATGACGGATACCGCATGAAATATAGAAGCAGGATTGGCCAGGACTGGCAAGAGGTGGAGATTTCAATCTTTAGCCCAAGATCTGTGGTCGAGTCGATACTGACCGGGAGGTTTAACTCATACTGGAACCAGACAGAAACATATGAGGCGCTCAAGGATTATATACAAATGGATTTTGGCGGCTTGAGGGAGGCTATAGTCGCAATGCTGGCTGGCGGCAGCATCCCTATAAACCCAAGCATGTTCGCAAATGACATGTCGAATTTCAAAAGGCGGGATGAAGTATTGACCTTGCTGGTCCATTTGGGCTATCTTAGCTACGATTTGCCGCTAGGTGTTGCGTCTATCCCCAACAAGGAAGTCAGTGGCGTTTTCCTTGATTCCACAACGGACTTGGAATGGTCGGAGGTGGTTGGCGCTGTTAGCGAATCGAGGAATCTTCTTTAAAGCGTTTGGAGGCTTGACGCCGGAGCAGTGGCCCAAGGTGTGCAAAGAGGCCACCAAGAGGTTTCTTTGCTGCAATACAATGATGAAAACGCTTTGAGCTATGTTATTGGGCTGGCGCTATACACAGCAAGGGAGCATTACGAGATATACCGGGAGCTTCCTTCTGGAAATGGGTATGCCGACCTTGTCATGAAGCCAAAGTGGGGCAGGGAGCAGAAGCCTGCTCTGGTTGTTGAGCTCAAGTGGGACAAGAGCGCAAGTGGGGCGATCGCGCAGATTAAAGAGAAGAGATACATGGATTCCTTGAAGGGGTTCAGGGAAGTCTTGCTTGTAGGGATAAACTATGACAAGGCAAGCAAGGAGCACGAATGCTTTATTGAGAAATGGAGCCAACTCGATTGGTAGATCCCCTGCATGCCAGAGAAAGCATACAAGATATAGATTTTCGATCAAGTCTCTCAAAGGAGCAGCCAAGTCCTTGTGCTCCATTTTTCTCTGTAAACTACAAATCAGTACTGGGAGTCCGGGTTGCTTTATTCGTAGTATTTCCAATAGCTGCTCCATTTCATGCAATTCTGCAAAAACACGAATCCAATACAACGATTACAGGGCTGAATGTAAACACAGAGTATGAGTTTTCAGTAACAACTCAAGTAAAAGCATGCAGTATTGTTGGCACAGCTAACGAAAAAGCAGAATCACTCATAGATAACGATCCTTTCGTCAAATTGCCGTTTCTATATGATGATGCCCAGACTGGGTCTACCGAATATTACTATGTAGTGAGGTATAAAGAAACGGGAAGCTCTTATTCCGAAATTGATTCAGGCACATTTATTTTAATCATGACCCCGCTGCATTCCGATGGCAGATATACGCAAATAACCCCATTAAAGCAACATCAACGGATCTAGACACAAAACTAGTGAAAAGATTCTGTGTCTTGACAAGCTGGCTACCTCTGTTCTTATCTGTGCTGAAAGCGATTAGAGCGGTGCCCAGGAGGTTTTGTGTATCAGTGAAGGAGAGGTTGAATTGAAAGAATATGAATATAAATGCGTCAGCATTTAGGGCGCAGGTGAGAGAACCACAATGGCATTTACCCCAAACGTCCTGGGAATTACCCCATAACATCTTGAAATATTTAATAAAGCGCTATAAAATAGCGTTTTATTCTTGCAATCACTAGTTATATGTGTTAAAAATATAGACCTAAATAAGCCTATATTGGAGTTTGCCCTGCCTTTGCCTGATTGGGTATTAGCGCTGGACAGTGTGATCGCTGGCATTAGCATATATTTTAGCCCGCCCACTCCGCTTGTGGGCAGCCAGCCAAGTATCTCCGCCAGCACAAGTATAAGCAGCAGAGCCAGCCAAAAATCCGGGAAGGATAGCAGGGAGTCAACAATCCCTTTGATATAGCGATCTCGGAGCTTGCCATGATAAGCGGCGCTGATGGTTCCCATTAAAAAACCCGAAAATACAAGCCAAAGCCACTGAGTATGTTGTCAATCGTTACCCGCATGCTCAACAGCACATTGGTTCTATTTACAACCCGTGTGGGGCGCAGTGTGCTTTCAATTGCCGCTATCAGTTTTCTGGGTCTTGGCGTACAGCCTCCAACGCCTGGCTGGAGTGTCATGATAAACGATGCCCGGATGCATTACCGCGCAGCGCCGCATCTTATTATTGTTCAAGGTCTTAGCCTGTTTATGCTGGTGTTTGCCGTCAATATGCTGGGTGGTGCGCTGCGTGATCGCTTTGACGTAAAAAGCCAGGAGGTGCGTGAATAAGTGATAAGCAGCCAGGACATCGTGGCGGAGAACGCCGTTCAGAGTAGCAGCCGGTGTTGTCAAAGCCATTGACCGGGTTAGCATACGGTTCGAAGCTGGTAAGATCATGCCAAAAGTCAGCTTTAAGCACGTCTCGATAGTAGCCATCGGTCCATTCTTGCTGCGTCGTTTAGCTGGGGAGTTGTCGCTTTGAAATCGGAGCCTCTTCAAGTTCCTTTGTTCCCGTGGGATAAACTACAAGCAAAATGCCGCGCTCTGCCTTGATATAAGCAGTCTGGCCGATAAATTCATTGCTCACGCCCAAGGGAAAATCACCAGACAGCCGGGCATCTTCCAACTCATATTTCAATCCGCGAAGAGTGACTCCTTCGGTGGCATTCCCCAATGCAAAGACTGAAAGTATCCCGTCTTTTTGTTTTGAGAGCCAGAGTTCTCCTGCCACTGCCGTAATGACAAAACAACCTTCATACAAATAGCCTCGCGCTCCGTGATTGACTAAATAAGCCAGGCACTGGATATTCGCAAAGGTGTGGTCAAATCGCCCGCCAGTCCCGCCAAATAGATGAAAACTGGAATACCCGCGCTCCAAACCGTATTGCAAAGCGGCGAACATATCCGTTTGGTCTTTCTCCATTTCTAGCCGCTGCACAACCAAGTTAGTATTTTCATGTTTAGGCATATTGCCAAGCGAATCGAAGTCGCCAATCAGTGCGTCAACTCTAATCCCCTCGTTCTGGAGATAGGTATATCCGCCGTCAGCCGCAATGACTAAGTCATTTGCGGCTATACTTGGCGGCTGTGATGGAGGCGAGCCAGCTCCAAATATAAAACAAACTGGTTTTGCTTTCATGCAACCACCTGAAATTCTTGTTTTGGATGTTGCCATGTTTTTTTGGCATATAAACATGGGAGTGTATTTATATTTGCTATAAATAGCATTACAAAATACAGATATGTATAGTGCTTTAAATGATACAATGATAATTAACATGGACACAAGAGATGAATAGAGATTCGTTGCTAATATCAATAGGGGGATTTAAAATATCGTCAGTTGCCCAATAATCATGCCCCAGTTGCGTATGGGCATAGTCCACTTTTTGCCGATTTCCCTGGGCAGTTGCAAAAGCCTTTTTAAGGAGATTTGCCGCTTTTCGCTCTAATACCTTTGTTGGTTCCAATGATGTAGCAAATCGAGCCAGCTAGGTTCTTAACACCTATGTTAACGATATAGTCTTCATACGGTTTGCTGTCAAGCGTTTAACCTTTCCGAATTGTTTTCAAAGGCCCATTAAGGAAACGAAGCATATATATAGCATTTCCCGGCAGGTTGAACCAGGCATGGTTATCCATCTCCAAGTTTCTTAATCGCTGCAGCCTCGTCATCGACAAAATACAAATGCCTGCCTTTGTTGCATTCGTAAATATAATCGAGGAGCGGTTTGCTTGTATACACGGAAAAATCACCTATGATGGCAAGCCGATATCTGTAGTTGACGAATTTCTGCGCTACTTCGCCTGCGATGCCTGTCGAGAGTTTGAAAAAATCCTCTGTGATCGCCGCCTTGTTCACGATAATGCTGTGGCAGTCATATTCGTAACCTATATTGACGGCAAAGTCCAATGCCGATTGCCCGTCAGTGATGAGTGGCGTGTCGCTGTTTATGAGCGCTATTTTGCCGCCGGGTGTTTCAACTATTCTTACGGTCATGTTCACTTGCCCCATTTTTTGCAGATTTCTATTTAATGCTAATGCGTATCGGGCGTATGGGATCTTATGAAGTCTTTTTCGTCATTGTTTGGATTCAGCTTCTATACCTATTCATGAATTGCTGCAAATGCGTCAGCCTTGCTGTAGTCTCATGTCTCGGGTGGACATGTCCGAATGCCCCCAAAACAGGAGTTGGCAAAAATCATCGAATTTTTTGAATCATTTGCTATCCCTCTACTTTGATTGCTCAAAATAATCATAAAATGGCATAAGAAATTTATACCCGCCCACAAGGCGGTTGGCAAAATCAGCAGAGAACAGCTCATCGCTAATTTTTCCATAATGGATCAACGAGAACGACTTTTTATTGTACCATTCCTGCGTTTTGGGAGTCGGCGCTTGCTTTACTCGGACGTATTCCTCGCCATCAAGTTTGAATTCGTCTTGGCTGTCAAGCAAGTCGATTAAAAGCTCAAATTCTTTCGGATTGCTGTCAATCCGTGCTCGCAATTTCTCCATTGTCGCGGCTTTGGCAGCGTAATACCCAAGCCCGTAGTTCCAGCCTTCAGGGTTCAAGTCGAACCAGAAGGTCAAAACGCCGTTGCTCTCCTGGTTCTTGCTGGAGGGTTTTTCCACCGAAAACCACAGGTTGTCCCGATAGAAATTGCCATCGCGCACTCGCCGTGCGTCCTTGTAAATTCGCGACAGTTTGTGGATAAACTCCCGCTCGGGATAGCCAGCGCTGATTTGGGCGAAAACCTCCTGCCCAAGCTCTTTCATCGGGTCTTGGAAATCACTCTTGAATTCATCTTTGTGCGCATCAAACCACAGCTTGTTGTTGTTCAAGCGGATATTCCACATAAAGTCGATGGTTTTTTGTGTAAAGCCTGTAAACATTGGTATACTCCCTCATTCCTATTTTTTTTTCTGTTTGAACTGGCATATCCGTGGATTACAGGCTGGTTTCCTTTATGTAATTCGCCATTGATTCCAGATGTGGCAAGAATCAAAAAACTGCAATAAAGAAATTGCGCTGAAAGCGAAAAAAGCCGGGATCTATTTAAACACAGATCCCAGCATTTCCATTAAAGCTTATAGCATGCCTGCAGCCATCCATAACGGGACGCTGGCGATGTTTCCGATCAAAGTAAGGCCCATATATATCCAAGTCAAAGGCTGGGCATCTTTGAACTCAAAAACATTGCCCATAAGCCCTGACATTTGGATAACCAGGAAATTGTTATGTGGCATTATCCAAATGTAGCTGCTTGACCACATTGCAAACATCGCCACCCATGGATTGATGCCCATCGCCATTGCTATCGGAATAAAAACACTTGCTGCCACAGCTAAAATAGATATTTGGTCAACAAACATCCTTAAAGCAAATGTGACCAAAACTACCACTATAACAAATACAAAACCGTTTGGAATCAAAGCTGTCAATACCGGGCCTAAAGTCGCTGCGATAAAGCCGGTGATTCCAAGAGGCGTGAGCCCTTCTATAAGCCCCATCATAGGCGCAAACATAAAGATCATGCCAAATGGCAGCTTCGAGTACGTATCTGCAGTGGTCATTAGCCCAAACATGACTAGGATGAAAATCCCCAACCATGTGACAACTCCATTGTCTATCTTGTGGATATCCGAAGTAAGCCACAACAAGACACAGAACGTGAGGACGAATGCGCTAATTTTCTCATTGCGGCTCATTGGCCCTAGATCCTCAAGCATTTTTTTTACCACATCTTTGCTCATGGTGGCTTGTTCTTTCGGCTTCATAAAAAACAACGTGTACAATACGGATCCTGCAACCATTATGACCAGCCAAATCCACGTGTTGGAGAACCAGCCCATCCATGATCTTAGCCCAACTGAGGTTTCTGCGGGAAGCATGCCAAGCAGCATAAATGTGATGTTGGATCCGGTCAAAAATGCGACCGCGATAATCATTACATTAATATTGACGAGGAACCACAATCCAACGATAGACTTGCTATTGGGCTTCAACCCGATCTCTTTGCCGAGAGTTCCTGCAAAAGGCGTGAGAATCGCCATCTTGGCTGAGGAGCTGGGCACTATGGGACCGAGAACCAGGGACGCGATAGTTATTGCGATTGCAGTGCCTGCGAAATTCGGCGGAAACCAGCTTAGGATCACAAAAGCTATGCGCCGCATCAGCCCTGTGTCCCCAAGGATCGTAGCGAGGGTCATAACACCAAGCACCATCCAAATTGTGCTGCTTGACCAGGCAGAGTAAACTGTAGTGAAGGGCAATATTTTGAATAATACCATTGCGATGCCAGCCATGTTGGCTGCAGCCCACATGGGCAGCGCATTTGCCAGCATTGAGGCGACCATAAAGAAAAAACACGCTATGAAACGCATTGAGACAACGGTCAATCCCTCGGGTGGCGGGATAAAGGATATTGCTGCTGCCACAGCTGCTACTACCAGAGTTTTGGTAATGTGCACCTCTGATTTGGGAGCTTCACTTGAGTGGCTACTCATTTTGTACCTCCAACATTTATTTTCTTTCGTTACCAAATAATATCTTCGCTATAGATTTTACAATATATATGTATATCATGCAATTAAATAAACAATTATTGAAAATATCCATAATCTTGGAAATAAGCTTTTGAGGTTTAATATCATTTTTGCATACGAAAAAGTCTTTGCACGCATGTTTTTGCAGCTTTTTTTATGCTGGCAGCATTTAATGCCAATAATTCTGCAGTTGTATTAATGCCTATATTCGTAGGGTTTTATGAAGATCTAAAAAAATCCTTCCCATAACGCCAAATCCAATGGTGAAAAAAACAAAGCTTTTCCCAAGCGAGCTATCAAATCAATAAAAAAAAATCCACCTTATCTATATAAAATTTGGCTTTAAATACGTTTTTTTTCTTTGTATCCCTATAAGTGTGCCGGCCATGCCCTATCAACGTGTTGATTGAATGGCGCCATGGGGCATGGCATACTGCAGCTAGATCTTGGAGCTAGACACAAAACGAAAACCCGAAAACCGAAAACCACAGATCCCAAACAGATCAAAAAAAATGAAAGAAAAACAAAAAAAAAGAGAAACAAAACACAGGAGATTTAAAAAATGAAAAAAAGAATCATCGCAGTATCATTGGCAGTTTGTATGCTAATAGGGGCAGCCATACCGGCAATGGCTAAATCCGACCACTTCGTTATCGTTGTGCCAGATGTTATATCCCTAGGAAATAATAGATTTTTAAACTTTTTAGACGGGAAAGAACTAGCAACCAGATATGTCGGAGGCAACCTCTATTATTATGTAGGCAGCGGCAGGCCTGTGATCGGTCCTGGTCCAAGGTGCAAATTGGTTGTTGTAGCGATTGATGCCGTAAGTAGAAAGCAAGCGAGTGTAGTCAGCGAATTACTGGTCAATGACACCAATTTCAACTTTGAGGTGCCAAATGCGGTTGGAAACTATGAGATCCAATTGTATGGAACAACAGCAAAAGAATTCGACACACTTTTAGCAACCACAACATTTACTGTTGTAGAATAACATTCTACAATCCCAAAAGAGAGAGAGTTTTTACCAATTCGCTTTGTATAAATGGAATAACGCTGCCGCAACCATCAAATGGGGTGCGGCAGCATTTTTCTGTTTTCATTGGGAAAAGCAGTTGAAAATGATGTTTTATTCTTGCTTCAATTCAAACATGCTCTTTTCCATGCTGCACACAGGGCATTTCCAGCTATCAGGCAAGGCTTCAAACTCCCCAGGAGCCCCATCATATACATAGCCGCAAATTTTGCACTTGTAGGCAGCTTTCCAAGCCGCTTCATCGGCAGCCTCCCCAACATATGTCGACGCATTCTTGGGAGCTTTGAGCTTGACAACTCTGTGGTAGTACTCATACGTGATCGGCGGATCGCTTGACAGATTTGCAGCCTCCTCAACTTCGGCTATAAAAATCGTATGTGTAAAATCCTCAATCGAATCGATGACTTTGCATTGAAGGTATCCTACACAGGATTCTTCCAAGTAGGGCATTCCAGAGGGGGTGTGGCTCGATTTTACTGTTTCAAATTTGTCGAAATCCCTGCTTGAGCGAAAACCGAATGTGCCGAATAATTCCGGCGATGCGCTTTCGGAAAGGATTGACACTGAAAACTGGCCAGTTTTTTTAATGCACTCGTTGGTATAATTGTCTTTATTGATTATGGTGATAAGGGTGATTGGTGTGGCTGTGGCTTGGGTGACTGTGTTTACCACACACCCAACATCGCGTCCTTTGTCCTTGGATCCGATAATGTACAAACCAGATGAGAATTTGTATAAAGTTGTTGTGTCCATAGATTCTCCTTTCAATGTTAGATAAAGATGGGGGTCTTATGGGTTAGTTTCCTTTATTTTAAGGGCTTGCTAGTTATTAAGCTATTATATTGTTGCCAAAATATAGTTATCATAATATTAATTCCATGCGAGTGGGTACAAATCCGTTATTAATCTATATTTCTAAAGTGTTTTTAGATTGGCAGCCTGCTTGTGTTGGAAATTTCGGTATAAATGTGGGCAATGATTTTGCTGCATAACCCACAGTAGCCCCAAAAAAACATAGACGTGGTTCTGGGATGCCATGAAGCCTTGGATTGGAAATCAAAGCGCCATAAAACCCGAATAGATAAAAGGCGCTTTTATATTATTCTAACAGTAGATACGTTATAATATTGGCATGGGCAATTTTGTCTAAATTAGCCTGAAAATCGTTCTCCAGTTCCATCTTGCAGATATTTGCAAGACATATGCGCAAGTGTCAAGCTAAGGCTAAAAATGTTTGGAAAGCCGAAAACACATAAAACGCAGCTTGAGTTTGATGGAAAAATCCTAGGTGAAACAGCCATCCAAGTTGCAGACAAATGGTTTCTGTCCGATCAAGTGGAACTAGCAGACATTCCGGCTATTAAGTGAAAACCAAACGTGATGAGCCGGTTTAGGCATAAAGGATTGGCAAGGAGAGGAACTAAAGCAAAACGACAAGCACACAGCAGCATTTAAGACAAGTTTGGGTGTATGGATTTGCTAGCGTTGCCAGCAAGGAACTGCCGCAAAACAACCGCCATATCATTGCGTTGTTTTGCTTTTCAGAAAAGCAGCAAGGCGGCTTTCAAAACTTCCGATATAGCCAGATGGGAAGGTGTTTGGAGCAGTTAATGTAGCTTCTAAAGCGACCTTGCATCCCTTCTTGTTTGGTATCCTTTAGCCATAAAAGTTAACGGAGGAAAACATGGAGAATAATTCAACGGAACTAGTATTTATACTTGACAAATCAGGGTCAATGGCAGGGCTTGAGAAAGACACTATCGGCGGATACAACTCAGTGTTGACAAAACAAAAAGAAGTGGATGGGGAATGCCGCATCACTACTGTGTTGTTTGACGACAAATACGAATTGCTTCATGACCGCATAGATATAGCGGCAGTTAAATTGATTAGCGGAAAAGAGTATTATGTTGGGGGCTCGACAGCGCTCCTGGACGCTATTGGCATGACCATAAACAAGATCAGCAAGATCCAGCAAATTACTGCTGATGGGCATAAAGCCTCAAAAGTCTTGTTTGTGATAATAACTGACGGCGAAGAGAATTCCAGCAAGGAATACAGCCCCGATAAAATTAAAGCTATGGTCGAAGAACATAGAGAGAAGCATGGATGGGAGTTTTTATTCCTTGGAGCCAACATCGATGCCATAAAGACGGCAGGCAGATTTGGCATTGCTGCTGACAGAGCGCAGAATTACAATGCTGACAGCACTGGGTCGCAAGTCGTATACGCTTCGCTCGCCAAGGCAACCGCAGAATTCCGAGAAGCCCCAGCAAATGCTCCATTGGCGTCTGATTGGAACGCAGAGATAGAGGAAGACTTCCAAAACCGCAAGTAGGCGTGGCCTGGATACATAGATATAGAAAGCAGAGCTTGCCATTGCATCGGCGTGGAAAGCTCTGCTTTCTATATCTTTAATCTTTTAAGCCGCTCCATTCGATGGCTATAGTATCTGCCACATGCTATCGCCATTGAAAGGCGCAGGAGAGCCGGTCCGTGGCATCTTGTTTTCTGACAGATGGCGAGCGGCAACAGGGCATTGAGACGTCCACTGTATGCTGGCAATAACAAACGGAGTGTAATATACAATGCAATAAGGAGACAGAGGCAATGGATGAGAAGAGCATCAAATTAACCAGCATATACAACACGCTTAACACCCATTATGGAGACTTGGGGTGGTGGCCGGCAAAAACGCCGTATGAGGTTATTGTCGGCGCAGTGTTGACACAAAACACTGCCTGGGCCAATGTCCAAAAGGCGATTGCAAACCTTGGGGGAAATATCATTCCAAGGTTTGTCTCAAATACTGGCATTTCCGAGTTGGCAGAGCTAATCCGGCCTGCAGGTTTTTTTAACCAGAAGGCAACATACCTAAAGGCAGTTACTGTTTGGTATTCACAATACAATTACGATGTGGAAACAGTAAAAAGGCAGCCTTTGGAAAAATTGCGCAAAGAGCTCCTCGCCACAAAAGGGGTAGGGTATGAGACTGCCGATTCAATATTGCTATATGCTTTCGGTTTTACCACATTTGTAGTCGATGCCTATACCCTCCGCCTGTGCGCACGCTACCCAATCAATGCGGGCAAAGGCTACACCGCAGCCAAGTCGCACTTTGAAGATAACCTCCCCCAAAATGCCTCTATTTATAATAACTTCCATGCGCTCATTGTGGAGAACGGGAAAGACCATTGCCGAAAAAAACCTAAATGTGGCAACTGCCCTTTGGAGGAGCAGTGCGAGAAACTGCCGTAAAAAGACAAAATGGCATATTGGAGGCGAAAAAGGCTGCAAACCTGTTTTGCGATATTGTCCCGAAAGCCATCAATAGAATAGATAGGCAACCTAAATACGGGGTATGCGCTATCAAAGCTGGCGCCTTTATTATGTGGCTTGTTGCAAAAAAAGCAGATTGGCAGCCGTCTTGCCACAAGATTAGGGAATCTCCAAGAAAAAATAAACTGGAACATGTAACTAAAACGGCAAGCCGCAACAGAGAAAGTGTGTACCGAACTGTGCAAATATCTTCTTATTCAGGATATTGAACGGTATAGTATTGTTTATGCTTAGTTTTGCACTTCACGACCATGAAACATAATTATGGCAATACCCGCTGGAATGTGGTGAACTAAAGCGGAAAATGGCGGGGTGGGAAGGAATAGCGCATGAAGAACAAAACCTTCGCCTTGCCGATGGCGGTAAACAATGACAGCGAAACGGATACCTGCAAGGTATCCGTTTCGCTGTTACCTATTTTCGCTTAACTACCTAAAAGCCGGATAATGGTGGAGCGTAATAATAAGGGTGACTACATCCCCAGCTTCTCTAAAAATAACCGGCCCCTGTTTGTGGTTTCTGAATTCCATCCCCGGCTTGCCACTGCTGTAGACACAGCTGTTGTCCCATAAGCGTCGAACCAGCGAAGCACATTTGAAAATGATGTTCCGGAGAGCCATTTCTCGAGGCTTGCCTCCAGCGCCAAGTTTTCTTTTTTGTCATGTTTCGCGTCCCCTGACCCTTTCCCCAGCCCATCCGCCATTTGCCCTATCTCGAAGCGGAGGCAATCCTCATAGCCAAGCGCCACGAAATGCAAAACCATCCTTCCCATCAAGCGGTCTGCATGCCAAACCCTAGGCTTTGGCACGCCTGCGGCCTGGTTGCCCATTTTGAAATGCTCCTCCGCCTTTTCGCGCTTTCGGCGCTTTTTAAGCGCGTCGAACCGGCCTTTTTCCCACTTCGCGGCTAGCGCGAAGTGGCAATGGCATTTGCAAGCTGCCCGGCATGCATCCTTGTTGTATGCAATTGAAACAACCCTCCCGCTTCTCCTTTTCTTTATAATGAGGCATTTCGCGGCTTTTTTCTGGGCGGCCCCGGCCATTGTGCCCATGGCAGCCCCCTCCTCCAGCGCTTTTTTAAGCTCGCTGGCCTCAGTTTGGAAGCTGGCGCCCCCAGCCTCCTTGTTCACCGGGCTGAAATAGATATGCAGGCGCAGCCGCCTTTCAAAGGATTCAACGCTTCCCTTTCCAAGCCCTTTTTTTGCTGGCGCACTTGCGCTCTTTGCTGAAAGCGCGTTTCACAGCCACAGTGCGGCAATACACGCCGCCCAAATCGGGGCGCCTGTTCCCTATGCGCGCCATCCCGCCCATGTGCAGGTCCAGCCCTAGCCTTGCCGGCACAATGCTTGTTTTTACAATCGTGATTAAACGGAAGCCGCCAAGGGGAATTCCTGTAAGTAAAAACCGAGAGGCATGCGGCAGTCATTTGTGTGTTTTTATGGTGTACAGAATAATGGGCGCAAAAAGCTACAAGTTTTTTTCTTCGATATTCGATGGCATTATCTCACTGCCGATAATCTGATTGTGCCAAAACAAGCACGCCAAACTGGCGTGCTTGTCCGTTTTTATATTTGGTTTGTGCCGGTGCCAGCCAGCATGGGCTAGAATTATCGTGATTCGTGTTTGTAATCCCAACCGGCAAATTTAGCTACTTTCATAGTTTTAGTTTCTACAAGCTGTTTTTTCAAACCAATGCCCGGTAGATATTGCTCTAAATATTTTTTTTCAGTGACAGTCACATTCCAATATTTTGCCCGATAAAATATCGAGCATCTATGTTTGGCTGGAACATCAACACTATAACCGTTCCCAAACGATTGATTTATAGTTTTTCCAATATCAACGCCAAGTTCCGGCTTGACTTTACCAATATTGAAAATACTGCCCGAGTATGTATAGCTAAAACCAATATTAAATGATTTGTCATGTTGATAATTCAAATGCAAAGAAGAGGGATAAGGACTTGCTTGGCAACTAGTTCCAGATTTCCAATTTTGATAGAATGCAGTGCCATAAGCATACTGCCTTTCATAGACATAATACCATGAACTTGAAGAACCATCAGGAGTTTGTTCTTCGTCCTCCACAGTTTCGTAATCGTACTCCTCGACAGTAAAGATATACCCCTCTAAATTATCTAAATTATCAATAATTAGGTTATCTTGTGCGAATACACCGCTAGCACAAGAAATAACTATAGAAAAAGCTATTAACCCTAATACATACAAATTTTCTGTTCATAAAATCTCCTTTTGTTCTGTGAAATTTATCATCTCAAGATGACCTCTCTTTTGTTTGAACAACATATAATCTTAGGTACACAATAGAGACAATGAGTGGAATAGTAATGGCAAGTATAATTGCAAACGGAAGACGGGACATCCATAAAAAGAAATCCCCATCCTGACCTTTGACTATGGCTGGATCTTCAATATTATAAATAAATCTTGAGATTACCAGAAAGAATAAAGATACATATAAAGATATAACTGACATATTTATGTTTTTATCCATATTATCTCCTCCTTACAATTCAAAATATGCTATTTATGCATGCCATTAACTCGTATGTTTTGTCAACAAAACAGTTGCTAAGCTTTGTAGCATCTCAAACTGGCACTGTTATAGTTATGGTATGTGGGCAGCCTATGCCTATGCTTATGTTATTTTATTTTAAACACATTTACAAATTACATTGATACCATGATCATATTACACTAATGTTACATCCCTCAAGGAAAATCATCTATTTAATGGAAATTTAATGTGATCCAGAGATATTGCCAAAGCCATAAGTTCGCTCATTATTTATGTGACAGTATATGAAATTAGTGGTGGGTGTAGATAAATAGTTAGGGTATGTGAGCCTCCCTGCTTATAACTGCGCATGCGACAAGCAGTTGTTAAAAGACCTTGAAGCCATAAACTTCGACAGCTTGAATATTTACCAGCAGGATATCATTGGGAAGATATATGCTTTCTTTCTCGTGTATGTAACGCTCCACAATTGCTAGTGCCGCGTTCCAGGTTTCTCGGTTTAAACTTTTTCGGCTATGCCAAGGCTGGCCGCAACCCAAGCGCCAGCCTTGGCAAGATGGAGGCGAGTCAAAGCGCAAGTGCCATCAATATTACGCATGCGCCGCAGGCTAGCAAAACAGCAAAGTAAGTGGCAACAAGCTTGGGGCTTTGTCTAAACTGCGCAATCCGGCCAGGTTGCCCTCCGGGCAAAGCCCGTTGCCGGTGGGCGCTTCCACATTGCGGGCGCCGAGCGCCTGCAGCTGCTTCAAGGCGTTTGGCAAGGAAGGCACGTCCGGGATGTCGCCAGGCTGTTTCGCGAACGCGGTTGGCTGGCGGTTCCCGACAGAGTAGAGCGCCAGCCATTTCACAGCCTCCAGCCCGCCGCCGGCTTTGTTGCAGCCGTGCCTTGCGTCAACTTGGTTTTCGGGGCATGTGGGCTGCGCGGTGGAGCCGAAGGCTATGGGCGGGCTGCCGCCAAGCTGTTTGCAGCGCTCCAGGGGACAGGCTTTGCCTGAAGGTTTCGCCTATGCCGATGGCTTTGCGCAGCCCATAGTAGATATCCCCGGCGATCCCCTCCCCATAGGGGATGGGGATCGCGGGCTGCCAGGTTTCGATGCGGGGCAGGGAGTCTCCTCCTGCCGCTGCGGGGAGCCTGGCGATGGGCATTGTCTTCAGCGCTGCCCCATAGCCAGCCGAGGCGATCAGCGCTGCGTCGATGCCGGACGCTCTTCCCGCATGCCCCAATATGCCAGCCAGCCCAGTGTGCTGCCTTGAGGCGGCGAGGCCTGCTGCGGGCGCGCTTCCCGGCTTCCGCTTTGGCCTGGTCGCGGCCATTCCGCCGCCGCCTTTCGGGATCTTTGGCACAAGCTTGTTTGAAATGCGTTTTGTCTTCTTTGTCACCGGGCCATGCTGGTATTCGCGCTCGTATATGTAGATGTCCCCATTTTTCTGGTGGGCTTCGGCCTGGCGCTTAACCACTTTGCCAGTTGGTTTTCTAGGCATAACGCAGCCTTGCTTTCGTCGTTATAACGCTACATTGATTATTTCATCGTTTCCAGTCATTAAGTGACCGCTTGTTTCAAATTCAATAAATATGCAGTTTGGAAAACGATGTACGGATTGTTCTATGTATTCATACTTTGACATTAATCATCTTTTACTTGGAAGATAAGCGAGGGGATTTTCAAATCCTCAATTCTATACTCGTCAAAGTTTCTTGCTATCGTGATAGTAGCGTCGTTTATCATTCCATTGCGCCGCTCATTGACGATAAGGAGATTTTTTCATGGCATATTCCAAAGAAGAATTGAAGCTAATCCGCATGAACGAAATCGAAGCCACGGCTAAACTGGTTGTGGTTTCCCTATATCCCATACAGAAATACAGTCAAACAGGGAGATCCCGGAGATGGAAAGACAACGTAGTCCTGGCAATCGCCGCCGCCATAACAACGGGTGCGGCGGTTCCCGAAAGCACGACCGCCGCCGAGCCTATGACGGTCATATCCCAGACCGCCGAGGAAAATCTGCAAATCTCACCAGCCGACTGGGAAAAAGGCACCTAACCTTGATAAATAGGGCATAAAATCTCGTGGCATTATCGCAACGCTGAAAAAGCAGATTGAGGGCTTTGCCAGTAAAGTCAAGGAACTCGCGCAGCAGTTGACGAGGTACGAGGGCATGGGCTTGACCGACACGATGAAGTATTACGAAGACCTGCAACGCGCCCTGCGCCGTTTAGCTAAAACCGTAGCCGACATACGGCGGCAACCACCCGAACGACAGGAACACCAACGGACAGCACCGGAGCGCAGGCAGAGCCGGGGCATTGATATTTAAGGGGGTTTTACGATGATTGACAACATGATTATTGAACGGGTAAGGAATATTGACATTATCGCCTTTTGGGAGAATTACAACGGCTGCGCGTTCGCCCATCGGCGCGGTGCATTCCGTTGTGAGCAACATCCGAGCATTGCCGTGAAGGATGACCGCCTTTCTTGGTGTTGGCACAGTCAGGGCGTAGGCGGCCATGGTTCCTTGTGAAAGCTGAAACATGGCGTTCCGTGACGCTGTGGGCGTTATCACCGGGGCAACGCCGCCGACGTGCCTGTGGTTGATAAGGAAATCTATTTCAAAAAGAACAACAAAGACCCGGAGCTGTCGGGGCAACTCCGCGAAGTCATCAAATAGGTTAGCCACCCAAAGTTGAGACAGTATGAAGAGTACGGCGAGGCCAAACGAAACGATAAGGGCAAGGCGATACTGTTTAACTCCTATTCCCTGCTTCAAGACCGGTACCATGAACAAGCCTCACAAAAACAAATGTAAATATCTTATGTCTTTATTGACAAAACCTGAAAGCGAAGCTGCATGTGGAGTGTTGGAAGAAATGGGGTATTTGAACTTGTGCGATCTTGGCTCCCTGACTGGCTGGAAGCACAGTTTGAGACTCCAGGCATATGAGTAGTGGATAAGAGGGCAGATCAACAGGCATAGGGCGAACGCGCCCAGAACCTTGCAAGCGTTATAACCGTTAAGTGGCTTTAAATATCCAAGAGAATATTGATGGGAAGAAAGCTCCCAGTCTAGACTGGGCGGGCAAGGGCGACTACTTCGATGGAATAGCAAACAAGCTGGACGACCTCGTAAACAGAAAGAAAAGGTAAGCTTAAAATCCGAACGCATCGCGCCGGGAAAATATATAGAAAAACCGGGAGCGATAAGAAACGGCCTCTCGGGATATCCTGCTGGCTGGTAGAGGAAGCTGTTGCCATAATGCTGGAAATCGCGCAAGAGCCCATATTCAAGGATTTTTTCTATGGGTACTGCCCGAAACGCAACTGCCACCAGGCGGTCAAGAAAGTGATAGCAAAGGTTTGGTTTTTAGGGCACGATGAGGTTCCTAGGAGGGGGGAGTGAAGCAATTGGCTACCCTGCTTCACAAACTGTATGCTGCTTCAAACAATGAAAAAAACCTCAAAATGGCTAAACAGCGCATTTAGAGGTTTCTAGGCTATGGATACAATATTTTGCGCAAACTATGCTTCGTTACACGAGTCTGTTGGGCATACACCGGCGCAAGTTCCACATTCAATACAAAGATCTGCATCAATCTTGTAGTGTGGGTCACCTTCGGATATCGCTTCTACTGGGCATTCATCGATGCAAATGCCGCAAGCAATGCAGGTGTCATTAATAGTATAAGCCATTAAGCTCCTCCGTTTTTGCTATTTGCTAATTGTTAATTATGGATTTTAATATATCATAATGCCTACTATCAAAGCAATAAATTCCGAATTGAATGCGCAAGCATTGTTTGTCAGTAAATTGAGCCCATGCCGGCTGGCATATGCGAAAACCAGACATGAAAATGGATGGATCCGCCATTTTGGGGACATGCCGATGCTCTTGTTAAAATGCTTTAGCATTGTCCCAAATTATAACGAAAAGAACGAATCTAATTTTACAATTATTCTTCAAATGGGAAACTTGAGTAGTATTATTAGATAATGTGCTAGCATAAATCTAATAGCAGTGTAAAAGCCAGGTGCTGCTAACACCTGGCAAGAGCAAGCCTTTGGGCATGCAGCTGGATCCACAGACTTCTAGCCGGGCAGACGGCTTATTTTATTGCAAGCTCAAGCAGCTTTTATGATCAAAGTCGCCCTCGCAATGAAAAGTATCGCCTTTTCAAACTTTGTCGTAAGCTTTCGCCCCTTTCCAATTATGGGAGAAAAAATGGAAAGAGGATCCAGCCACAAAAAACTTCCCTAAGCCTGCTTGGATATATTATCCACACCAAGATGTGCCAAGCAAATGCACAAAGCCGCCTGCTTCAAAATAGAGCGCATGGGCTTTTTTAGGAAATTCCAAAAATCGCCACGTCTTCGAGACGCTACGCTGAACGAAGCACATGTCTTTTATGTTAAGTTCTATGAGGCAATAACTGTAGTAACATTGTTTATTCCACTGATTTCAAAGATTCTGACATGGGCACATTCATTAGTGTAAAGTGTAATATGATGTTGACTATCAGGGTAAAGAGCATCGTCAAGCTTATAGCCATCACAAAGCTCATAGCGTTAAGGTCAGGGGCGAACATGACAATGTTGACTTCGATGGTTTCGACAATAAACCGCTCAAAAGGTATGCCCGCCAAAACGCCGACAACAATGCCGATAAAACAAGAAGCCATATTTTCCCTGTTAATGTATGAGGACACTTCCCAGTCGGTGAATCCTAAGACTTTTATCGTGGCTATCTCCCGGATCCGCTCGGAGATGTTGATTGTAGCCAAGTTGTAGAGCACAACAAGGGACAGAGCCCCAGAAGCCGCAATTATTACTCCAACAATGATTGAGAGGCTAGCGACCATATCGCTGAATTGGGCGCCACTGCTTGCAGTAAAAGACAACGCCAAGATATCCTCGATTTTCAACACTTCTTCCGAGAAGCGATCCCGCTCCCCAGAATACTTGGCATAAAAGGCATTATATGCCGCCGGTTTGCCAAAAGCTTGGCTGTACCCGCTTGGCGTAAAGTATACATAATTCATCACATAGTTCTCAACGATACCTATGACCTTGACCCGGGTTTGGATATCATCCTCAAAAACGGTTATGTAGCTGCCTTCTTTGGCTCCTAGAATCCTGGACAGTTTTTCTGTGATGACAACCCCTTCATCTGATAGGGCGACCGGTTGTTTGCTTTGCCTTTCATGCAATCTGATAAAGGTAGAAAAGAACTCTGGCTCATCAGGCACTATGATAAAGTGGTCTTCCCTTGCCCCGTCGTTTTTCAGCACATCGAATTTCGCATACCTTGCCAGCATGTGTTCCTCCATGCCGGATATGCCAATGAGCTCTTTTTTGAGCCCTTCCAGCTGCTCATAAGAAAGGCCATCATCAAATATCCCGATCACATCATAGACAAAGATGTCCTTGTATTGCCGCTCAACTATAGAATTAATTGAATGGCGCAGCCCGTAGGCTGCCAGGATCAAAGCGCAGCTTCCGGCAATGCCGACAACAGACATGGCTATTCTTTTCTTGTAACGGAAAATATTGCGCGCAGTGACCTTCTGAAGGAAACCTAATCTCTTCCAAAGTGGAGTTATCTTCTCAAGCATGATTTTTGACCCGATTGTGGGGGCTTTAGGCCTTAAAAGCGAGGCTGGCTCGCTATCGAGCTCTTTCAAACACACGGAGCAAGCGCTGGACACCGTCACAATAGCTGAAACGGCTGTGCAGTAGGCGATATAATCCCAATGGACCCGCTGCGCTAGATCCGGGTATATGTACATGATTTTGTAGGCGTCAAAAATTACCCTCGGCAACACCGCATACCCGATTGACAAGCCTATGGCGCACCCGGACAAGCTTGCTGCCAGGGCGTATGCCACATACTTGGACAAAATTTCCCGGTTTGTGTATCCCATGGTTTTCAATGTCCCCAGCTGCCCTCTTTGCTCCTCTACCATCCTGGCCATAGTTGTGGAGCAAACTAATGCGGCAATTAGAATAAAGAATACGGGAAAAACAGTTGCTACTTTGTCGATTTTATCGGTGTCGTCGATAAAATCGCTGTATCCAGGGCTGCTCTTGCGCTCCATGACATACCATTTAGGCTCTTTTAAATCTTCAAGCTCTTTGATGGCGTCTGCAATTTCAATCCTGCCATCTTCAAGTTTTTCCAAGGCTTCAGCAAGTGTCTTTAATCCTTTCGCCCTTTCCTCATCCAGTTTTTTTTGCCCTTCATCAATTTGCTTTTGGGCTTCTGCCACCATGGCTGGAGCTTCTGCAATGGTTTTTCGCAGCAACTCCAATTGCTCCGGGGCCGCATCCAGCTCTTCTTTGCCTGAAACCAGCTCTTCCTCTGCATCCTGGATAGCAGACCAGGCTTCTTGCAGCTGCTGTTCAGTTTCGACAAGCTGCGCCGCGGATCCATCCAACTCTTTTTTACCTTCATCCAGCTGGGATTTGGCTTCATCAAGGAGAGCTTTGCCTGTATCCAGCTCTGATTGGGCTGCTGCCAGAGCTGCCATCCCCGCGTCGATTTCGCCCATAATGCTTTGCCTGGATGGTTCAAGCATGAGGGCGGTACTGCCGAGCATGCCTAGCGATGCAGCGTCTCCATTGATTGCGCTAATAATGGCTGTTTGAAGAATATCAATAGATACGGAAGGGCCTGTGGACATTTCCAACGCTATACTTAGGACGGCATAATCGATTTGGCTTGCCAGTGTTTCTACCAGCTCTGCTTGTTCAGTGCTTGGCGAGAGATGCAATTTTTGGATTTCGCCAATCATAGCCGAAACCTTTTCCAATTCTGCTACGATTGCCTGGGGCCCGGCAAGGGCGGCCAAGGCGGCAGCTTTCTCCTCTTCAAAAACAGCCAACCCTTGGTTGTACACTACCAAGTTTTCCAAGTATTCGGCGAGCCCTTCATTGTATGTAGCCAAACCCACTTCGAATTGGTCTTTGCCTTCTTGGTACGCTGCCAAGCCCTCTTCGAACTCTGCTATGCCTTCCTCAAAAGCTGCCAGCCCCTCCTGGTATGCCAACAACCCTTGGGCATAAGCTTCTTCTGCTTCTGCCAAGGTGGCGGGCAACCCGGCCAAAAGCTTCACCTGTTCGTTTAACTCGTACCTTGCAGTGCTGATCTTTGCCTGTGCAATCGAAATTTCTTTGTCAAAGGTGTCTTTTCCGTCGTAATATTCGTCATACCCGTCTTGAAGATCTTTTTTGGCATCGTTTATTTCAATTTGCGCTTCGTCTTTGATTTCTTTCAAACGCAAAGGGGAGCGCTCCTGTCCAATTGCCTCAAATGCGGCAGTTTGGGTTTTCATGTAGTCTTTGTATAGGGCATCGTAGAAGTTGAGGTTGGAGGATGTGGCAAAAGAGACATATAAATCTGTATGGGCCTCATAGGCAAATGCTTCCTCGCAGATAAACATAAAAGCTGAAACATTGCCGTTGCCTATGTTTGACCTGCCCCTTCCAAAGGCGACATACTCAGGAGACGAGACTAAACCAACAATTGTGAAGTCGAAAACAGAGAGGATTTTCTCTATATCCTCTTTCCCGTCTAAATACAGGCTGATGGTGGAGCCTATGGCGTACCCCCTGCCAATCAAATGGTCAACAACGCATTCATTTTTGTTACGGGGCATCCTGCCATCCTTTAAGACAGGCATGTTCAAGTAGCCCTCCCGCCCATTTGGGTCAAAAGAGATAACCTTTGCTATTTCATTGGCGCCGCTGCGCTTGTTGGCAAAAAACAAATCCGCAGAGTAGCCCAGCCGGGCATTTAGCGCATCATTGGCAGCCAGCGAAAGCTCCAAGTCCTCCTGGGTGAAGCCCATGGTGCCCTTGATAAACAAGTCAGCCAAGTTGTAATCAGAATAGTAGATCTGCGCAGTTTCCACCATGCCTGGCCTGGCAGCTTTTATCCCTGCGAAAAAACCTGTCCCGATAGCGACTATCGCCATAATAGAGATAAAACGGTTCTTTGATTTCCATATTTCTCTAAGGATATCCTTGATCAAAGCGCTTTTCATAAAAATAAGCCACTCATTTTTTGTTTAAACAGAACTCAAGCTTACCATTCGACATCATTGACACTGACCGGATTGCTGTTAATATATATCTCTTCGACTTTGCTGTTTTTCATGGTGATGATCCTGTCTGCAATGGGTTTGATCATTGAATTGTGGGTGATTAAAACTACCGTTTTCTTCATCTGTCTGCAAGTTTCATGTAGCAGCTGCAATATGGACTTGCCTGTGTTGTAGTCAAGGGCGCCTGTGGGCTCGTCGCAAAGCAATAGTTTTGGGTTCTTCGCCAATGCCCTGGCAATGGAGACACGCTGCTGCTCCCCGCCAGACAATTGGGAGGGAAAGTTGGACATCCTGTCTGCCAAGCCCACATTGGAGAGGGTTTGCAATGGATCCAGCGCTTTTGGGGTGACTTGGGTAGCAAGCTCGATATTTTCCAGGGCAGTCAAGTTCGGCATCAGATTGTAAAATTGGAAAACAAAACCAATGTCATGCCTGCGGTATTGGATCAGCTCTTTCCTGTTCATCTTCAAGACATCCTTGCCATCGACAAGCACAGAGCCGCTGTCAGCGGTGTCAATGCCTCCGAGTATGTTGAGCACTGTGGTTTTGCCCGCCCCGCTGGCCCCGACAATTAAAGCAAACTCGCCTTCTCCAATAGAGAATGAGACCCCATCTGAAGCTGTGATCTTGATCTCCCCCATATGGTATGTCTTGTAGACATCCTTGAACTCAACAAACATCATGGCTTCTCCTGGTTTTCTTTAGGCAGCGATATGACTATATCCAAGAACAATCGCAGGTTTGCTTTGGTCAGCTCATCGTCATCAGAACAGCTCCTTAGGATATTGATAATGCCTTCCACTATTGCCCAAGCGATAGAGTTGGGCAGCTGTGGCGGCCATTCAGTTGCGACGCTGGGCAAGTAGTCGGCATCCAAACGCTCTGATATCCATTCTGCAAGCTGGCTTTTAAACTTGGTGGAATCAGGGCTTCTTTCAACCAAGATCAAGAAAGCCATCCGGTTCATGGCAAAGACATTAAAGATCTCATCGGGCATGGAGTCCATCGACATAGACTCGCCGGTTGGGTTTTTGTACAGTTTGGAAATAAACTCATTCAAACCTGCTAAAGTCTCTTCGATTAGGCTGTTAAACAATTCAAGTTTGCTTTTGAAGTACGAATAAATATTGCCTGTGGCAAGATGCGCAGACGTTGCTATTTGCCTCATGGACGCTTTTTGGTAACCGTGGAGATAAAACTCCTCGGTGGCAGCAGCAACAATGCGTCGCCTTACTTCTGCTTTTTGGACTTGCAATTTCTACTCCTAAAATTGAACGAATATTCTTTATTGTAAACCTTTTTTGCCAATCAATCAAATTGATTGGCAAAAAAAGGCTGCGAGCGCAGCCAATGTAATAATTTTGCGGCCTTAGAACCAATACCAGCGATAGGCTGCGATACTAACGACTAACAACACAAAAACCGCTATTGCTAAAAAGACTAGAATGCAACCGCCAATCAATGCGGCTATGCCACATGACTTGGATTTTTGAGGGTATTCGCTATTATAGGTGATAAATAAAATTAGCCCTACAACCGGGAAAAAAAAGCATAGAAGCATGAGGAGGGCGCTCGCTTTGTCTTCCCCCTGGGGTGGCGCTATCGCCTTGCGCTCCCGCCTTATTAGCTGGGCTCCGCATCTGGTGCAAAACTTGGCGGTAGACAATTCTGTCTTTTGCCCGCATTTCACACAATACATAACTAGAACCGCCTTTCTTTTGATATCCAATTCATTTCACTGGAGCCAGGACCTCTGCCTCCAGATAATCGTCATATAGCCCAAGACGGTCTGCGAATCCGCTTGGCTTGAGCTCCATGATCCGGTCCGCTATTGTGTGGACAAACTCATGGTCATGGGAGCTGAAGAGCACTGTTCCTTTGTACGCGATAATACCGTTGTTTAGGGCAGTGATTGATTCCAAGTCCAAATGGTTGGTAGGCTGGTCAAACAGCAGCACGTTGGCTTTAAACATCATCATCCTGGAGAGCATGCATCTGACTCTCTCCCCACCGGAAAGCACATTGACTTCTTTAAATACTTCCTCTTGGGAAAATAGCATCCTCCCAAGGAAACTGCGCAAGTAAGTCTCTGTAGTGTCCTTAGAGTATTGCTCAAGCCATTTGAGTATGCTTAATTTCTCGTTTTCAAAGAAATCAGAGTTGTCTGCAGGAAAATAGCTGCGCACGGTGCTGACTCCCCATTTGATTGTGCCGGAGTCCGGTTCTAGTTCCCCTGCCAGCAATTTGAGCATTGTTGTGTTCGCAATGTCCCACTCTCCTACAAAGGCTACTTTTTCACCTTTTTTGATTGTAAAAGAGACATTGTCAATGACTTTTTCCCCATTGGCAGTTTTCGTCAAGTTTTCGACGGTAAGGATCTCCTTGCCGGCCTCCCTGTCTTGTTCATAAGCTATAAAAGGGTATTTTCTAGATGAGGCAGGCATTTCTTCGATGGACAGCTTTTCCAGCATTTTCTTTCTAGAGGAAGCTTGCCTTGATTTCGATTTGTTGGCAGAAAAGCGTTGTATAAAGCTGACTAGCTCTTTGGCTTTATCTTCTTTTTTCTTGTTTTGCTGCCTGAGCATTGCTTGGATCAACTGGCTTGACTCATACCAAAACTCATAGTTGCCTACATACATCTTAATTTGGCTGTAGTCTATGTCGACTATGTGTGTGCAAACAGAATTCAAGAAATGCCTGTCATGGGACACAACAATCAAGATGCCCTCAAAACCTATTAGAAATTCTTCCAGCCATGCGATGCATGCAATGTCAAGGCCGTTTGTAGGCTCATCCAAAAGCACAATGTCAGGGTTGCCGAACAATGCTTGGGCTAAAAGCACTTTTATCTTGGCATTTTCCTGCAAACTGGACATCTGCTCTTCAAGGACATCCTCGCCAAGGCCAAGGCCTTGTACGAGTTTGCTTGCATCCGACTCCGCTTCCCATCCGTCAAGCTCGGCAAACTCGGCTTCAAGTTCTGCAGCTTCAAGGCCGTCTTCATTTGTGAAATCCTCTTTTGCATATATCGCTTCCCTGGCTTTCATTACTTCAAAGAGCCTGGGATTGCCAAGAATAACAGTCTCCAGAGCGGTGTAGCCGTCAAATTCGAAGTGGTCTTGCTTGAGCACCGACATCCTGAGCACTGGGTCAATATAGATATTGCCTTTTGATGGAGGCATCTCGGAATTAAGCAATTTAAGGAATGTGGATTTCCCGGAGCCGTTGGCTCCGATTACCCCGTAACAATTGCCTTTTGTAAAAAGCAAGTCGACATCTTTAAAAAGGACACTTGAGCCAAAGCTCAAAGTCAGGTCAGTAACTTGTATCATTAAACCACCTTTTTGGCGTTTTTTTAGCAATAACAATTATATCATATTTGCCTTAAGTGCCAAATCACGCCCAAGCGCCTAAACACTTAAAACATAGCAAAGCAATAGTGGATGTGGCTGTGCGTTTAGCCGGGAGGGCAAATGCTTGCATATTTGAGGCGCCAGGAATTTGCAGGTTTTGTTGGCAATGCCCCAGTAGAAATGAGTGGTTGCCTTTTTTTTTGAGGCGCTGCTTTTGCAATGCCAAAATTCAGCTAAAGTAAAGAAATAGCCGCACAGCAACCTTGCTATTATCCTAAATTGCTTGCGCATGCTTGCTGTATTTGCCATGCGTGAAGCTCGCTGCCCCCAATTTATTGCGGGCAACCTCCACCATTTGGTTTGCCAAATAAACGCTTTGGCCCCAATATGCGAGTTAGCGTTATAGGTTTTATTTTTAAAACACACCCTAGCCAATCGCCCTTTTATTGGGAAGCCAGAATCAATAGTCGATTGCTGTTAATAATCTTAGTGGTAGTGTTATAGAAAGCCAGAGGCGATAGAACGCCAAGCAATTGGGTTGCTTGCAAGATTTTTACATCACGTGGCGCAAGATAGCTTGCATAATTTCAAGAAAGGAAGAAAAAGTGAATTGAACTTTAAAAAATTGAAGAATTTTCTTCTTTTATAGATTATAATGGAATCAAGAATGGAGGAGAAGCAAAAATGCAAGAGATATTTGATTTTGTCAAAGGCAAAGCAAGATACTACTTTATCGCGACTATCGACCAAGAAAACAATAGGCCGCGGATCAGGCCTTTTGGAAGTTTTTCCATCTTTGAGGGAAAGCTTTACTTCACGACTGAGAAATCAAAACAAGTTTGCAGCCAGATCCTTGCCAACCCCAACGTAGAGCTATGCACAATGGCAGAAGGCGAATGGATCCGCATAGCCGCTAAAGCCCATCAAGTAGAAGATCCTGCCGTTATTGAGTATATGGTCGAGTCAAGCCCTCGTTTCAAAGCCCGCTTTGATGAGGGGGAAGGGATAATATTCACACTTTCTGGCGGCATTGCGCAGATATACAAAGGGTCGACGGATTTAGTGTCAGAGATTCCCATTCCATAGTATGCATTTGTGATTCATGCAGCTTTGCGCAACAGGTCAAACTCGATAAACATCTAGTAAACTCAACGATTATTATTGAATCTCTGTTGCGCAGTTTTCTGCAAAATTTGAATGGCTATGGCGTAAAAGGCATTACAGAGGTCATTTAGCTTATTGCTGAATATTATCCACATGCATTAGCATTAAGAAAAAGTTGCATATTATAATGTAAGCATGTATAATCATTGAATAAATATATAATTAGGCGAACTGTATTATGAGGGATATTCACGAAGTTATTGATGCTATAAAAGAATATAATCCCTTGGTCGATTGTGATTTAATCGAGAGGGCTTATTTGTTTGCAAAAGAAGCCCATGGCTCCCAAGTCCGATTGACTGGGGAACCTTATATTATCCACCCCCTAGAGATCGCGCTGATACTCGCCCAGTTGCATATGGATACCACAACGGTTGTGGCAGGCTTGCTCCATGATGTTATTGAGGACACAAAATACAACTTTAATGACATAAAAGAAGCTTTTGGTTTGAATATCGCGCGCCTTGTAGAGGCTGTGACAAAAATTGCCAAGCTTGAGTACTCTAGCTTGGAAGACCAACAATCTGAAAGCTTTAGAAAAATGCTCGTTGCAATGGCCCAAGACATCAGGGTGATTTTAATCAAATTAGCTGACAGGCTCCATAACATGCGGACATTGTATGCCATGGAATCTGAAAAACAAAGGGAAAAGTCCCAAGAGGTGCTTGATATCTACGCGCCAATCAGCCACCGGCTTGGCATTTTTATGTTTAAGATGGAGTTTGAAGACCTCGCTCTCAGATACTTGCTGCCGGATGTATATACAGATTTGGCAAATAAAGTGACACAGAAACGCTCTGAGAGGGAAGCAGTAATAAAAAGCCTAATCTCTTCATTGGCTGCAAAACTTGAAGCCGAGGGAATTAATTGCGATATCACAGGCAGGCCGAAACATTTTTATTCTATCTACAAAAAAATGGCAACAGGCAAAGATTTCAACGAAATCTACGATTTGACAGCCATAAGGGTTATTGTAGACAATATTTCAGATTGCTATGCTGTGCTGGGCTGGGTCCATGAGCTCTGGAAGCCCATACCAGGGCGTTTTAAAGACTATATCGCAATGCCCAAGCCAAATATGTACCAATCATTGCATACAACGGTTATCGGGCCGGGAGGCTCCCCGTTTGAAATCCAGATACGCACCTTTGAGATGCACGAAACAGCAGAGCTGGGTATAGCTGCCCATTGGAAGTATAAGGAAGGCTCATATTCAAACAACGACATATTGGCTGAGCGCCTTAAATGGCTAATGGAGCTCAAAGAGATAGAAGAGGAAGTTGACGATTCCGGGGAATTCCTTGAATCAGTCAAAGACGACTTATATACTGAAGAGGTTTATGTTTTCACTCCAAAAGGCAAAGTCATCGAGCTGCCCAGCAACTCCACACCTATCGACTTCGCATACAGGATCCATACTGATGTGGGCCATAGATGCTCAGGGGCAAAAGTTAACAACAGATTGGTGCCCTTGAACTACCGGCTCCAAACAGGGGAAATAGTTGAAATTATCACAAACCAGAATTCCAAAGGACCAAGCCGGGATTGGTTGAATATCGCAGCCAGCGCAGCGGCTAAAAGCAAAATTAAAGCTTTCTATCGCAGAGCTGACAAAGAAGAAAATACCTTTAAGGGCAAAGAGATTTTTGAAAGGGAAGCCAAAACCCAAAAGCTGGATATTTCCCAGATCGTTAGAGACAAATACGAATCATTTGTCAAGAACCGCTACAACGTTTCAAGTTGGGAAGATTTATTTTCTGTTATCGGCTATGGAGGTGTGAAGTCTGCCACCATAATCAATAAAATCAAAGAACATTTCAAGACAGATTTTCCAGCTGAAGAAGACGATCGAACCATTTCTGTAACAGGCGCCCCAAATAACAAGGAGCAGTCTGTCCACTTCAACGGTGATGACGGCCTAGCATACAAGCTGGCTAATTGCTGCAGCCCGGTCCCCGGAGACAAAGTCATTGGCTATGTCACGAGAGGCAGGGGAATAACTGTCCACAGGTCTGACTGTGTCAACATAACTGCAGTCATAGAGCTTGAGAGGCTAATCAATGCAAGCTGGTCTGATGATATTATGCACAAGAAGGAAAAGTACACTGCCGAACTGTTTATCAGGGCCATGGACCGCAAAAACCTGCTTAGCGAGATTAGCTCAGTTATAAGCAATGACGGCATCAACATTTCCGGATTCAACTTGCGAACAAAGGACTACACAGTCAACATTTCAGTAGACATTGTCGTAGATTCAACTGACCAGGTGGAATCGGTTATCAATAAGATATCTGATGTCCAAAGTGTGATTTACGCATACAGGGTATAAGCAAAGTAGATAAAAGTTTAGCAATATATGCTGCCTGCAGCAACGAAGTTTGCCTTCATATAAAGCTTCTTACAGTGCAGCATTTAATTTTTTGTTTGCGTTCAATCAATGATAAATCTCAAAAGTGGAGAAAAATGTGAAGTGTCCAAATTGTGGTGCAAGCCTAAAAAAATTCCGAACTACTTGCCATGAATGTGGCGCTAAAATCCCGTTGAGATTTAGACGCATGACTTTTATCTTAATTTCGGGGATTTCTTTTGCTGCCCTTGCCGTTATGATGGCAGTTGTCTTTTATGTCGCGTACCCTAAGACCCAGAAATACTTGTTTTCCCAACTTGTTAAATCTGTCGAGACCACAGATCCAGTCACTTTTGTTGAGCTTTTCCACCCGGAATTGCAAAGCAACGTTGATGGGGAGGCATATAAAGATAACCTGACAGAATTCTTCATGAGATTCCATGACAGGCTTGAAAGGGATTTTGGAGCTGGATATAAAATTTCTGGATACAAAATTGATTTCAATGAGAAATATGAGCCTAGCTTCATTGATTCTATTAATTCGATGCTAGACATAACAATAGAGAGCATGGAGAGTATGGAGGTAAGCTTCAATGTTTCTGCTGATGGCAATGAAGCAGTTGAAATGACAGCAAATTTGACTTTGGTAAAGATTGCTGGCAAATGGCGTTTGCTTGATATCACTTTTAGCGAAGCAAGTTTGGGTATTTGTTGCTAAAAACACTTGAAACACTTCGCTTTCCCATATAAAATAATTTAGTCGGGATGTGGCTCAGCTTGGTAGAGCGCTTGGTTCGGGACCAAGAGGCCGGAGGTTCGAATCCTCTCATTCCGACCATTTTTTTGCCTTAAATATGCGGTTTTCTGGCTCTAGGTGTTCGATTCGCTTACTTGGAAAACCTCGTTTACTAATTTTTTACTACACACTATAAAAAAAGCCTCCGGTTTGGGGGCTTTTTATTTTTTCTGCCCTAGGCTTTAGCCTGTTGATGGCATGGGGCACTTTGCACCGAATCGATGCGAAGTGTCAAATGCCATCAACAAAAAACCACCCGCTATGCGGGTGGGAGTAAAAAGTTATACAATTGGGCCGCCTTTCATGTAAGATTGGAATTGTCTAGGCTCCAATAAAAACGATAGGCGGCGCAAATATGGCAAACAAGGCAAATAGCCTAGCCCACACTAAGTCGATGTGCAACTATCATATCATATTCACACCAAAATACAGAAGGAAAGCGATTTTTGCCCAATACGCTACAAGCATCGGGGAAATACTTCGGAAGTTATGCGAATACAAAGGGGTGGAGCTGATCGAAGGGCGCCTGATGCCAGGCCGTGCGCATATGCTTGTGGAAATTCCACCCAAGACCAGCATCTCAAGCTTCATGGGCTATCTGAAAGGCAAGAGCGCGCTAATGATCTTCGACAAACATGCCAACCTGAAGCACAAATTTGGAAACAGGCATTTTTGAGCGCAAGGCTACTATGTCAGCGCCGTGGGCTTGAATGATGCAACAGTAAGGAAATATATCCAAGAGCAAGAGAAGCACGGCATTGCACTCGACAAACTAGGTGTGAAAGAGTATGAGGACCCCTTCAAGGGGTAGCTAGCAATACTAATGCCCCTTCAGGGGCGGAGATGTGTCAAAGGCAATTCGCTGGAGTCTAGATAGCCTTTGGCAAAGCAAGTTCTAAGGGAGACTCCAGCAGCCCCTCGAGGGGCTGCCGGCAGCACGCCCTTATAGGGCGCTCCCCGAACCACCCGTTTTACGGGTGGTGGCGATTGCTGTTGTCCCAGCAAAAAACGTCCCCGCATGGGACACTTTGCCGGCTTCGCTGGCAAGAGGTGTGCGGGATCGTGTTGGGATTATTATACCATAAAAGATATCTATTTGACAAAATCAACCCAGCTTTCATCAAACCCTATTTGGAGCATGGTTTTGTCAAAGTCGAGGATTGCTGGACGCTTAACTTTAAACCGGCATGCATAAGCTGGGATATCATAGAGAATAGTGAATTGAGCTCCATGCGGCTGCCATGTGAAACAATGCTTGCTGGTTGCTATGCTAATGCCTTCCATGTTGCCATGCTTATTTTTTCTCCAGATATATTCTGATGTTATGTAGCGGACTGTGTCATGCTCAAAGAGTGTAAACTCAAGCATGTAAAATTGCGTATCAAAACGATTGTTCTTAGTGGTTCGTACACATTCTTTGCTATGTTTATGCGCTCATTGTATATAGATAAGACAGCATCGCCAGTTTTTTGGATGTCTTCATGTGGGTTCGCGATTCCGTATGAATAGTCAGGAGAGCAACGGCCAGAAATTATACGGGCTCTAGTAGCGGAATGCGGCTTTTCTAGTTTGATTGACTTTGCTGACCACGCCATTCCCTCATAAACAACATCGGCGAGCCCCAAGGGGCTCCCTAAGTGCTCGCCCTCTATGCTTTTTGCAAAGATGTCACCCCAGTCTTCGCCATTAATATCGGATTTCCCTACTGAGAAATAGTATACAGCCCATTTGCCTATCCTGTGGACGACCTCTTGTGGTATTCGTCCTAAGGGATAAAGCTCATATGGCTCTTTCCCCCTGTTGTCTCTGAGCTTCGGCCTTTGCATTAAGTGCCTCCTGTAACACTGATTTTATCATATTTACTGGAACGGCATTTCCCGCCTGTTTACGGGTTTGGCTGTCATTGCACACAATTTGGAATGAATCTGGGAAGCCCTGCAGTCTCAACATTTCCCTTGGTGTAAGCCGCCTTTGTCCATTGACAAGCAGATAATTATAAGAAGCGCCGGCGCGTAAAGCGCACGAATATGGGTAGCTTGAGATGTTTCCGCTTTTATTCTCATGCCATATGCTGGGATAATACTGGCTTGAATGTGCTGCTAAACGCTTGTTGAGTATATAGCTGCTGGCGAAGTGCTTTAAATCAACTTCTTCGTCTGGCTGCAGTATATCCTCAAGTTTTCCGATAGTTTTGATTGCAGGGAATGAGAAACAAACGCTATGGTCTAAAAAACCAACAATTATTGTCCTCTCCCTTTTTTGTGGCAATCCGAAATCAAGCGCGTTGAGAACATTCCAGTATACTTTATATCCTATATTTTCCAAAGTGTAGACTATGGTTTTCATAGTTTTCCCGTAGTTATGCCTGCTTAGTTGCTTCACATTTTCCAAAACAAATAGCTGTGGCTTTTTCGCTTCAAGGATTCTGGCGATTTCAAAAAAAAGCGTCCCCCTTATATCATCAAAGCCCAATCTGTTTCCAATTATGCTGAATGGCTGGCAAGGAAACCCTGCAAAGAGCACATCATGGCAAGGTATTTCATCATTTGATACTTTTGTAATATCGCCATAAGGCTCTAGCCCGTAATTGGCAGCATAAGCGCGTTTTGCTTCACTGTCGATTTCGCTGGCGAATAAACAAATTCCACCAAGCGAGTGGGCAGCTTGATGAAATCCGCCTATTCCAGCGAATAGGTCTATAAACGTAAAATTCGCCATAGAGCTTCCTCCGCTAATATAATAGCAGACTCGCTTTGAAAATTCAATTAATGACGAGACAAAGGCAAATCATTGACTGTAAAAAAAAACCAACTCCATCACGGAGCTGGTAGCTTTTTGCCATTGCTTGACGGTTTTGGGCGTGTATACTATATCCAAGCGAGCCTAGGGCTCTTTTGCGGCTGGTCTCCTGGAAAGGAGGGCAGCTTATAGATATAACATTGTATGACGCTATAATCCTCGCAATTGCGGATGCGGGGCTTATAGTTGACTTAATAGCATTATCCAGGAAAGAAAAATAAGCCGCCTCCCTCAACAGATGCGGCTTAACGCGACTGGCTCTAAATTGCTTCAAAACCCGCATAATTTGGAGTCCAGCTGCAAGCCCGAAAGCTTTGCTGCCAGGCGTTACCCGCGCCTGGCTTTTTCCAATGGCGTATTTCGCCTTGTTCTTCAGGCTTGCGTGTAAATCGCTTCGGCGTTATCCGCCCGCATTCACGCTGCTATTATATACTATGCTGCAAGGTTTATGCTAGCGATTAATGAAAATCGCCTACAGCAAGCCGAGCTTGAAAGCGAGCCAGCCCAGCAGCAGCACTGTAAAAAATGTGATGGCCTGCTTTATGGCATCGTCTTTTGCGCTGACAAGCTTCCTGGCTGGCGCCTGCTCGAGCGCCGTGATGCGCACGTCCTGCTTGCCGTCGTTCGCTTCGAGCGTGTCAATGCGCTCGTCTTGCCGCTTCTCCCGTTCTTCGCTTCTTTGGATGAAGATAGCGAGGTCTTTGCCCAGCTTCTCGATTTTAGCGGCGAGGCTGTCGTTGAGCGCTATCTGGCGCTCTTCGATGTTCTTTGTCTGCTCTAGCAAGATGTCGACTTTGCCGCTTAGCGCCCCTATCTCCTTGGCGTTGGCGTTGAGCGTCTCCGCATGCAGGTTGACGCGCCTCGACTCTTCAGCTATCCCAGCCACCTCCCGTTAAAAAATTTATTGTCTGTATAATGGGTCTAAAACCCTCGCCTTCCAGGCGAAACCTTTAGGTCAACTTGCAAGATGAATTGTTTTCAGCCGATTTAGTAATACTAAATCGAAGAGGTGAAAACAATTGGAGAACTACAGAAAGTCGGCGCATTGCACATACGATATAAAATACCACTTGGTATGGAT
>WRIE01000017.1:35000-51161 GCA_009782875.1 Eubacteriaceae bacterium | reverse complement strand
TTGTTTGCTGCGCAACAGTTGCCAAGCAAGGGCAGAATCCATGCAGGCGAAGCAGTTGGCAGCTTATAATTTATGGTTTTAGAGCAGTATTGCAACAACAAAAATCTAAAACCGATATTTATGCAATAGCAGAATATGGATATACAAATCAAATTTAGCGATAATTCTACCGCATATGACATGCAAGCTTGCCATAATAGCTTGGAGTTTTTCTGTTGCTATGGGATTGGATAAAATAACCGCCCTGCATTTTTGAAGCGGTCAGCATCGCGATAGTGTCTTTTTTCAGAGTTGCGCTATTTGCCGCCGAAGGCGGCCAGCTATGCGCTCCCTTTATCTTCTGCCAGCGCTTTGTCATTTCAAATGTTTCTGTTATAAAAAAAAGAGAGAATAAATTTAAGGACTGGTGTTATAGAACATGAAATTAGCTACATTCATCTACAATGGCTCAGAGCAAGCCGGTGTTTTTGTCGAAGGGCAGGGGTTCTATCCATTCAGCGCCCTAATTGGGGACAACGCGCCCAAAACTATGCTTGAGTTTATCCAAAACCCAGCAGCCAATCTCGAAGAACTGGCGGGGCTAGCCAAAGCAGCCCCGATCCCCGAAGCGGATGTGAAATTATGCGCGCCGATCCCTCGCCCAATCCGCAACGTCTTTTGCCTCGGTAAAAATTATGCAGAGCATGCCAAGGAAGTGGCGGCAGCCCACAACCAGGCAGACGTTGATTACATACCACAATACCCGGTGTATTTCACAAAGTCAGCTTACCCCGAGGCTCCTGGCGACAAGGCATCCATCCCTCTCCTTGGCCACTTTACTCAAAAGGTCGACTATGAGGCAGAGCTAGCAGTCATCATAGGAAAAAAAGCCTCCCGGATAACAGAAGGCCAGGTGGAGGATGTGCTCTTCGGGTACACAGTTTTAAACGATGTCACAGCCAGGGAGGCCCAGCAAAGGTATGGACAATGGCATTATGGCAAAGGGCTTGACAACTTCTGCCCGATGGAACCGCACATCATCACAAAAGACGAGATTCTCTTCCCTGTGGAGCTGGGCATCTACTGCCGCGTCAATGGCGAAACCAGGCAAGAATCCAACACCAACATGCTAATCTACGGCATTCCAAGGATCATAGCAGAGCTGTCACAAGGGATTACCTTGTATCCCGGGGATATCATAGCCACAGGCACCCCCGCAGGCGTTGGCCATGCCATGTCGCCCCCATCATACTTGGCCCCTGGGGATGTGGTGGAATGTGAAGTGGAGAAAGTAGGTATTTTGACCAACTACTTCGTCGAGTAAAGGTCTTGCCAAACAAGCAACAACCAACAAAAAGAAAGGGCGCTGCAAAAGCATTTTCACAGTTTTGCAGCGCCCCTTCATAAAAATCCAGTTTTATGCTTCTACAGGAAGTCTTTTAGCTTTTTGCTTCTGGTAGGATGCCTTAGCTTGCGCAAAGCTTTAGCTTCAATTTGCCTTATGCGCTCCCTGGTGACTTTAAAGATCTCCCCGACTTCTTCCAGGGTGCGCGGTCTTCCGTCTTCCAGCCCAAAGCGAAGTATCAGCACCTTAGACTCTCTTTCAGTAAGTGTTTTCAACACATCGAGGAGCTGCTCCCGAAGCAGCATGTAGCTTGCCATGTCTTCAGGGGCGAGGGCGTCCTCATCAGGAATAAAGTCTCCAAGGTGGCTGTCTTCCTCTTCACCGATGGGTGTCTCGAGGGAGACTGGGTCTTGGGCGATTTTCAATATTTCAATTACTTTGTCTTCGGTCATGCCCAGTTTTGCTGCGATTTCTGCAGTGCTCGGATCCCTTCCAAGCTCCTGGACTAGCACACGGTTGGTACGCATGATCTTGTTTATGGTCTCGACCATATGTACTGGAATGCGGATAGTTCTTGCTTGGTCGGCTATGGCCCTAGTAATCGCTTGCCTAATCCACCAAGTGGCATAAGTGGAGAACTTGAAACCTTTTGTGCAGTCGAATTTTTCTACTGCTTTCAGCAGCCCCAAGTTCCCTTCTTGGATCAAATCCAAAAAAGCCATTCCACGCCCGACGTAGCGCTTGGCTATCGAGACAACAAGCCTCAAATTGGCGTTTGTTAGGGTCCTTCTGGCTTCCATGTCCCCTTGCTCAATCCTGAGCGCAAGCTCTACTTCCTCTTCGGCAGTCAGCAAGTCCACCTTGCCGATCTCCTTTAGGTACATGCGCACAGGGTCGTTGATATTGATCCCTTCGAAATCAGATACATCATCTTTGACGGCAGCCTCTTCAATAGTGACAATTTCGTCCATTTCTTCTGTAGGGATGCTGGGGCTGCTTTCATCAGCTAGAAGCTCACTAGGCACCATTATGTCGACGGATTCCTTGCTTAAGTACTCTAACACGGCATCACTTTCCTCATCAGACAAATCTATGTCTTCGAGGGCTGTGCTTAAAGTGTCGAAAGAAAGCTTGCCTTCTTCTTTAGCCTTTTGTTTGAGCAATTCGACTTTTTGTGAAAGTTGCTCGTTTTGTGCAATTAGCTCAAGAACGTTTTGCTGCGAGGGAGTGGTCATTTAGCACCTCCAAGTTTTTGCTCCAAAAGCTTCTTTTTAAACAAGCTATACTCTGTGAGTAGCATAGACGCTTTTTTTAGGTCAGATGATTGCTGTGCTTCTTCCAGTTGTGCCTTGATAAGCATCATTTCCTTTTCATACTGGACTATTATTAGTGATTTTATACATGAAATGGCATCTTTAGAAGTCATTATCAGATTGTCAGCGTGAATTTTAGAGACTATGTAAGCAATTGTATTATTATATACAAGGAATCGTGCATTGTCAATGCTTGTTGACAAATAAGCGCTACAAGCTGTTTTTGCGGCTTCAACAATTTCTTGGTTGGAAAACAGTGAAGGATCGCCACCATTTTCCACGAAAACTTCCCAATTGTTTCTGCTATCGATTATAAATGCAAAAAGTTTCGATTCAGCAAGATCTATGGCAGCCATAGGCGCATTTTGCAAGTTTTCATCTTTTGGCGCTGCCGCGGCAGGCTCTTTGGCCATTTCCCTGACCGTGGCAATCTCGGAGCCTGACAGGAATGCTATGCGCTTGATATAGTAGTCCCTTGCCAATGGGTCGCTGTACTTCCCGGCGCCCTTTACAGCTTCCCTGACAAAAGCAGACGCTTGGGCCAGCTGGGACATGTCATATCTTCCCGCCAAAGTCGAAAGCGTGAAATCCGCGGCGTTTGAGCTATTCTCCACAAGGGATAGAAATGCGTCTTTCCCGTATTTAAGCACATAGCTGTCCGGATCCTCCCCATCAGGCAAAAGGGCAACTTTTGGCAACACGCCTGCGCTTGCCAATACGGATGCGCCCCTTATCGCGGCGTTTTTGCCCGCATTGTCGCCATCGTAGCATAATGCGACGTTTTCGGAGGCTCTCGCCACAAGCGTCGCATGGCCTTCGCCAAGGGCGGTGCCAAGTGTCGCGCAAGCGGACTTGATGCCTTGCTCATACAAACCAATCACATCCATATAGCCTTCCACAATAATTAATGGGGAGTTTGCCAGCTCTTTTTTTGCCCTGCCAAGATTGAACAGCACGCTGTTTTTTTTGAACACAAGGGTCTCGGAGCTGTTCAAGTACTTGGGCTGGCCTTCTCCAAACGCCCTGCCGCCAAAAGCCACCACATTGCCGCTGAGGTCTTGGATAGGAAACATTAACCTGTTTTGAAAGCAATCCATCAATCCATTTCTGGTTTTTCTGGCAAGATATGCCTCAATTAGCTCGGCATCAGTGGCGCCGGCTTCGCTTCTCAAGTATGCGGCCAGCCCAGAGCCTGGGGGCGCATAGCCAATCGCGAAATCCCTTACAGTATTAATAGATATGCCCCTATTTTTTATGTAGGACAGAGCTTGGCTATTCTTTTTGATTTGGCTAAAAAAATAACGGGCAGCATGCTTGTTCAATTCATAAATTCTTTTTTTCTTCGAATATCCGGGAGCTTGCCCCTGAGGGCTTGCGCCCCCCTCTTCCAAGGGGATGCCTGAGGCTTCCGCCAAATGCTCGATTGCCTCGGGAAAAGGGCAGTTGAGGATGTCCATGACAAACCCGACAACATTGCCCCCCTTCTGGCAACCAAAGCAATAGTATAGCTTCTTCTCTTCGTCGACATTGAATGAAGGTGTTTTTTCAGAGTGGAAAGGGCACAAACCCACATAGCGGCTGCCCCTTTTGGAAAGGGAAGTATGCCTGGATACAAGGGTTACGATGTCGCATGCGTCAATGACTTTTTCAACAAAGCTTTCCGAGTAGAATCTTGCCAATATATTTTTCCCCCGATATGTTATTTCAATACTAATTATACCAGAATATGCACACATGTTCAATCTAAAGCGTGATACTGGCTCCCGGTTTGCAAAACCAGGGGCAAAAAAATTGTTATAAAATAGAAATTGAACAGTTCTGGCGGTGCAATGTTTTCGCAAAAGGCAAATTTTGTGTTATAGTGCGAGTAAGCGCTATTGCAAGTATAACAATTTTGGCTAGAATTTATGGATAAATTTTACCGTAAAACCAAAACAAATTCAAATACAACCGGCAGCCAGCAAAAAAAGGCTGCTGGTCAAAGCCCTGCCAGGCGTCTGCCGGGATCAGCCGCCGGGCGCCAAAACACTGCAAAAAAGCAGGATGATACACCGCGCCCGCAATCGAGCCCCCGGCCAAATGGCAGCAATCCTTCTGCCAACAACAGGCGCGCCAGCCTCCAAAACAACGGCACAAGCCGTTTCAATACGACAACCCAGAGGAAAGGGCTGTCCCAAGCTGCGCGCAAAGGGATGACAATTGTGCTGCTGCTTTTTTTAGAGCTTTCATTTATGGCAGTCGCTTTGTCGTTTTATATCACATCCCCAATCGACAGCGCTTCTATTGAGCAAATTGATGTTGTTGTCGAAGACGGAATGCAAACCGCTTCGATTGCCCAGCTTCTAAAAGACTGCGGGCTTATCCGCAGCGCGCAGTCTTTTAAATTTTTCACGAAGGTTTCCGGCAAAGAAGCCTCATTGCGCTCGGGCCAATACAAAATGAGCAAATCTATGGCTATGGGCGAGCTGGCGGACCTGCTGGTTGCCGGCTCTAATAAAGCCCAAATTGAGATCCAAATCCTGGAAGGATGGGACATGTCCAGGATTTCCAAGCATCTTGGCGAGACGTGCGAATTTAGTGCCGAAGAGTTTTTGGAAGAGGCAAACGGCAATTTCACCTACTACCAGAAAAAGTACCGTTTCCTGTTTGGCGTGCCAGCAGCCAGGGAAGACAAGCTGGAAGGCTATTTGTTTGGGGACACTTACAAGGTGTTTGTAGATGCGACCCCAAGGCAAGTTATAGAAAAAATGCTCGACCGTTTTGACGAGATTTTTTTGGACAATTACTTCGAGAGGGCGCTCCAGCTTGGCTATACAATCGACGAGATCGTTACAATAGCTTCAATTGTTGAGCGGGAGGGGATCCTGGACAGCGAGTTGAAGTCTATCGCCTCTGTGTTCTACAACCGCCTGGGCTCGGAGGATTATCCCAAACTCCAATCCTGTGCGACAATCCAGTATATCTACAAAGAGTACCGCTTCTCTTTTACAAACAAGGAGCTTGAGATTGACAACCCATACAACACTTATATCTATCCCGGCTTGCCCCCCGGGCCGATTTCAAATTTCAGGAAAACAGCCCTTGAAGCGGCCCTATATCCCGACACCACTGGATACTACTTCTTTTTGAGCAAGAACGACGGAACTGAATCCTCTGTTTTTGCGGAGACCTACGCCCAACACCAGAAAAACATAAGGGAATTTTTGGATTAGCTGTTTTTTTGCGCCATAGTGTTTATATGCCAAAATGCAGGCCTATCCTTTAAAATGCCTGGCATGGGACTGCCTATTTGCATCCCCCATGCTTTTTTGCTTCCCGGCTGCATACAAATAGTTATCAAGCGAGGAAGTGTAAAAATGAAGATTGTTGGTTATGTGGTTTGGAGCGAGGATTTCAAACAGGAATTCTCAAAAGGTTTCCTTAACAAAAGCATGCATCTGATCTCGAGCTACCTTGGCGCAGGCATAATACCCCCTTGGAAAGCTTCTGACTTGTACGATGGCGTCCTCAACAGGACAGCGGCAATGATCGCAGTAGGCAGGTATGACAGCAAAGACCCGGACAAGAACCAATCTGTGTGGGAAAAAATACTCGACCTTTGCGAGCGCAACCAGGTTGGCGCGATCATCGCCAAAGGGGTGCCATTGGCAGAGCATATGCCTTATCCCGCATTCGACGGGTCGGTGTGCAGGCTGGCGCAAATGATGCTGTCCGCCATCAAGGAAGAGGTTATCTGCAGGGACACGGAGCTGGGGGTATGCGTGGGCCCTTCCACAGACACCCAGCTAATTGAGTTTTTATGCCAGAGGTTCAACTACATGCGTTTTTACTGCAATGACACTTCAATCGCCCATGAGGCAAGGGAGCTGGCGTATATGTACAATGGGACTGCCACAGAGGTTGTCTCAAGCATTGGAAAGATTTCTGCCAGCGACGCTGCGATTATCCTGGACCCCAGGGCTTCAGTATTCTCAGACAAACTGCGCAGCCCTCTGGTGGTGGACCCTTTCCGGTCGGGGCGGCACCCGGCGATGCCGACTACGATGTTTACCGAAAAACTTGGGGAGATAACCCTTGGAGAGGATTACTATGAGGCTATGCATTATTGCCAGCGGGGGCTGCGCCCGGAAGATGATTTCGAGCGTTTCAGCTTCCACTTGGAAAGCCTTTTGTACAGCCCGGAGCCAAGGCAACTCTTGGGGGAGCCATTGCAGTTGGAATGAATACCCAAAGCGCAAACTGTATGGTTAATATTTATTCTCCCTTGATTAATGCCAGAGCAAAGTATATAATAACATGCCAGAATATTGGAAAAGCCAATTTCATTTTTTTTGCAATTGGTTGTGATTGTGTACATTTTTTGGAGGTGTTATGACAGAAAAAGAAGTTTTTCTGACAAAAGAGGGGTATGATGAGTTGGTAAGCCGGCTTGAGTACCTCCAGACTACTAAGCGCCATGAAATCGCAGAGAAAATCAAGGCAGCCCGGGACTTTGGTGATTTAAGTGAAAACGCTGAATATGAAGAGGCAAAGACTGAGCAAGCCTTTATGGAAGGCGAGATCCTAGAGCTTGAGTTCAAGGTCAAAAACGCAGTGCTGATTGATGAGAAAAAATCCCAAACGGATGTCGCATCTGTTGGAAGCAAAGTAACAGTTATTGATTTTGGAGACGATGAAGAAATTGAATATTTGATAGTCGGAAGCGATGAAGCCGATTTGGCCCACCATAGAATTTCGAATGAGTCGCCAATGGGCAAAGCTATAATCGGAGCCAAGGTTGGCGATGTTGTCCAAGTCGCAGCTCCATTCGCATCGTACGAGATCAAGATCGTGTCAATCGTGTAAAATCCGCGATCAAAGCCGGCTAGCAACATTTTCTAGCTGGCTTTTAATAAATTGCAAAGGAAGACCCTGATGCCAAACGAAACAACAAATGAAGCCTCTGAGGTTGTGCAGCTTCGAATCGAGAAGTTCCACAGGATGTGTGAGCAAGGCGACTACCCTTACGCGGCGACCCGTTTTAATGTCAACGCCCACACTAGCGATATCAACAATATGTTCGAAGACTACGAAGGCAAGCAGGTCAGTATGGCCGGAAGGGTCATGGCAAAGAGAGGCCAAGGCAAAATCGCTTTTTTTGACCTGCTTGACTCTGCCGGAAAGATCCAGCTGTACTTGAAAGCTGACAGTTTTGTTGGCGATGGGTATGAAAAAGCCCTTGTTTGCGATATAGGCGATATAATTGGGGTTGAAGGCAATGTGCTCAAAACCCAAAGGGGTCAGATTTCCATATTGGTTTCAAAACTTACCCTTTTAAGCAAAGCTATACAGGTTTTGCCAGAGAAGTTCCATGGGCTAAAGGATCCCGATCTAAGATACCGCCAGAGGTATGTCGACCTGATCGTTACCCAAGGTGTGAGGGAGGTTTTTATCGCCCGTTCCAAGATCGTTTCTTCTGTCAGAAGATTTATGGACGGCAATGGCTTTTTGGAGGTGGCGACTCCTGTATTGTCCACTTTGGCAGGAGGCGCCACCGCAAGGCCGTTTGTCACCCACCACAATGCATTGAATATGCCAATGTACATGCGCATCGCGCCTGAGTTGCCTCTAAAGCGCCTCATCGTGGGAGGCTTTGACAAAGTGTATGAGATCGCAAATGTGTTCCGCAATGAAGGCATGGATGCGACACACAATCCTGAGTTCACAATGATGGAGAGCTACCAGGCTTACGCAGGGTATGAGGATGTGATGGCTATGGTTGAGTCGTTGATTTCGACTGTCGCCCAAGAGGCGCTGGCAACGACTGAAGTGGAGACATCCAAAGGGATGGTATCCTTAAAGCCCCCATTCGCCAAAGCCCGCATGGATGACTTGGTGCTTGAGCACACTGGCGTGGACTTCGACAAGATGCAGACATTGGAAGAAGCTCTTGAAGCTGCCAAAAAACTCCACATTGAAGTAAAGGCAGGGTATGGCATTGGCAAGATTATTGAGGAGGCTTTTAACGATTACGTAGAGGACAAGCTCTTGGAGCCGACTTTTGTCACGCACCATCCCACAGAGATATCCCCCCTTTCGAAAAGGTGCCATGACGACCCCCGCTATACAGAGCGCTTTGAGCTGTTTATCGCAGGCAGGGAGTTTGCCAACGGTTTCAGCGAGCTTAACGACCCCTTTGACCAACGCGCGCGCTTTAAAGAGCAAGCCGATAAAAAGAGCGCAGGGGATGACGAGGCCCACCCTTACGATGATGACTATATCAATGCCCTCGAAGTTGGCTTGCCTCCCACTGGCGGAGTGGGCATCGGCATTGACAGGCTGGTCATGCTGCTGACAGGCGAGGAGTCGATCAGGGATGTAATTTTGTTCCCGACAATGAAGCCAATTCGAAACGATTAGGCAAAACGCCTTGTCCTATAGGACGTTTGGCAATCGGTTAGTTTGCCCCAGTTGAACAAGGGCGTTCTTCAGCAGACGCAAGGGTGTCGCCACCCGGGTGCATCGCGTGAAGAGCGCCTTTTTTTTATCTGATGGAACACACCCTAGAAACTATGACAGATGCATCGTCTGCCGGGCATGCGAACTCCAATGCGCAACGAGGCGCACGAATATCTCGAGGACATCAACAAGATTGTGTGCGACGATGCCAAGTGTGTCAACTGCCATCGCTGCGTGTCGCTATGTCCTACCCGGGCGCTAAAAATCATCAAGAGCGGAAATTCATACAATTCATACAAAGAGAACGCATACTGAAGCGGCAAGACGATCAATGAGCTTTACCTGCAAGCGGAAAGCGGGGGAGTGCTGCTGTCGAGTATGGGAAACCTTGAGAACTATCCAGTATATTTTGAAAAAATTCTGTTGAATGCCTCCCAGGTCGCAAACCCATCCGTAGACCGTTTGTGCGAGCCGATGGAAACAAGGGTTTTTCTCGGAGCTAAACCTGTAAAAATCGAGCGTGACGGGAACGGCCGCATAAAGAACAACTGCCGCCCCAGATCTCCCTGTCCATGCCGGTAATGTTCACTGCTATGAGTTAAGGCTCTATCAGCTACAACACGCATGAGAGCCTTGTGCGCAGAGGAGCTCGGCATCCTTTATAATACCAGGGAGGGCGGCTTGCGCGAGGGTTTTCACAAGATCGGCAAAAACACAATTGTACAAGTCGCTTCAGGGCGTTTTGGCGTCCATCCACAGTACCTCAATAGAAGCTCGGTTGTCGAGATCAAAATGGGCCAGGGCTTGCCGGGTGCTAAAAATTTTCGGCGATATTTCCCGCACAAGGATGATTCCTGAGGGGAGCGACGCGATTTCGCCTGCTCCGCACCACGATATATATTCCATGTCGCGTTGGATGCCGATTGTGTATATATCGCAACGGCTGCGCTGATGGCTCTTAGTTGCCATCTATGCGGAAGCTGCCAATCGGGCAAATACAACTGGGGCATCGCTACCCAGATTCCTGGTCTAGTCAGGCTCCTAAACCCCGATATTGGGTATAAGCGCCTCATAAACCTGATGGGCACATGGCAGCGCGAGATAAAGGAAATGATGGGCGGCATGGGCATCAATTCGATTGAAAGCTTGAAAGGAAACTAGCTAACCAGCTAATGCTCCGGGGTGCAGGGATGAGCGAAAAAGAGCTTGAAATTTTGGACATCATGCATGCAGGTGAATAGCGCAATGGAGGAAAGTGCCATGAAGAATCTCTTTAGTGGCAAAGTCAGGGAAATATATTAAGTCGTTAACGACAAGTTGGTGATCGTCACCACAGACAGGATCTCAGCTTCTGACGTGGTCTTGTCTAAACCTGTGGCGGACAAGGGGAAGGTGCTGAACGCTATTTCTTTGTTCTGGTTTGATTTCACAAAGGAGATTATTCCAAATCATATCTTGTCGGGCGACCTAAGAGGCTGTTTAATATGTCTATTAATGTCGATAAATGGTATGATAACAATAAAAAGGCTGTTTACCTTTATATGAGAAAAAAATATCCAAGCGACATAAATAGAGACCAATTCGGATGCGGGGAAAAAAAATATCAGGGGCGAAAGTGCACTTGCGGTTGACATTTTAGGGCTGCCCCATGGCATACATACCAGACAGGGATGGGGCAATAGAGCTGGCTGCAATTAATTCCGGCAAATACGAGAGCGTTGAGACTGTTTTAGCCGACAGCGCTTATAGTGGAGAGTGCTTTGCAAACGCAATAAAAGGGCTGATTGACGCGAAAGTCGAGATTGTCAAGCGCAACGAGGCCCATATGTTCATAGTCCTTCCCAAAAGATGGATTGTTGAAAGATCATTCGGATGGGCCGACAATTGCCGGAGGCTGTGGAAGGTTAGTGAAAGGCACTTGAGCACATTTTGATTCAAATGTTTGTTTAACGGGAGAAGCCCTGGCCCGTCGATGCTGGCCATTGACTCAAAAAGCATTAAAAAACGCATTCATAGCAGGCGAGAAAGGCTATGATGCGGGGAAAAAAATATCAGGGGGCGAAAGTGCGCTTGGCGGTTGACATTCTTGGGCTGCCCCATGGCATACATGCCACGACAGCAGATTTTACAGACAGGGACGGGGCAATAGAGCTGGCTGCAATTAATGCAGGCAAATTCGAAAGCGTCGAGACTGTTTTAGCCGACAGCGCTTATTCTGGGGAGAGCTTTGCAAACACAATAAAAGGGCTGGTTGACGCGAAAGTCGAGATTGCCAAGCGCAACGAGGCCAATATGTTCATTGTCCTTCCCAAAAGATGGATTGTTGAAAGATCATTCGGATGGGCTGACAATTGCCAAAGGCTATGGAAGGTTTGCGAAAGGCGCTTGGGCACATTTTGCCAAATGTTTGTAATGTCATTCATTTCAGTTCTTTTGAGGAGATACTAAACATCCTCTTAGGCAGATGCCTGGGTATTTTCTAAACAGCGAGTTTGATGGACGGGAAATCCTGGTGAAAAAACTGGAGATGCTGCCTTTTGAGTGTGTCGTCAGGGGATATATGTTTGGGAGCTTGTGGGAGGCCCGCAAAAAGAACGAAGCTTTTTGCGGGCAGATGATAGAAGGCTGCTATAAGCTGGCGCAAAAACTGGCTGAGCCACTATTTACCCCCTCAACCAAAGCCCATGTCGGGCATGACAAGTATATCTCGTTTCAGGAGATGGCGGGCGAAGTTGGCGAGGAGCTGGCACAGCACATAGAGTCAAAAATGCCAGCCTGGAGCTTTATGAAACCTGTTGCCAATATGCGTACAGAAGATTTATCCTTGTTTGTAGCGCAGCAAAGCCATCCCATATCAAAATGAGGCGCTGCTATATGTATTTGGCCGTTACAATTGACTCCGCTTTGGCTTTTGCCTTGGGGGCTGTATACGAGCAATAGAAAAGTGCAGGATGCATCAAACCATCAAACCAGGCACCCCACAAGCGATGCCTGTTCAGGCATGGATTTGAAAACCTGGCTTTTGCATTAAAGCCACTTTAAATGCAATCGCCAAAGTTAATGATGGCTCCATAGTATTCACGTGGATATTTGGATCAGGGGTATCCTTTGATTTTACTGTCTAGATACATTTGCTTCTGAAAAAGCAATATACTATAATAGTCTATATATATATGTAAACTGATAGCAGAAATAACAGAACCAATTGAAACCTTGTTATACACCATCGCAAATTGGCAGTAGTAAACGAAATTGCCTGAAGCGCAGCGCTGACAATTTGTGGGCTTGCATTTGACCCCGAGAAAGGAAAAATCGGTCCAGACCCCTATCCACTCTGGCGAAACGGATAAACTACTGCAAAGCTTGTGCAAGACAATGGAACCATTGGCATTAGGGATTATTATATGGCAGCCTTGAGGATTGGTCTTTACAATCCTCAAGGCTCTCCTGTTGGCTGTAACTTTGGGACAAAATGGCGAAGTGGATATAACTCTGGTAGTTGGGAGGCTTAAGGCATTACACAGCTACAGGCGGAGGGTAACGCCTTCGCCATATCTTGGAAAAGGAGAGCGTGGTTCCTCCCGCCGCCTAGCGAGCTTGAGGTGGGGGTAACCTCACGCAAGATTAGATGAAAAAAAGAGTAGTAGCAATTATGCTTGCAACTTTGCTGGTATTTGCCATTGCTTCTTGTGATGGCTCCAGCGGCGTGAAGCAGGCCGAAGATGATCTTTCAAAAAGCCTAGGCACAATAAAAAGTTTGAATATGGAGATGATTGACGAGGTGATGGAGACCGGCGTGCGCGCAATGCCGGACGCTGGTGCGCAGCTTGCCCAGCTAGAATCTTTAGGCATCGACATCGACAAGGTTTTCCAAATCGTTATTGCGTATTTTTCACGCTTTGATTATAAGGTCCGCTCATCGAAGATGGATGGAAGCTTTGCTGTTGTCACAGTAGATATTACAAGCATTGACGCCACATCGCTTGTAACAAAGCTGGTAAGCAAATTTACCCAGTTTTCCGGAATGCTCAACCAAGGCCAGCCAGAGCCGGAAGCGATAGCGACGATATTAGACGAGCTAGTGGTTATTTTTACTGACAGCAGCCTCAAGGCTAAGACTACGAAGTGTGATTTTCGCATGAAGTTGGTTGACGGTGTATATATTCCTATCTTGGATGAGGGCAATATCAACGCATTAACAGGCGGTGCGGTGAGTTATGCTCGTGTTGCTGGAATGGGGGGGCAGCTGGACGAAATATTCCAGATGTTGGAAAATTACCAAATTCAAATGTATGAACAGTCTGAATAGTTCAATAAAAAAAGCTATTTAAAATCAACAAAAAAACGCCGGTTTCTCCCCGGTGTTTTTGTTGATTAAATAGCTAGAAAATTGTTAAACAATATAACAAAAACACTTGAAGAATTTTGAATAGAATGGTTAGCTATGTTCATACATTTAGTCAAATCATACCTATATCTTTACTCCAAGATCTTCTCTAAAAAAAAGCCATGTCCATGTGTAGTTTTTTTTTGGCAATGATTGTAGTAAATGCAAAGGATTAATTAATTGGACGACCTAAAAGAGCAGAATTTGCATAGTTTTTGCAAAGCATTGTCCGCTTGTGGCAAATTGTGCGAAAATAATACTCAATAAAATATCAAATTTTAATTGACAACAAATACAGTTAATGTTAATATACATACGCCGCCTGGAGACATGCGGCGAGCTGGTTGGAAAAAAACGCAAGGAAAGCGGAAGCCAAGCAAGAAGGCTGCCGCGGGACCTTAAGAAAAACAATTCCAAAAGAACTAGACGCCTAGGCAAGAGGCCCCCTTGGGGGGGCATCGCCAGATATATTTTTTCAAGAGTTTGATCCTGGCTCAGGACGAACGCTGGCGGCGCGCTTAACACATGCAAGTCGGACGGGAAGGGGAAGGGGCTCGCCCCATCCCCGGAGAGTGGCGGACGGGTGAGTAACACGTAGGCAACCAACCCTTGGGAGGGGGACAGCCCCGGGAAACTGGGAGTAATACCGCATAGGACCACGCCGGCGCATGCCGGCGGGGTGAAAGCAGCGATGCGCCCAAGGACGGGCCTGCGGCCCATTAGGAAGTTGGCGGGGTAGAGGCCCACCAATCCTGCGATGGGTAGCCGGGCTGAGAGGCTGGCCGGCCACATTGGGACTGAGACACGGCCCAGACTCCTGCGGGAGGCAGCAGTGGGGAATTTTGCGCAATGGGGGGGACCCTGACGCAGCGACGCCGCGTGGGCGACGAAGGCCTTCGGGTCGTAAAGCCCTGTCGCCGGGGACGAACAAATGACGGTACCCGGGGAGGAAGCCCCGGCTAACCACGTGCCAGCAGCCGCGGTAACACGTGGGGGGCGAGCGTTGTCCGGAATCACTGGGCGTAAAGGGCGCGTAGGCGGCCCGCATGGCCGGCTGTGAAAGCTTGGGGCTCAACCCCAAAACTGCAGCCGGGACCGGCGGGCTTGAGTCCTGGAGGGGCAAGCGGAATTCCTGGTGTAGCGGTGAAATGCGTAGAGATCAGGAAGAACACCGGCGGCGAAGGCGGCTTGCTGGACAGGCACTGACGCTGAGGCGCGAAAGCGTGGGGAGCGAACAGGATTAGATACCCTGGTAGTCCACGCCGTAAACGATGAACACTAGGTGCCGGGGGACCCCGGTGCCGGAGCTAACGCGTTAAGTGTTCCGCCTGGGGAGTACGGCCGCAAGGCTGAAACTCAAAGGAATTGACGGGGGCCCGCACAAGCAGCGGAGCATGTGGTTTAATTCGAAGCAACGCGAAGAACCTTACCAGGCCTTGACATCGCGCGGCGGCGCCGGAGACGGCGCCTCCCCCACGGGGGCGCGCAGACAGGTGGTGCATGGTTGTCGTCAGCTCGTGTCGTGAGATGTTGGGTTAAGTCCCGCAACGAGCGCAACCCCTTTGCCTAGTTGCCAGCGCGTCGAGGCGGGCACTCTAGGCATACTGCCCGCGAAAGCGGGAGGAAGGTGGGGACGACGTCAAATCATCATGCCCCTTACGGCCTGGGCGACACACGTGCTACAATGGCCAGCACAGCGGGCAGCGAGGCGGCGACGCCAAGCCAATCCCACAAAGCTGGCCCCAGTTCGGATTGCAGGCTGCAACCCGCCTGCATGAAGCCGGAGTTGCTAGTAATCGCGGATCAGCACGCCGCGGTGAATGCGTTCCCGGGCCTTGTACACACCGCCCGTCACACCATGAGAGCCGGCAACACCCGAAGCCTGTGGGCCAACGCGCGCGAGCGCGGGGCAGCAGTCGAAGGCGGGGCTGGTGATTGGGGTGAAGTCGTAACAAGGTAGCCGTACCGGAAGGTGCGGCTGGATCACCTCCTTTCTAAGAGACGGCCCTGCGGGGGCCTTCGGGGCCAGGCTGGCCTTGCGTTTTTTATACAGCAGCAGCACACAGGGGCTTGTAGCCCAGCAGGTGAGAGCGCGCGCCTGATAAGCGCGAGGCCGTAGGTTCGAGTCCTACCAAGCCCACCAGTTGAAAGGCAGAGCACCGAGAGCCCGGCGCGAAGGCGCCGGTTGGGGGCCGCGGACGCGGCGCATAGCGACAAGCAAGCAGCACAAGAGAAGCGCGATGCCCTTTTTGAGCAAGGCCGCAAAGGCCTGTTGGCGGCTATGGAAAGGCTAGGGCGCGCCGCCAGGCGCGCCGGGCCCCCTGCGGGGGCCCAGGGCAAGCCATGAAGGGCGCAGGGGGGATGCCTAGGCGCTGGGAGCCGAGGAAGGACGCGGGAAGCTGCGATAATCCGCGGGGAGGCGCAACCGGCCTTTGATCCGCGGGTCTCCGAATGGGGCAACCCGCCGGCCGCAGGGCCGGCATGCGCGCCTGAACCAAATAGGGCGCGCAGGGGAACGCGGCGAACTGAACCATCTAAGTAGCCGCAGGAAGAGAAAGAAACATCGATTCCCCGAGTAGCGGCGAGCGAAAGGGGAGGAGCCGTGGCGGCAAGCGCGCCGCCGCAGCCAGCCGAAGCGCATGGGAAGGCGCGCCGCAGAGGGCAATGGCCCCGTAGGCGAAGGCTGGGGCGGCGCGGCG
>WRIE01000017.1:0-30000 GCA_009782875.1 Eubacteriaceae bacterium | reverse complement strand
TGCAGCACATGCTTTCACTATAGGCTAAATCAAACCGTTGCATCCAAATAATTGCGACTGGAATGGTGGGCAGTATGAAAGCTTTGGTATATAAAGGTTTTAATGTTTATTACGACATCGAAATTGGACGAGCCAGACTGTAAGCCTGTTTTCATATAAGTTGTCTTGCTGGCTTCAAGCTTGAAGAGGTGCCATAACGAGCCCGACAATTAGCCTCAACCCTCATACCAAGCCTCTCCTTTATAAAAACGTATGGTTATAGCAAAATAACGAAAGCCCTGCGAAAAGCAAAGCCTCTGTTTATTTCAGGGGCTTTCGATATTTTATCATAAACCACAACCCATCGGCGAATTCATCCACCGTAAAGACAGGTTTCCCGATAATAAGTTCATGAAGCCGTATTTGGTTTTTGTTCGCTATATCCAAAAACCGGCAGCAGATTCTGACGTTTGCGACTCCAAGGAATTTCTGTAATTGGTTGATGTTTGTGGCGTGTTCTAGGATTTGTGATTGGCAGAACGGGTTTAACACCCTCAACTTCCGATGTTCCCGGATGAAGATGAAGCTTAGATTTAAAATCCCTTTGTTCAAGTATATTACAACCTGCTCCGCGTCCTTGGCATCAGTCTTGCGTCTAGGTAGATTCTCGATATGGCTGGTGTTGCAGGTCATTACAGGCAAATGGAATGCCTCAATTCTGTCTTGCGGCGGCAAAAAGGGTGAATTGTAAATAGTTAGTTCCAGTGTTAGAAACCGCAAAAAAGTGAGCGACTTGCTTCCAGTTTGAAAGCATTTTTTATACTTTTCTCTCGTGAAATACAGGCCAAAAGCGCATAAAATGGTTACAAGGGCAATATAAAAGAGCATTGCAAACAAAGCGAAATGGGTCGAGTTTTCATCCTGTGAAAGGCTAAGATCCAGCTTCGCCTATGTTGGAGTTTATAATAGCTTGCGGAAATCCAAGGAAATATTTAGCAATTATCTTGCTTACAAATCTAATTTTTGCAACCTAATCTCCCGGCGTTAATTATATATAGGTTGTAATAAAACGCTAATTTAAGCGATTAATTTGCTTGATTTACTCGAAAAATATATGGAGGCTGCTATGGCTTCGCTTGTCTAGCTCAAAAACAAAGCAAACGGGATAACATACGTCTACGAAAACATATCCACATGGAACAAAGAAAAAAAAGCGCTGTGACACCAAGCGGAAACTGGTTGGCAAGCTTGACCTTGAAAGCGGGGGGGTCGTGCCCTGCAGCCCCCGGGGCAGGCCCAGGAAAGAAGGGCCAGAAGCCCCCCATGCCAATGTGGCGGCCACCGGGCAAAGCCTGCTGCTTGTTCAAGCCTCTGGGGCCTTGGCTTGCCAGGCATCCCCAAAGAGGCATTTGGCAGCGAGCCGGCTGCCAAGATCCTCACATGCGCCTATTTCCTAGCATGGTCCTCGGCATCACGAGCGCCTCTTCCTGCAGCGCTTTTATCGAACATGCGAGATATGGCTGCAACCGCGGCCATGAGAGGCTGCCGCAAGCGAACATGCTCCTAGCGGTTGGCGAGACTAGCGGCATGCCCATATTCTTTGAGGCCCTCGACGGGGCGCTCAAAGATGCCAGCGCTTTGGAGAACGCGCTCTTGGCCATTGGCTGGATGGGGATCAAGCGCCCGCATTCGCTTTTGGACCGGGGCTTTTACAGCGAAAAAAACATTGGCGGCTTATACTCGAAGCGCTTCAAGTCCACGCTGGGGGCCGCTTCCACAGCCAATTGGCCAAACGGGCTTGTGGCGGCGGCCAGGGGGAGCATAGAAGATTGTGCCAATTTCCACCGCCTGGGGGGCTACAGCTTTTTCGCCATCACTGGCAACACCAAATGGAAGGGGAAGCGCTGCTGCCGCCATGTGTGCTATGGCAGCCAGCAGGCCGCAAGCGGTTACGCCAGTTTCCTTGTGCATCTGGACACTTTGCGCGCGGAGCTTGAGGCGGGGACCAGCGCGGCGCCAAGGGGGGGCTGCGGCAGATGCTTCGTTGCCAAAGACACGCCAAAGCGCGGGCGGCGCGCCACAGTGCGCCAGGAGGAGGTGGATGCCTTCAAAGAAAACAGGGCGGGCTTCTTTGTCATCATATCGAATATAGTCAAGTACCCTGTGCCGGCGCTAAAGCTGTACAGGGGGAAGGATGTGGCTGAGAAAAATTTCGACAACCAGAAAAACGCGCTGGACATGAAGCGTTTGAGGGCGCACAGCCGTCAAGCGAAAGCCTTGGGCGGGGAAGCCAAGATCCAGCCCGTTTGGCAGAATGCCGCTTATTGTTTTCCACATGGGGCTTCTGCTGGGGCTGCTGGTGGCGCAATAGAAGACGCGGCCTCTCGTTTGCCCGCCACTGTCTTGCCAGGACAGGCACCAAGCCTCAAATCCGCTTCCGCTGGCGGTTAGGGCTAAGGAGAGGATTTTGCTGTAAAGCCCTTTGCCAAGCCGCTCTTGGAGCAAGTCCATGGCGGCGGCCATGGACTTGCTTGTGCGGTTTCCATGCAGGAATACCGCCATTAGCCCTGTGGCGCAAAACTGGAAAGCCTGCAAACGGGCCGGGACTTTGTTGCAGGCAGTGCCCATTCCTGTTGCCGGCACATCCGTGTTCTCCGCGCAAAATGCAAGACAGTCCTTGTATCTGCGGCCATCGAAGTGTTTTGGGTCGTTTCTTTTTTTGAGTGTTTTCCCCGCCCTCCGGCCCGCCTTCTCTTTCAAGGAAAAGCCCGGCAGCCTAAAATCCTCAAAAAGGCTGGGCTGGATATATGTGTTGAGCGGCTTCTAGCTGGCGGGGATACCCCTCTTGTGGCTAGCGCTATCTGGCAACCAGGCCGCCCCTGCCCCGGCAGCGGGCGATTTTCCCCTCGATGGTTTTTCGCTCCTCCCCAGTGGGGCTGAAGCTCTCCCTGGGCCCGGAGAGTGTCTTCCCATAGGCCGCTTGCGTTTTTTTTGCGTCATAGATGTATTTGTCCAAGCGGCATTTTTTGTTGCCACATTGGTTGCACGCCCCTGGCGGGCAGCCAATGCGGGATTTGCGCCCCTGCTACACAAAACTCTCGCATTTGGCGCCTGCGTGCCCTTTTCGGCACTTTTCACGGTTGCCGCAAACAAAAGGGCTGGTGGATGTGTTGCGGGGCTTGAGGGCTCTGTGCTTCATGGTTTCTTTCCGGCTGTTGAAGGGTCTTTGTTGAGGATCCGGGCGATGTCCGCCTTTGTCCTGCGGTTTCCAAGGCCTGCCTCAATTGTCTTGCGGTCTTCATATGAGAGGTGTTTGTGGTTGCTTGCCGGCTTTTTGGCTGCATGTGTTGTTCTTTCCGGATCTCCGCACATGCAGCTTAAGAAAATGGAAGTTAGTTGTAAATATGCGACTGGAATTTTGTGCAAGAGTAAATTCCAGTTGGCTTCTCTACATTGGAACTTATTTTTACAATGACCCGGCGGTAAAAAGGGGGAGAAGACAAAAAAGAATCACGAAAGATGTTGACAAGGAGTGGGCATAATGGTAATATGGCAAAGCCGCCTGGAGACATGCGGCGAGCTGGTTGGAAAAAAACGCAAGGAAAGCGGAAGCCAAGCAAGAAGGCTGCCGCGGGACCTTAAGAAAAACAATTCCAAAAGAACTAGACGCCTAGGCAAGAGGCCCCCTTGGGGGGGCATCGCCAGATATATTTTTTCAAGAGTTTGATCCTGGCTCAGGACGAACGCTGGCGGCGCGCTTAACACATGCAAGTCGGACGGGAAGGGGAAGGGGCTCGCCCCATCCCCGGAGAGTGGCGGACGGGTGAGTAACACGTAGGCAACCAACCCTTGGGAGGGGGACAGCCCCGGGAAACTGGGAGTAATACCGCATAGGACCACGCCGGCGCATGCCGGCGGGGTGAAAGCAGCGATGCGCCCAAGGACGGGCCTGCGGCCCATTAGGAAGTTGGCGGGGTAGAGGCCCACCAATCCTGCGATGGGTAGCCGGGCTGAGAGGCTGGCCGGCCACATTGGGACTGAGACACGGCCCAGACTCCTGCGGGAGGCAGCAGTGGGGAATTTTGCGCAATGGGGGGGACCCTGACGCAGCGACGCCGCGTGGGCGACGAAGGCCTTCGGGTCGTAAAGCCCTGTCGCCGGGGACGAACAAATGACGGTACCCGGGGAGGAAGCCCCGGCTAACCACGTGCCAGCAGCCGCGGTAACACGTGGGGGGCGAGCGTTGTCCGGAATCACTGGGCGTAAAGGGCGCGTAGGCGGCCCGCATGGCCGGCTGTGAAAGCTTGGGGCTCAACCCCAAAACTGCAGCCGGGACCGGCGGGCTTGAGTCCTGGAGGGGCAAGCGGAATTCCTGGTGTAGCGGTGAAATGCGTAGAGATCAGGAAGAACACCGGCGGCGAAGGCGGCTTGCTGGACAGGCACTGACGCTGAGGCGCGAAAGCGTGGGGAGCGAACAGGATTAGATACCCTGGTAGTCCACGCCGTAAACGATGAACACTAGGTGCCGGGGGACCCCGGTGCCGGAGCTAACGCGTTAAGTGTTCCGCCTGGGGAGTACGGCCGCAAGGCTGAAACTCAAAGGAATTGACGGGGGCCCGCACAAGCAGCGGAGCATGTGGTTTAATTCGAAGCAACGCGAAGAACCTTACCAGGCCTTGACATCGCGCGGCGGCGCCGGAGACGGCGCCTCCCCCACGGGGGCGCGCAGACAGGTGGTGCATGGTTGTCGTCAGCTCGTGTCGTGAGATGTTGGGTTAAGTCCCGCAACGAGCGCAACCCCTTTGCCTAGTTGCCAGCGCGTCGAGGCGGGCACTCTAGGCATACTGCCCGCGAAAGCGGGAGGAAGGTGGGGACGACGTCAAATCATCATGCCCCTTACGGCCTGGGCGACACACGTGCTACAATGGCCAGCACAGCGGGCAGCGAGGCGGCGACGCCAAGCCAATCCCACAAAGCTGGCCCCAGTTCGGATTGCAGGCTGCAACCCGCCTGCATGAAGCCGGAGTTGCTAGTAATCGCGGATCAGCACGCCGCGGTGAATGCGTTCCCGGGCCTTGTACACACCGCCCGTCACACCATGAGAGCCGGCAACACCCGAAGCCTGTGGGCCAACGCGCGCGAGCGCGGGGCAGCAGTCGAAGGCGGGGCTGGTGATTGGGGTGAAGTCGTAACAAGGTAGCCGTACCGGAAGGTGCGGCTGGATCACCTCCTTTCTAAGAGACGGCCCTGCGGGGGCCTTCGGGGCCAGGCTGGCCTTGCGTTTTTTATACAGCAGCAGCACACAGGGGCTTGTAGCCCAGCAGGTGAGAGCGCGCGCCTGATAAGCGCGAGGCCGTAGGTTCGAGTCCTACCAAGCCCACCAGTTGAAAGGCAGAGCACCGAGAGCCCGGCGCGAAGGCGCCGGTTGGGGGCCGCGGACGCGGCGCATAGCGACAAGCAAGCAGCACAAGAGAAGCGCGATGCCCTTTTTGAGCAAGGCCGCAAAGGCCTGTTGGCGGCTATGGAAAGGCTAGGGCGCGCCGCCAGGCGCGCCGGGCCCCCTGCGGGGGCCCAGGGCAAGCCATGAAGGGCGCAGGGGGGATGCCTAGGCGCTGGGAGCCGAGGAAGGACGCGGGAAGCTGCGATAATCCGCGGGGAGGCGCAACCGGCCTTTGATCCGCGGGTCTCCGAATGGGGCAACCCGCCGGCCGCAGGGCCGGCATGCGCGCCTGAACCAAATAGGGCGCGCAGGGGAACGCGGCGAACTGAACCATCTAAGTAGCCGCAGGAAGAGAAAGAAACATCGATTCCCCGAGTAGCGGCGAGCGAAAGGGGAGGAGCCGTGGCGGCAAGCGCGCCGCCGCAGCCAGCCGAAGCGCATGGGAAGGCGCGCCGCAGAGGGCAATGGCCCCGTAGGCGAAGGCTGGGGCGGCGCGGCGCCACACAAGTACCGCAGGGCACGTGAAACCCGGCGGGAAGGCGGGAGGACCACCTCCCAAGGCTAAACACTACCCAGCGACCGATAGCGATGAGTACCGTGAGGGAAAGGTGAAAAGAACCCCGGGAGGGGAGTGAAACAGAACCTGAAACCCTGCGCCTACAAGCAGCCGGAGCGAGAGTGACGGCGTGCTTTTTGTAGAACGGGCCAGCGAGTTGCGGCGCGCAGCAAGGTTAAGCGGCACGAGCCGCGGAGCCGCAGCGAAAGCGCGTCTGAACAGGGCGGACAGTTGCGCGCCGCAGACCCGAAACCACGTGATCTAGCCCAGCCCAGGGTGAGGCGGGGGTAAAACCCCGTGGAGGCCCGAACCGGTGTCTGTGAAAAAGGCTCGGATGAGGCGGGGCTAGCGGAGAAATTCTAATCGAACGTGGAGATAGCTGGTTCTCCCCGAAATAGCTTTAGGGCTAGCGCGGGGGGGGATGTGCGCCGGAGGTAGGGCGCTGGATTGGCAAGGGGGCGCGAGCCTGCCGAGCCTTACCAAACCGCGAATGCCGGACGCACGCCCCCCGCAGTCAGAGCGTGTGGGATAAGCCGCATGCTCGAGAGGGAAACAGCCCAGACCGCCGGCTAAGGCCCCAAAGGGGCGCTGAGTGGGAAAGGAAGTGCAAGCGCGCAGACAGCCAGGATGTTGGCCCAGAAGCAGCCATCCATTTAAAGAGTGCGTAACAGCTCACTGGTCGAGTGGGTGCGCGCCGAAAATCCGCGGGGCTAAGCGCCGCGCCGAAGCCGCGGGGCGCGCCTTCCAAGGCGCGCCGGTAGGGGAGCGCCGCTGCCTGGGCGAAGCCGGCCTGCAAGGGCCGGTGGACGGGCAGCGGGAGAGAATGCTGGCATGAGTAGCGAAATGCGAGTGGGAATCTCGCACATCGAAAGCCCAAGGTTTCCCGGGGAAGGCTCGTCCGCCCGGGGTTAGCCGGGGCCTAAGGCGAGGCTGAAAAGCGTAGCCGAAAGGATAGCTGGTGGACATTCCAGCGCCTGCGCAAGCCCGCTTTTAGCGCGGCGGGGACACGGAGGGGCAGGCGGACCCGGCTGGCGGAATAGCCGGGCCAAGCGGGATAGGGGCCGCAAGGCCCCGAAGACGCGATGGGGCGGCGTTATGCTGAAGCCGCTGAGCCCGCGCCGGCGAGAAAAGCCGCCCGCGCGAGGGCTTGCGCAGCCCGTACCTCAAACCGACACAGGTAGGCGAGGAGAGAATCCTAAGATGGGCGGGAGAAGTGTTGTCAAGGAACTCGGCAAAATGACCCCGTAACTTCGGGAGAAGGGGGCCCTGGGAGGCCAGGGCGCAGCGAAAGGGTCCAAGCGACTGTTTACCAAAAACACAGGTCTCTGCGAAACCGCAAGGTGAAGTATAGGGGCTGACGCCTGCCCGGTGCCGGAAGGTTAAGGGGAAGGGTCAGCCGCGAGGCGAAGCCCTGATCCGAAGCCCCGGTAAACGGCGGCCGTAACTATAACGGTCCTAAGGTAGCGAAATTCCTCGTCAGGTAAGTTCTGACCCGCACGAAAGGCGCAACGACTTGGACACTGTCTCGACAACACGCCCGGTGAAATTGAAGTTCCGGTAAAGATGCCGGATACCCGCAGCTGGACGGAAAGACCCCGTAGAGCTTCACTGCAGCCTGGCGCAGGGCTCTGGCGCATCGCGCACAGGATAGGTGGGAGGCTTTGAGGCGCGCGCCCCGGCGCGCGCGGAGCCATCCTTGGGATACCACCCCCGGTGCGCTGGAGTCCTAACCGAGCGCCGTCACCCGGCGCCGGGACGGCGCCAGGCGGGCAGTTTGACTGGGGCGGTCGCCTCCTAAAATGTAACGGAGGCGCCCAAAGGTCCCCTCAGGGCGGCAGGGAACCGCCCATGGAGCGCAAAGGCACAAGGGGGCTTGACTGCGAGAGCGACGGCTCGAGCAGGTACGAAAGTAGGGCTTAGTGATCCGGTGGCCCCGCGTGGGAGGGCCATCGCTCAACGGATAAAAGTTACCTCGGGGATAACAGGCTTATCTCCCCCAAGAGCCCACATCGACGGGGAGGTTTGGCACCTCGATGTCGGCTCGTCGCATCCTGGGGCCGCAGCAGGTCCCAAGGGTTGGGCTGTTCGCCCATTAAAGCGGCACGCGAGCTGGGTTCAGAACGTCGTGAGACAGTTCGGTCCCTATCCGCTGCGGGCGCCGGAAGCTTGAGAGGGGCTGCCCCCAGTACGAGAGGACCGGGGCGGGCGGGCCCCTGGTGCACCAGTTGCATCGCCAGATGCACAGCTGGCAAGCCAAGCCCGCAAGGGATAAGCGCTGAAGGCATATAAGCGCGAAGCCCGCCTCAAGATGAGGCTTCCACTGCCGTGAAGGCGCAAGGCCGCAGGAAGAACACCTGGTGGATAGGCCGGGGGTGCAAGCGCAGCGATGCGCTCAGCTGACCGGTACTAATCGGCCGAGGGCTTGCCCTGGCAAGGAAGCTTGGAAAGAAGCCGTAAAAAAGGGTTTGGCGCCAGGCTCGCGGCGCTTGCTTGCTTTGTCGCTATGCGCCCGCGCGCGCGGCCCCGAGCCGGCCGCTGGGCGGCCGGCGCCCCCCGTGGCGATTGCGGCGGGGCCACACCTGTTCCCATGCCGAACACAGAAGTTAAGCCCGTGCGCGCCGATGGTACTTGCCTGGAGACGGGCCGGGAGAGCAGGCGCTGCGGGGGGCGCTCGATTTTGGGCCTTTTTAAAAAAGGCTTCTTTTTTATTTTTTGCTAATTTTATTTTTAGCCAAATGCTTGGCAATGCAGCTTGATTGCCTGCTTAAGCCATTTTTCCTAATATCAACCGATCATATCTATAGCCGCCATTTCATAGAATAGGAAGAAAGCAATACAAATAAAGCTGCTGTGGTGGACATCGATGGGCAAACTTTCTGATACTGCAAGACTAACTCTTACCAACAAGCTAGGCCTTACTCCAGATGCGATTATGGGGGAACCTTTGTTAAAACTCGTGGGAGTTGGCCACTTGTCTATAGAGAACCATAGGGGCATTGTAAAATACACAGAAACAAATGTCAAAATAAACACAAGCATCGCCACTATTTCTGTTTCAGGCGAAAGGCTTTTGATCAAAAGCATGATCCCGGAAGAGATTATCATAACCGGGCAAGTCTCCCGCATCGAGTATATTTTCTAGTCGGTATTTTCGAACAAAGGAGAGTGGGCATTGAAGTTATTCATGCAAGCGAAAACCTATTACATAGTCAACATTGTGACAGTCGAGCCTGAAAAAATCCTTAATCTTGTCCAACGGCAGTCAATTGCTGTTTGGGATGCTGATTATAGAGGAGGAATTCTTTCATTTAAGATTATTTCAGACCAGCTTGAAAGGGTGAGGCATATCACCGACAGGTTTGGAGCTCCAATCAATGTCGCAGAAAGCCTAGGCATGGAAAAGACTGTTTCTTTCTTTAAGAAAAGAAAGTATTTCTTTGCTTCTTTTGTTCTTGCTTGTTTTACGGTGGTATACTTGGCGCAATTTATTTGGAAAATCGAAATATACGGCACACGCTCCTTGAGTGAAAGCGACATAATCCAAACCTTGTTTAGCAATGGGTACAAGCAATCCACAAGAAAAAAGGCGCTTGACTTGAACGAGGCTGAAGTTGTCTTGCTAAAAGAATACCCACAGCTAGACCAGGCAACTGTGGAGATTGAGGGCAGTGTCCTGCTCGTCACAATCAGCGAGCGCGACTCCCCCATTGTACAGTTTGACAAGAGTGTTCCAGTAGACATCGTCGCAGCAAGGGCGGCCCAGATTGACGAGTTTGATGTATACAGTGGCGTTGGCATGGTTAAAGTCGGCGACCAGGTCAAAGAAGGCGATGTGCTGATTAGCGGGGTAGTCAGATACTCATACAGGTCCAGCCCTTCCAGCGAGCAAGTCCACGCATTGGGCAAAGCGCTGACGTATGAAAGCATTACATTCGAGGCAATAATAGAAATGTACGTGCCCCAGTCTGGAGCCCCGCACCGCAGCGAGAAGACGTACCACTTTCTCGGCAGGTCCATCGCTTTCTCAAAGAAATCAGATGATGACTGGCTGTCGGTCGATTTAGACCCTCTGCCTGTGTCAATCGGATGGATAGAGCTGCCTATTCTATATAACGAGACTAGGTGGTATAATAAGTCAAGTTGCAGGCTCAAGACTGAGCAAGAGATAAACAAAGAAATTCTCGACATCGCAACAAGCAAGCTAAGCCCTAAACAGACAATACAAAACGTAGACTATAAGCTTGGAGAAATAAGTGAAAAGATGGCCCATGTTATCATAATCATAGATTGCAAGACAAATATCGCCCTTGAGCAAGAGCTAAGGTAGCGGATGGAAAAACACGAAGAAACAGTCCAGTTGCCTCAAAACCTAAACCAGATTGCCCTATTCGGCGCAAACGATGAGCACGCCAAAGTGGTGGAGGGCCATTTTGGCGTGTCTATTGTGTTGCGCAACAATGCCCTTCGCTTGATAGGGCCAGAAGAAGGCTCTGTGGCTGCCAAGCAGGCAATTGAGGCGATGGTTGGCTATATGTTGGAAGGCCATGCACTCGATAGCCAAGTTGTGCTTTACTTCTGCGATTTGTACAAGAGTGGATTCACTGGCGACGCCTCTTTTTTCATTAGCCATGTTACCCGAAATGCCAAGGGGCGTTCGATAAAAACGAAAACCATTGGACAGTACAACTACATCAAAGCAATTGGCAAAAACGAGGTCACATTCTCTATAGGCCCCGCAGGCACAGGCAAGACATATTTGGCTATAGCTTGCGCCATAGATGCCTTCAGAAGAGGAGAGATATCCCGAATAATCCTTGTCAGGCCAGCAGTAGAGGCAGGGGAGCACCTAGGCTTTCTGCCTGGGGATTTGAAAGACAAGATAGACCCTTATTTGCGGCCAATGTATGATGCCATGTTTGACATTATGGGGCCAGAACCCTTCGAGAGGTCCATAGCCAAGGGCGCAGTTGAAATAGCCCCTTTGGCTTACATGAGGGGCAGGACCTTGGACAATGCATTTATCATCCTAGACGAGGCGCAAAACACTACTGTGGAACAAATGAAAATGTTTTTGACGAGGCTGGGGATAGGATCAAAAGCTGTTGTGACCGGGGATGTCACCCAAATTGACTTTCCCTTCGGCAAAGCGTCGGGCCTTATCCATGTCCAATCAATACTACGCGGCATTCAAGGCATTGAGTTTATTTACCTTGACAGGTCAGATGTAGTGCGCAGCTCCCTTGTGCAAAGGATTATTTCGGCTTACGAGAAGAGTGAGGCATTAAGCCAAATGGACAAGCAAGGCGGGCTATAAGACCATGGGATTGCCGGCAAGCCGACAATCAGGCGGATTATGATATTTGTCTTTTTCTGCGCTTCAATAACCCACTATACGCCTCTATGCAATAGTTATAACGTTTGGGAAGCTTGATTTGTGTTTCTTCAGGGCACTGCTCCCCATAAATATCATAACTCCCTAAGCTTTGTGGAGAAAGGGGTTGGCCAGCCAGCATGCGCCAAGAACAAACTCCAGACAAGGCGCCTCTCCCGGATGCTTCCTGCTTATCCTAGGCGAATGCAGCTGCACTGTCCAGATCGGTTAAGAGCGCTATGGGCATGGAATGCTTGTGCAAAGAAGCCTATCGGCTCAGCCAATGCCATTGCCCAGGCGCCACTAATTGCAGCTTAAGAGAAACGAGGAAGACAATGGTTCCAGTTGAGTTGGATTTTATAGATAATTCAGGGGAAGGCATCGCCCAAGGGCTCTTTGATTTTTTACGAACCTGCATTGTTGCAACTATGTCCCATTTTGACATGGAAGGCGGATACCAAGCCAGTGTGGCTTTCGTAGACGAAGAATCGATCCGCTCTTTAAATAGGGGCTATAGGGGGGTAGACTCAGTTACAGATGTCTTGTCCTTTCCAATGGATGAGGTTGATGCCCGGGGAGTCGCCTTGCTTGGTGATGTTGTGCTATGCGCGCCCCAAGCGAGGCGCCAAGCAATTGAGTATGGCCACTCGCTAGAGCGGGAGTTTGCATATTTGACAGTGCATTCTGTCCTCCACTTGTTGGGTTTTGACCATGAAAAAGAGGATGAGAGGAAGACGATGCGTGAAATTGAAGAGCTGGTCTTGGGGGAATTGAAGATTTTTCGATGAAAAGGAAACGAAGCCACAGCCTGCTGCAGAGTTTTAAATATGCTTTCCAAGGAGTATGGTCTCTGGTAAAATTGGAACGCAATTACAAGATTATGCTCCTCGGGGCCGTGTTGGCATCTGCCATGGCTATGGCGCTGCGCTGCTCCCTGGTGGAGTGGAGTGTTATTGCTTTAGCAGTTGGGGCATGTCTTGCGGTTGAATCGATAAACACAGCTGTCGAAGTTGTAGTTGATTTTATATGCCCTGATGACAACCAGTCGGCAAAACTGGCAAAAGACATTTCAGCAGCAGCTTCCCTTGCTGTATGCTTGGCTGCGGTTGTTGTAGGCGCCTTGATTTTTTTGCCGAAAATAGCAGCACTTTTGTAGCGGCAAGGAAAACAAAAAAGAAAGAAGGCATTAAAACATGAATGATATAAAAGATGAGCTATGCAAAGTTGCCGTCGAGTACAAAGAAAAAGCTTATGCGCCTTACTCGGGCTTTAGGGTAGGGGCAGCTATCCTTGCGTCAGGCAAGGTATTTGGCGGGGCAAATGTGGAGAATGCCTCTTATCCAGCTGGCATATGCGCAGAGAGGGTAGCCGGCTCAAAAGCAGTGACAGGGGGGGCGATGGAGTTTGAGGCGATAGCTGTTGCTTGCGACACAATAACACCTGTATACCCGTGTGGCGTCTGCCGCCAATTCCTTGGGGAGTTTATCCCCACAGACTGCCTGGTGCTGCTTATTGGAGGCAACGGCGATGTAGTAGACACTACTTTTAATGCTATTTTCCCAAACAGGTTTTTAGCAGGAGATATGAGGGATGAGTGAGTTTAAGTCCGGTTTTATAGCCATAGTTGGCAGGACGAATGTTGGCAAATCTACCCTGATTAACACGATTATCAACCAAAAGCTGACTATCGTGTCGGACAAGCCCCAAACGACGAGAAATAATATACGCCTTATCCATACGACACCAACGTGCCAAATGGTGTTTTTTGACACTCCGGGTTTCCACAAGCCAAAAACCAAGCTTTCAAACTTTATGGTTGAGTCATCCACAGCTGCAATAAGGGATGTTGATATAGCCCTTATGGTGGTCGAGGAGGATGACAAGATTGGAAGAGGAGACCAATTTTTGCTAGACAAGCTTAAAAACGCCAAATGCCCCGTAGTGCTTGCCATAAACAAAATTGACAAAGTAGCCAAGGAAAGCCTGCTGCATAAAATACGCCTCTTTGAGCCGTATTCATTTATCTCTGAAATTGTCCCAGTAAGCGCAAAAACGGGCTTGAATGTCCCGGAGCTCCTTTCAGTGCTCGAGTCTTTGCTGCCTTATGGCCCAAAATACTTCCCAGATGACATGGTCACTGACAAGGCAGAGCGTTTTTTTGTTGCAGAATTAATACGGGAAAAAATCCTTGCCGCTTTGAGGGAAGAAATCCCCCATGGGATAGCTGTAGATATCTTGTCGATGAAAGAGCGCAAACAAAAAAACATCATAGACATTGAAGCAGAGATTTATTGTGATAAAAACTCCCACAAGGCTATTGTCATCGGCAAAAACGGCGATATTTTGAAATGGATCGGCACTGCGTCCAGAAGGGACATTGAGCGTATATTGGGGATGCAAGCAAACTTGCAGCTTTGGGTCAAAGTCAGGCCAGGTTGGAGGGATAAAGACGCTGATTTGCGGAGAATGGGGTATGTGCCGGAAAAATGAGTTTTGAGTTTGCAATTGAAGCCCAATGCAATGCTACGGGTGCCAGGGCAGGAGTGCTCGACACGCCCCATGGCCAAATTAGGACGCCGGTTTTTATGCCAGTGGGAACAGCCGCCACAGTAAAAGGCATTTTGCCTGAGCAGCTAAATGACATTGGCGCCCAGATCATCCTGTCAAACACCTATCATTTATACTTGCGCCCTGGGGAGGATATCGTAAAGGAAGCAGGCGGTTTGCACAGCTTCATGAATTGGGATAAACCAATTCTTACTGACAGTGGCGGATTCCAAGTATTCAGCTTAGCCAACACTAACTCCATTGCCAGAGACGGGGTTGAGTTCGCAAGCCACATTGACGGGTCGAGGCACATGTTCACACCAGAAAAGTCGATATATATCCAAAACTGCCTTGGCGCAGACATTATTATGGCTTTTGACGAGTGTGTCGCATATGGCGCATCCCGTGAGTACGTGGCTGATTCTTTAAATACGACAATCGAGTGGTTGAAGCGCTCCGCCGGAGCGCATTCAAATCCCAACCAAGCCCTGTTTGGAATTGTGCAAGGAGGGATGTACCATGGTTTGCGCAAAGAGTCCGCCCTTCGCACTTGTGAGGTGGAATTGCCAGGATATGCCATAGGTGGCCTTTCTGTCGGGGAATCCAAGGAGGTAATGTTTGACTTGTTAGCTTATACAACGCCGCTTTTGCCAAAAGAAAAACCACGCTACCTTATGGGGGTCGGCTCTTTTGACGCGCTTATGGCTGGTATAGAAAATGGGGTAGACATGTTTGACTGTGTCCTGCCCACCAGGCTTGGAAGAAATGGCTCCGCGATGACATTTACCGGGCGGATCAACCTTAAAAACGCCCAGTACAAAAATGATTTTTCTCCATTAACAAGTGAATGCGGCTGTTATGTTTGTCAAAACTACTCAAAGGCTTATTTGCGCCATCTTGTAGTGTCCAAAGAAATGCTGGCTAGCATCCTGCTAAGCTACCATAACTTGGCGCTGACTATCAAGTTTATAGAAATGGCCAGAAAGTCGATACTTGAGGGCAATTATTATGATTTCAAACTAGAGTTTGAAAAAGCGTGGTATAATAATTAAAAGTTGGAGGATTTATGGACAATAATATTTTGATGATAGGCTTAATCGCTTTCTTTTTAATTTCGATTTTAATGAACCGGAATTCAGAAAAGAAGCGAGCCACCCAACGCTCTGGCTTTTTAGACAGTCTCAAAATCGGTGATGAAGTCACTACAATCGGAGGTTTTTTCGGGATAGTCACTGCAGTGGGGGACGACCATTTTATTTTGCGGATGATACCTGGGGAAGCTTTGATAAAGATTAAAAAAGAAGCAATCGGAATGCTTGTAAGCGCCCCAATAGTAGAGGACGAGGATGAAGACGATTATGAGTATTACGATGAAGACGATGACGAGTATTACGAAGACGATGATGACGAGTACGAATATGAGGATGATGACGGCGAAGAATAAGTAGCTTGGAGCAGGAGCCGTGCTTGGCTCCTTTTATGTAATCCAGATAAAGGCGGTTTGCCATGCTCGCAAACTATCATTCTTGGCGGCTAATCTATATAGCGTTTTGCGCAGTAGGGGCTGTCTCAAGCATTATTTACATCATAAGGATAGCTGCAGTGACAAGTTCTGCTAATGCAGCCAAGGTTGAGGGAACAATAGCGCCCCATGACTTGCTTGCAGTGCCTGAAAAAGAAATTAGCTACCCCTTGGAGCCAAAAGCGCTAACTGGTTTGGGAGTGTGTTTTGCGTGTTTCATATTCGGGCTAAGCGGAATCCTTCTTTTAGCGACCAGCATGCCTCCAATTCCCTCTGCAGCTATAAACTCGATGCTTGGAATGGCGACAGAAGTCGCAGCGTCGATGACGCTATATGTTTTCCGCTTACGCAAAGATAAAAACATCATCTACTTGCCCAAAGCCATCGGTTTGACAGGGAAAGTGGCGAAAGATATCCCCGCAAGCAAAAAAGGGGTAGGAACAATACGTATTTTTATGAACGGCCAAATCGTTTCTGTCCAAGCGATGAGCGTTGATGAGGTTATCTTGGCGAAGGATGCCGATATCAAGATCATTTACGCTGACGATGACAGGATTGTAGTTGTTGAGCGGATGATCCCGTCAGGATTGGTTTGATCATTGTGTTGCGATTTTGAATCTTGCTGGAACTGCCGGCAAGGCTCTTTTTTTGTCCTGGCATTAGCGGCTAGCCCAAAAATATAATTGCATGCTAGTATTGAAAGCTTGTAAAGCATTATTCCAATTAAAAGCCTTCTCTAATTGCATGTGGCAATGTTTTAGATGGATATTTCGCATTTTGCAGCAATCAAAAAAAGGAGAGCCAAGACATGCGTTTTTTGTTGACAGGGGGTTCTGCATCTGGAAAGAGCTTTTTTGCAGAGCGGCTGGCAAAGTCTTTCCCGGAGCCACGCTACTATATTGCTGCAATGGAGCCTGCCAATGATTTTGACCGCAGGCGCATCGCCAAGCACCAAGAAGCCCGCCAAGGCGATTTTGCCACTATTGAGAGGTATGTCGGTATTGATAGGCTCATTCTGCCCAAGCGTGGCGCTGCGCTTCTCGAGTGCATGTGCCATTTGAGCGCTAATGAAATGTTCAGCCCGCAGGGGGCAAAAGAACAAGCGCTAGATGCGCTTGTTGCCAGTGTAGGCAATTTGTCTGCCCAATGCGACAACTTGATTGTCGTCACAAATGATGTTGGCAGCGACGGGATTGCCTATAGCAGCCTAGTGGACAGCTACATAGGATTGTTGGGAGAAATCAACAGGCGCATGGCAACAGAGTTTGACAATGTATACGAGTTTTGCGCAGGCATCCCTTTAGTTTTAAAAGGGGAGCGGTATAGGTTTGGAGATGGAGGAGGCAAATCTGCTATGACTTTGGTTATTGGCGCCATGGGCGCAGGAAAAAAAGAGTATATAACTGGAAGCCTGGGATATGGCGAAGGCTCAATTTCTGACGGAAGCATTGGAAACAAGCCGGTTGTTGTAAACCTCCAAGAAGTTTTGAGGGGATACAATGGGGATTGCATGGGCCTTTTGCCTATGCTGCTAGAAAAAGAGGTCGTTGCTTGCAACGAAGTGGGCAGCGGTGTTATCCCCATAACAAAGGAAGAAATGGTTTTTAGGGTAGAATGCGGCAGGCTATGCAATGCCCTTGCACAAAATGCCCAGAAGGTTGTCAGGGTTGTATGCGGCATTCCTGTTGTTATCAAAGGCTAGAGAACTGACAAATGCAGCGGCTTCGAATGTCATCCCTATTGTGGGATACATCGGGGGCAATATACTCAACTCATACTCTATGTACCGTACCATCAACGAGACACTTAAAGCCTGATGCCCTACATGCCATTTATGTATTTCAACTTCACTGGATTTTTTGAAACTGACCCTCACTCTACTATTGGGCAAATGGTTAGCAAAGGGATTGAGGTGGCACTCGCAAAGGGTGTCGCTGTGCATTTGGCTATAGCGGCAGCGGCTTTGGGAGCCTCTTTCTTGTTATTTGACAAACAAGATATTACCCCATAGCAAAATTCTAGCAAAGGTTTGGTTTCAGCAGGTGTTTGGGCAAGCCCAAACAAAAAAACGGATTGCCGGCGTAGCTGGTAGCTTGCCGGCAATCGTTAAAAATGTTTTCTTAGGGCACTGCCCTTGATTGGGCAGCGATGCAAATACAGGCTCCTATACATTCATGAATGACGCGCACAGCGCTTCGATCCGTTGCTGGCGCGCTTCGCCTTCAAGATCAGGGAAAAATTCTGTCACATATCTTTCGACCAGTTTATAGATGTCTCTTTCTCTCATTCAGCCCTCCTAGTAAACCGCGTATTCTGTGATAAATTTGTTGAGTTCGCGCAGAACATTGGGATCTGCATCCCCAGGGGCGCTCAAGCCGTTTCTTGCTCCGTAAATGTATCCGCCGCCTGGTGCTGCTATGTCAATTAATGCTTTTGCCTCTTCTTTGCAGCGCTCTACGTCGCCTATTCTCAATGTGCCACCTGAAATTGCGGCCATTATCGAGAATTGGTTGGCAAAACGTTGTTTGAAGTACTCGACCTCGTCATTCTCAAGGATACAAATCAAACTTGTCTTCGGCAGTTCTTGCAGATAGTCGTAATGCTGCACCCACGGTCCTTCAAAGTGGGACAACAGTTTTGTTCCACAATTGTGGAGAGCTTCCACCGCAGCTTTGTGATACGGCCAGTAGAATTTCCCGAACAATTCTTTTGTCAAAAATTTAGCGATGTGGTGGTTGTCTGTGCGCCATGGGAACCCTGGCAACGGCTCTTTTGGCAAGTTGCGAAGCGCATAAGGCATCATGGCTTGAACTGCTTCAAAAACCTTGTCTGGGCGCCGGCGCAAGTCTGTCATCGTTGGCGCAAATCCGCGGACATAATCAAAGAATTGGTCAAATGGATTTACGATGTTAGCCCCGCCAACAATTGCAGGCAAACCAAGCTGCTCTTCAATTGCTTTGGATACATAAGATTTTTGAGCTACTTCTGCAGGTCTTTTGAAAAGCTTTACCATGGATTGATAAACTTCTTCTTCATCTTCGGCTTGGAACGCAGTGATTTTCCTGACCCCGATTTTGTTGGCTATAAAACGGAAAGGATCTGCGATGAATTCGTCATACTCTTCCTCGTCCATGCTGGAGGTTTCAGAGTGCTGCAAAGAAACGCCATTAGACGACAAGAAGTACTGTTTGCTGCCGAGCTCGATGTTTGTTTTGATTGCGTGGTTGACTCCGCCTCCGCCTCTGGTTCCATCGAAATAGAAGCCTTCGTGCGCCTTCACCATGACTTCAGCTTCCAAATCATAGTTGTCTAACAGCTCAGCGTATGTAAGGCCAGCATTGGCTATGGCCCAAGACCCGGCTGAAGCCATTATCGGTACTCTGTCTGGCTCTTCCAAGTTAGCTGTTGTTACAAAACGGTTTACTCTTTCATCATACAGTTTTTTAATTTCTTCAGTCATTTGCCCTCCTTGGCGCTGGATGTATAAACCAGCATTAAAATTGGTGGTATTGTGCGGCATACTAGCTTTGAATTGATCGCTCAAAGCCAGTGCTTTTAAACATTATAGCACAAGAACAAATGAATCTTCAAATTTCCAAAAATGAATGCATATACTAAAGACAAAAAAATAGATATCGAATTGCATCCAAAGGGATGGAATAGCTGCTGCTAGCTGCCGGAAGGTGCGGTCCTTCAATGCGGTATGATAGGCTAAAGACAACCGGCAATGCGTTTTTAGCCTGTAAAACTTACGGTGGCATTGCAATGCTGGGTAGATTGGCAAAGGTTTTGTTAAATTAATGCGGTCCAATCGCTATAGCGACAATCGCAGCTACACTTGTTATGGATTTAGTCGATGCATGGATATATGCGCACTGGTTGCCCAGATCTGTCGAGTGGTTATGGCAGTGAAACAGGATTCTGCTCAACCTACCCTTGCCGCGGGTGGTTTTTTGATGGCATGGGGCAAAAAAAGCCCCTGCCTGTTTGGCAGGGGCTTTGCGGTCAGCTATATTGCTGGACCAGGTTTCTATACATTCATAAAGGATGCGCACAGCGCTTCGATTCGATGCTGGCGCGCTTCGCCTTCAAGATCAGGGAAAAATTCTGTCACATATCTCTCGACCAGTTTATAGATATCTCTCTCTCTCATTCAGCCCTCCTAGTAAACAGCGTATTCTGTGATAAATTTGTTGAGTTCGCGCAGAACTTCGGGATCTGCATCTCCAGGTGCGCTTAGGCCATTCCTTGCCCCGTAAATGTATCCGCCGCCCGGTGCTGCTATGTCAATTAATGCTTTTGCCTCTTCTTTGCAGCGCTCTATGTCGCCTATTCTCAGTGTGCCTCCTGATATAGCGGCAAATATCGTGAATTGGTCGGCAAAACGTTGTTTGAAGTACTCGACCTCGTCATTTTCAAGTATGCAAATCAAACTTGTCTTTGGCAGTTCTTGCAGATAGTCATAGTGTTGCACCCATGGTCCTTCAAAGTGGGACAACAATTTTGTTCCGCAATTGTAGAGAGCTTCCACCGCTGCTTTGTAATACGGCCAGTAGAATTTTCCGAACAAATCTTTTGTCAAGAATTTAGCGATATGGTGGTTGTCAGTGCGCCATGGGAACTCTGGCAACGGCTCTTTCGGCAGGTTGCGCATTTGATAAGGCGTCATAGCCTCTACTGCAGCGAGAACCTTGTCTGGGCGCCTGCGCAAATCTGTCATTGTTGGCTCGAATCCACGGACAAAGTCAAAGAATTGGTCAAATGGATGCACGATATTGCTTCCGCCAGCGATTGCAGGCAAACCAAGCTGCTCATGAATCGCTTTAAAGGCATAGGTTTTTTTAGCTACTTCTCCAGGCGTTTGGAAAAGCTTGACCATGGATTGATAAACTTCTTCTTCGTCATCAGCTTGGAACGCCGAGAGTTTCCTAACTGATATTTTATTAGCAATGAACTTGAATGGATCGGCGATAAATTCGTCATACTCATCCGCTTCCATGCTGGAGGTTTCATGGTGCTGCAAAGAAACGCCGTTAGAAGATAGGAACATTTGCTTGCTTCCGAGCTCGAAGTTTGTAAGCATGGCGTGGTTGACCAGAGGTGTGCTGCCCCTGATTCCATCGAAATAGAAGCCTTTATGCGCGTTCAAACTGACTTCAGCTTCCAAATCATAGTTGCCCAACAGCTCTGCGTATGTATAACCTGCATTGGCTATGGCCCAAGACCCGGCCGAAGCCATTATCGGTACCCTGTCGGGCTCTTTCAAGTTGGATGTTGTTACAAAACGGTTTACTCTTTCGTCATACAGTTTTTTAATTTCTTCAGTCATTTGCCCTCCTTGGCGCTGGATGCATAAACCAGCATTTAAATTGGTGGTATTGTGTGGCATAATGCTTTGCATTGCTCGCTCAAAGCCAATGCTTTTTTACATTATATCACAATAACAAATGAATCTTCAAATTTTTCAAAAATGAATGTCATATCCTTCAGACAAAAATCGATATGGCTTAGATATCAAATTTGAGTTAAAAAAGGCGATTGATGTAAGGCATCAACCGCGTAGTTTGAGGTTTTAGGCTTGCTCAATGATAACAATTGGCAACCAATTTTTCCATACCCATCCAACTCAAAAGGCCTTATGCCGTTTTGCGCTTAAGCTATCGACTTCAATTTCCAATACTGCAACAGATGCCAAATTTCCTTGGGGAAAAACCACTTCTCTCTCAAATCCATGGTGGCGCATCAATATAGCAAGCGCAGCCGCTTTATCAGCCTCATCCTGGATTATGTGTATCTTTCCAGTGCCTATTACGCTTTCATATTCTGCGCTCCAATCACATGGCTCCGCTCCTTCCAGAATTGCGACAGAGCAATCAGCCTCAAAGCACACATTGTTGTTTTTGCTGATAATGCCGAGTTTCCTGCCCTCATGGGCGCAATGCATGTATATATACAGGTCGCCCTCTACAACTTGATAGCCAAAATTCATTGGCACGACATATGGCATATCGCCATCACACAAGCCAATCCTGACTACATCACACTTGTCCAGGATTGCCAGCTGGTTCTCGAGCCCGAGCACCTCTCTGTCTTTTCGCCTCATAAATCGCCGCCTTTCACAAATGTTGAGCATATAAAGCTATAATAGCAGACTGCGCATCGATATAGGCGCACTCTCGCCAACAATGCAAGAAAATCGCCGTATTTAAATTGCAAAACGACAGTCTAATAACTATAATTTTTAATTAGCTGTACATAAACCAGAAACACACTAAGGAGGACAAGTTTTGGTAGAGCTGAACAATTCAGGCCATTATTATATTGGCGGAAAACTGGTGCCTGTTAGCCAGGCGCCGAATGCATTGCCGCCAGACGAAGCCAGAGAGAAGACCATGGCTTACTCGATACTGCGCGCACATGATGAGGGCGAGGGGGATGACAAGATGAAAATCAAATTTGATGCCCTTATGTCCCATGACATCACCTTTGTAGGAATTATACAAACAGCCCGTGCATCGGGCATGGTGGAGTTTCCCATACCATACGCTATGACTAACTGCCACAACAGTTTATGCGCTGTGGGAGGCACTATAAATGAGGATGACCATGCTTTTGGGCTTTCTGCTGCCAAGAAATACGGGGGCATCTATGTGCCGCCAAACTTGGCTGTTATCCACCAATATGCCCGTGAGCGTTTCGCAGAATGCTCAAACATGATCCTTGGCTCAGACAGCCATACCCGCTATGGCTCTTATGGCTCAATGGGCATTGGGGAAGGGGGCGGAGAGTTGGTAAAACAGCTGCTAAAAAACACTTATGATATCGCTGCCCCTGAAGTTGTATTGGTGTACCTGGAAGGGCAGCCGCCAAAAGGCGTAGGTCCGCAGGATGTGGCAATAGCCCTTGTGGCAGCCACCTTCCCAAACGGGGATGTCAAAAACAAGGTATTGGAGTTCGCAGGACCAGGCATTGCCCCATTGTCAGTGGATTTCCGCATCGGCATCGACGTTATGACTACGGAGACATCTTGCTTGTCCAGCATCTGGGAAACCGATGAAGTAATCGAAGACTACTATAAGTCTATTGGCCGCCCTGAGGCCTATAAAAAATTGCATATCCAAGAAGGGGCTTACTACGACAGTGTTGTAAGGATCAACCTGTCTGAAATGGAATGCATGGTGGCTCTGCCCTTCCATCCATCAAAAGCTTACACGATACACGAGCTTCAAGCTAACCCAAAACAAATCTTCGATGAGATAGAGCTTGATTGCAACAGCCAGTTAGGCGGGGATGTCACAATGGACTTGTCAAGGTCGATTGTAGATGGAAAAGTAGTATGTGAGCAAGGTGTTATTGTAGGCTGCGCCGGAGGCATGTATGAAAACATCATGGTTGCATCAGAAATTTTAAAAGACAGTGACATCGGCAACGGGTATTTTGACTTGAGCGTCTATCCTTCATCCATGCCGGTTTCCTTAGCTATCACACAAAATGGCGCTGCTTTTGGGTTGATGGAGGCTGGCGCAATTATAAAGCCTGCTTTTTGCGGTCCATGTTTTGGGGCGGGTGACACCCCAGCAAACAATACGCTGTCAATCCGCCATGCGACACGCAATTTTGCCAATAGGGAAGGTTCAAGGCCGGGAGACGGTCAAATCGCTTCCGTTGCCCTTATGGATGCCCGCTCGATCGCTGCCACAGCAAAGAATGGCGGTGTCTTGACTGCTGCGACTGATATCGAATATTATGAACCGGCAATCCCATATGTCTATGACGGCTCTATCTATGCCAAACGCTGTTATGAAGGCTTTGGCAACCCCATGCCCCAAGAGGAGTTGCGTCTTGGACCCGGCATCCGGGATTGGCCCCATATGCCTGCAATGGAAGAAGATTTATTGTTGGCGCTATGCGCAGTTATCCACGATGAAGTCACAACTACAGATGAGCTCATTCCATCAGGGGAGACTAGCTCCCATCGATCAGACCCTATCAAGCTTAGCGAGTTCACATTGTCACGCAGGTATCCCAGCTATGTTGAGGCGTCAAAAGATGTCCTTAATGCAGAGCGCTTGCGCCAAGAGGGGGCAGCGCCGCTAAAAGCACAAGAAATTCTCGCAAAGGTCGGGGGAGTGCTTTCTGATACATCGATAGGCTCTGCAATCTTTGCTAGCAAGCCTGGAGACGGCTCTGCAAGGGAGCAAGCCGCCTCGTGCCAGAAAGTCCTTGGAGGGCTGGCAAATATCTGTTATGAATACGCGACAAAGCGCTATAGGTCAAATTGCATCAACTGGGGCATCGTGCCGTTCACTTTTCCTGATGCCAATTTCAACTATTCGGACGGTGATTGGATCTATGTGCCAGGCGCAAAGGAAAAGATCCTTGCCGGCATTGAAACATTCCCGGCTACAGTTGTTGTGGCTGATGGGACAACCAAGGAAATCACCTTGGAGTGCGGTCCATTAACCGAAAATGAGAGGCTGATTTTAACCCAAGGCTGTTTGATGAACTTCTATGCAGCGGGATATAAAGAATAAGATCTAAAAGCAATGTAGGATGGAGTTTGTCCCATCCTTCATTGCTTTTTGCATCAACCTATGGGTTTTGGCACTTGCAAACAGCTTCTATGGGTTTTTTAATATGTGAAAAAGGTTTTACTTGATTTGTCTGGCCAACCACAGCGCACCACTATGATGTTGGCTAATCTAATGCTAGGCGCGAGAATGGAGTTTAGCTGGATAACATGCAAACCTTTTGCTTGAGTGAACCGTGGATGGCGAAATGGCAAAAGCGCGCTAAGCCCGCTTTGTAAAACCTATTGCGCGATGTTGCCCATATTCAGCGGCAAACGGAGTATTATCTTGGTCGTAAACGTAAAGATGATGATTAGGAGCAGTAAAGGATTCCTTCAAAGGAAGTGAACTAAAATGAAAATATAATTCTTGAGGATGATATAGCATTATGCAATGGAGTTGAATTGGCCCTTGCAGCCCTGGGCAGAGAATTTCAGCTTTGCTATAAAATCAGCCAAGTAAAAGAAAAGATTCAAAACGGTTTTCCCGATTTGTTTATTCTGGATATCAAACTGCTCGATGGATATCAGGTCTTGACTTTTGCACGGAGCTTCGTGGGGCTGGTTGCTGCGCTCCTGTGCTTATGCTCACAGCGAATGATATAGAACTTGATATGGTGGCAGGCTTAGAAAGCGGCGCAGATGATTATGTGACGAAGCCCTTTTCGCTTGCCATTCTGCGTGCGTGTACGAACGCTTTATTGCGGCGTGGTTCCCATAACGCAGGCAAGCATGTTGCAGGTGGTTATGCTTTTGATTTTGAAGCTATGCGTTTTGGAAAAAACGGGCAATCCATCGAGCTATCCAAAACGGAATCGCGGCTTTTGCAACTGCTTTTTCGAATAGGGGACAAACGATGACGCGGGATCGTCTTCTGTCGCTGATATGGCCTGACGGCGCAGAGTGCGTTGGCGAAAATGCGCTTTCTGTGGCAGTGCGGCGGCTTTGCGCTAAACTAGTAGTGGATCCGTCAAATCCGCAGTTAATTAAAACCGTCCACGGAATAGGGTATTAATGGGTAGTGGTCCTATAATTTTTTCTTCCAAGAATTGGATGTAATGATTGACAAAGCCCTCGCAGGGACTTTTCAGGTTGAAAATTATGATGAGAGCCTGTTGTCAAAAGTAGAATCCAGGATGTTATATATAAGGTTTCTCGAACAATCGCAACTTAAGCGTGGACAAATTGAGAGCGAACGCGAGCGTATCCGCACATTGATTAGTGATATATCCCACAAGACAAAGACACCGTTAGCAAATATCGAGCTTTATTCGCAGTTGCTCCCAGAACAAGACTTGACTGGCGAGCGGGCAAGCCCTACATGGCAAATTGCTGCCAGTTCAGAAAAGCTGAGCTTTTATACAGTCGCTTGTGGCGGTCGAGCTTGTTTGCCAATTTGTGACAGCATGGACATCGAGCCGGTGGTTGTGTGCCTTGACGGCAACGCCAACTTTTATTGGCTGTTTGAAGTAATTTTTGTCGTAAATAGACGGCTTGTGCCACTCCTAAAGCTCCCGGGAAAGCGGGGTTTCATCCCTGTATGCCTCGGTCTCCACTTATCAGCTTTTTTTGAAGAGTCTATAGTTTCGGTGCCGGTTTTCCCCCAAGCCAATGCCGACGGTGAGTATGCTCGAGCCGTCATGTGTGTTTGAGATGGTGCACATCACATAGGTGCTGTTTTCCTCCAGCAAGATGTCCCCGCTGAAAATGTGCAAGACACCAAAATACGCTTCCTCAAAGAGGCCATGGCTGCGGCAGGAATGCGCTTCGGGGACGCTATCCCGCTGCTTTTGACAGGCAACGGGGGCGAATTCTCGAATGTGGCGGCGTTTGGGAAAGGAGTTGATGGAGAGGCGCAAACCAAGATGTTTTTTTGCGGCCCTTGCCGCTCAAGCCAGAAGCCCAGGGTTGAAAAAAACCACACGCTTTTCCGCGACATCGTCCCAAAGGGGGAAAGCTTTGACGGGTTCAGCCAAGAGGCTGCCAACTTGGTGTTCTCCCATGTGAATAGCGTGAAGCGGAAAATCTTGAGCGGCAAAACGCGATGCGAGCTGTTCGTTTTCACGTATGGAGACAGGCTGGTGGCTGTGTTGGGCGTGCGGCCCATCCCAGCCGCCGATGTCGTCCAGTCGCCATTGTTGTTGAAGAACAAGGCGAAATAGAAACATTATCCATAATAATTATACTTTCTAGGCGCTAATTTACTAGCGGAAATTTCCCGACTTAAATTCAAAGCCAGGTGTAGTTTAGCCTGAAAAACGACTTTTCGAGGTTTGTTTGCCATGCCCTTCCACAAGCGCCTCGGCATCCGGAACCTGTCTGTTTGGCTCCTTATTTTCTTGCATCCCTATTTTCCATAATAAATTCTCGGCATTATTCCGCCCTTTCCCAGAGTAACGTCCACGCGGCCAAAACAACAATCCCTTCTAATGAGGGCGAAATTGCTGTCGAGCTCAAGATTGTATTTGTGCGGAATAGAAATAAAAAAAAGGAGTGGCTCGCTATCGCATCCACTGGCGCTCATTTGGAGAGCGGGGAAATCGTGCGCCTCTACGGCAGAAGGCGGGGCATAGAAGTTTTTTTAAAGTGGCAAAGAGCTGCCTTGGCTTGGCAAAAGAGTTTTCATGCAGGTCTTTTGATTCTTTGGCGGCTTGCGCAGCGATAGTTTTCCTGCGCTATATGGTGCTTGCAGAAGCGCAAAGGGACTCTAGCGACCCTAGGACGATAGGCGGATTGTTTATACTATTTTGCGATGAGGCAAGGGACACGGCATTCCAAGAGGTTCTTAGCGGGCTGATGAGATACTTGGAAGATTTCCTAAGAAAACAACTACCCTACAATAACACATATTTAGACGAAATCATCGGTAGATTTTTTGATGGTTTGCCTGATGGATTGCGCTATAATCGATTCCTCCATCTTCTGCTTGCATATGTACTATTATATGCCAAAAAATCGTCAAATGTCAACCGATGTATGACTATTGTACACCAAAAGAGAATAAAATCGACATGCAATTGACACTTCTAAATGCTATTTTGTATCATCAGGCCAAAGGATCAATATATTTTTCTGGCCAAACGCTTTTTTCCAAATACTAATAATGTGTTGTTTCGCTTCCAAAGTAATAATTCTTGATTCCCACATTTCGACAGATGCTAATATGCGCTTTGCAATTCTACTATTGATAAAGGAATACCTGGTTATGCACTTGACGTAACCTGTTTCTGAATTAGAGTTTCGTATGGGTGCGGTTCAGTTGATACCGCACCTTGAACCATCCTATAAAACAACCAGCCTCTGTTATGGGATGTTTTTCTGTTGAATCGAAAAGTAAACTCCTCGAGATACGCCTGCAAATTGCATTCGCCAATATTGCCTTGATAAGTTCCTAGAATCCACCGGTTTATCAGTGACATGGCAAGATGGATATGAGGCAGCTTTTCATCTTCAGAAGTGGCTTTTGTTACTTTTACGACTTCGCTGTGATAGCCCTCTTTGTCAATGCCTGGATAACCTGCCCATCCATCTCTAATGAGCGTGCTGCCTACAACAATGTTTTCCTTGATAAAGCTGTGCAGTTCTGCTTTCGATGCATTCAATATGTGTTTTGCCCGTATTTTTGACAATCGGCAATCTCGCAGCGCTGGCCTGTCGGGGTTGTCGCCTGGTATCCTTTCGAGCTGCACTGCTAAAGCGATGAGTTGCTTGTTTTCAGAGCCTCGCCCTCTTTTTCCGCCTTCAAGGACCCCGCCCAAGTGCTCCTCGCCGATCTCAACCACGCCTGACAACTTGTCACGGCCAGACCTGATCATGGCAATGCGAAGTTTATGCAGCAAGCTCCATGCGCTCCTGCAACTCTTGAGCCCTAGGTTGTCCTGTAAGCTTTTTGCGCTTATCCCGTCTTTTTGAGTCGCAAATAGCCACATCGCACAGAGCCAAACACGGACAGGCAACTTGCTATCCTGCATTACTGTTCCCGCCAATAGGCTAACCCTGTTGCGGCATTCGCAACAGATGCAATAGCTAATTTTGTCATTTGTCCAATATCTATCGTGACCGCAAGACACACATTTAAATCCGTTTTCCCAACGCACTTGAAGGAGGTATTTTCGGCACTGAATATCAGTCGAAAGATTGTCGAGAAATTCAATTAGGTTTTTGGGATATACTCGATGACGAAAACATTTTCCACTCGATATCAAGCGGCTTTCGTTGTCTTTGGTATAATGTATGAGTTGTCATTTATCTTCACGACACCATCATAAAGCTGGATATTTTCTGTGACCAAGCTATCCAAGTTGTCCTTGAGGCTTGTTTGCAAGCTGTCTATTATGCTGTTGATGGCAGCTGTGGATTCATCAAAGTTGCTGTAGTGTTTTTTTCTCAGCTCGCTTTTAACAAGTTTCCATAGCCTCTCAATCAAATTCAAGTTTGGGCTGTAAGGGGGAAGGCAAACCAGGTGTATGCCCAGCTCCAGCGCCTTATCCTTGACAAGGGCGCATATCTGGTATGACGCGTTGTCCAATATGATATAAACAGGCGCAAACAAGCTTTGCCGGCTGATTTTCTCTAGGAGGGCAACCACTTGCGCTTTTTTGACAGATGTGCTGTTGCAGACAGATATAAGCTCTTTGGTGGCGAAGCCCAGCGCCCCAAGCACATTGTAGCGCCTCCTGCTTGAGGCAGTCTCCAAAAGCCGCCTTGCCGCCCCCCAAATGCTCCCAAGCAGCCCAAAGCCTCCGAGGACAAAATGGGACGCGTCCAAGAAGAACAGCTGTATAACCTCTTCCTTGGCCATCGCTATCATCCCGGAGAGCTTGCTGCCATAAAACTCGCGCTGCTCCACAGGGTCTGCTTTCGCTGGCAGCGAGGCGCATTTATGCTTCTTCAAGCCATGTTTTTTGAACAGCCTCCTGAACGCGCCCAAACCAACCTTCACCCCAGTCTTCTCCAAAGCCATGTCCGCAACTTGCTGGAGGGTGTGGTAGTTGTTAGTTTCGACTTCGCCGGTTATTACGCCCTCAAAATCCGCAAGACCAGCTTTCCTGCCTCCCCCGCCAACTTTGAGCAGCTCAGCAGCCTGGCCGGTGGCCGCCATTTTAGCGTATTTCTAAGCGGTCCCCAGGCAAACCCCGCATAGCTTCCCAGCTATTGCAGGATCTATCCCAGCTGCGAAGAGCAACAGGTACACAATCCTTTTTGCATGGGTGGCGCATACAAAAATCTCGAGGAAAACGATAACCATGTTCGTTATCGCCTCTGCCAGCGGGAGCGGAGGGCAAGATGTATTGTTTGTATTTTCCATTTTGATTGTTGTGCTTTGCTGTTTAGCCATAACATGCTATGATAAGTTTGGCTCCAGTTGGGTGTGCACTCTCCTTGTTGTTAACTGCTCTAAGGATATCACACCTATTGCTGGAGTTGATGCATTTCATAGCATTATTTGTCTGTTATTGGCATTTATACAAGCCCATTTTTTGGCTTTGGAAAATATTTTTACTGATGAGTATATCATTTACACAAAGCAAAACAGGGAACCTGGTGTGTTTGCCGCTAACGCCAGCTGTCGGCAATGCGCTGGCCCGGTATATAACTGAAGAACGCCCGGCAACAAAATATGGCAATATTTTTGTAAGGCATTATGCGCCATATGAGCCATTTGCCGGCCATTCTGCCTGCCATGCTATCGCCAGTGGCGCATTTAGAAAAAGCGGGATATGCAAAGACGGGCGGATAGCCGGGATGCATATGTTGCGCCACAACGCTGCTTCCACAATGGCCAGGAACGCTGTGCCGATAGAGGCCATTGCCGCTATCTTTGGGCATTCGAGCCCCGACGCAACTGGCATATACATCCGATTTTCCCGATTAGTGTAACTATGTTCATAACGAAATACCAAAATGTTCCACAATATCCCTTTGGGTGGGGCCTGTCTCGGTGATAATATTGCTGCGCCTATCTGTGGCGCTCACTTCAGAGACAGTCTCCATTGCCTCCATGGTCTCCCTGGCT
>WRIE01000016.1 GCA_009782875.1 Eubacteriaceae bacterium | reverse complement strand
GAGGCTGTGGAAGGTTTGCGAAAGGCATTTGAGCACATTTTGTCAAATGTTTGTATTGTCATTTATTTCTGTTCTTTTGAGGAGATACTAAACATCCTCTAAGACATATGGCGAAAAAATATTGCCCGGCAACTCAATGGAATACCAAAAGGCGCACATTGAAGGAGAAGGCTTCAATATACTCATTGGGTATGCTGACAGCCACAATCACATGAAAACATATACTGCGGTGAAATACTTCCGGTAGGTTTCCAGGGCAAGCGAAGCCGTTTTAGGCGATACCCAGGGTATCAGCTCTATTATAAGCAACCTTTACCTTTTGTTTTCCCCGCCACGACCCCGTTCGGCGCAAAGGTTGTCGCTGTATATCCGGATGTGAAACCGGAAAAGGGCAGTTCTTCCGCAAAAGACTTTGCATATCTGCTTGAAATGCCAAAAGTCAAGGAAATACTTGACACAATAGGATTTGCCAGACAAGAGGCGAATGAGTCGGTATGGGAAACTGAGCCGATCAACAAAAAGAATTTTTCGGTGACACTGACCGACGGATGGGTGTTTTATACCGATTGTGTGGAGTCTGTGAAGGTGAGAAAAGAGGGGATGTCTACTTCGATACACTCAAATAACGGAGCGGGCGAAATAGGAGTATCTGCGTGGGCGCTCAACACAACCAAGGACTGGCTTCAGAAAATACTCGACAGCAAGATCGACACAGGCCAGAAGCAAATCGGCAATATCCGGATATACGGGCGTGAGTTTTTAGTCGTCAAACATGAAAAGCCACTTAGCGAAAGCTATGCATTGATTACTTCTACAGGGACGGAATATAACGCAGAGGCAAAAACATCGTAGTAATCACACTTTACTGTATAAATGAAATTGCTGATGCAATGCCGTAGCTTGAAAAAATAACGATTAAATGAGCTATCATTTGCAGGTTTTGGGATTTCAGGACTAAAATACGGTGTGAGGAAGGTGCTTGCTTCATGCACCCTGCATGTCAAATCAAGAAATGCCGGGTGCAGTGTCAGATGCTTCTGGAGCAAAAATACAGTTGCAGGTCGTGTATCCGAAAAATATGTAAATTGTTCCTTGTGTGTCTCAAGCAGGGATACGGGCTTAGCTAGTGCTTTTTTTGACAGTCGATCCTACCTTGCTCCCTAATCGATGGTTTTCCACCAGTTATTAAAAACTTGCGTTTCATCTTTTAAGCGAACCACCTCTCCTATCATCGGGGTCATCAGCCCATACCCATTTTCTTTATCTGCTTTGTATATGTTGTCAAGGGGCTCTATCCAGCCATGTTGTGCTAAAGCAAATTTTGAGTTATGGACAGTAAACAGCTTCTTTGCTCCAATCTCTTCTACCGCTAATAGCAACTCATCCGGCATGATGTGTATATCTCTCCATCCATGCCCGTATTGGCCATTTTCAATAATAGCCAAGTCTATAGCTCCAAACTGCTTTGATATTTCGCCAAAGTGCTTGTCATATCCGCTATCTCCACTTATAAACAATGTATAACCTCCAATCTTGATCACAAACGAAACCCAAAGCGCAAGGTCTGAACCAAAAGAAGAGCGGCCAGAATAGTGCCTGGCAGGGCAGGCAAAGAGTTCGCTTCCGTTTTTTAAAACAATCCTGTCAGACCAATCAAGCTCAATAATTGTGCTCCCGTCAAATTTCCACCGCTTGAAGTGTTCCCCCACCCCCAATCCACATACCACTTTTCCAATCTTGTCTTTTAAAGATTTGACACTCTTATAATCTAAATGGTCAAAATGGTCATGTGTGACAAGCAGATAATCTATTTTGGGTATATCATTTGGAATGTAGATATCAGATCCCTTGAATGCTTTATTAATGAACGGCACTGGGGAGCCAGAAATCAAAACAGGGTCAATTAAAAAACGGCATCCGCCCAGCTGCATATACAAAGTTGAATGTCCTAACCAAACCAAAACGTCTATGTCTAAATCTAGCGACATCAAATCAGTCTTTATGGATGGCAGAGTAGTCGAGGGCTTTAGATATGAGGGTTTAGCCATGGCAAACTTCCAAAATTGTAAAAAGATATTTTTCTCGCTGTCTTTTTTTTTCTGGTCTTTTGTTAGCCTTGGGGATTGGTTAACAAATCGGCTGCCTACAAAATTTGGGGAAACTTGCAATTTGGCTAGCGACTCGCCTTTAGGCTTTTTTCCAAATCTAGGTGAAGAAAAGAAAACTACAACAAAAAGACCAAGAAAAATCAGAATAGAAAGCGTTATAGTAAATGCCATTTTTGCCATGCTCCTTTAGATTGCCGATAACAACCTATCAAGAATTGTTATCAACGGGTATTGTGAATGCTAGATTTTCGCCAGTGCAGTCTCTGGTTGAAAATTCAGCCTTGTTTGTATTGTGCGCTTTCTACCAAAAAAGCATGCAAGAATAATAAAGAGCATCCATAATTGGAAGCACAGATTCAATCTAAGCATTCAGCAATTGGATGATCATTTGCAATGGGCATGGCTGGGCGCTCTCTAATAGTAGTCAGCAGCCCTTAAAAACAAACATACCCATATCCTATGGTTTCACAAATTCGCTTTACTGCCATCTTGCCATTACAAATTACATCCCTATCTATAACCTTGCCAAATAGGTTGCATATTGCTAGTGGTCCTGTCTTCAGTCAACTATCAGCTATACTCTCTATTGTTTATCAAACTATTCAATCCATGGAACAAAAGCAGTGGTAGAAATCGACCTCGTATCACGTTGGCATTTTCGAGGCTCTCGAAAAATTCCTATTGCTCTCTGTGCCGCATGCGGGCTGTATGTGATTGTCTTCAAAAGGTTTTTTAGATAGTCTTTTATGCCAAGGCTGGATAGTCTTTGCCCATGCAGTCTTCCCGATCCATCTTTCAAACTTGAAATGATAAAGTGATTTTTTAAAAAATGCAAAGCCTGCTTGACATATTATGCAAAGTGTGCTATTCTTTTGATGAAAAGCATACTGTACATGGAGAGCCAGTAAAAATGAAGACTCAAATACCACAGCTACGAAAAGCGCGAAAAATTACCCAAGGAGAACTAGCAAAGGAGGTAGGTGTAACAAGGCAGACGATCACATCAATTGAGATCGGTAAATACACTGCGTCTCTAATACTAGCTTATAAAATAGCAAAGTATTTCGGCAAATCAATTGAAGATGTATTTGACTTTTCTGAGTTGGAGGAATATTAATGGAAACTTTTAAAAAGAAAGTATTAAGAAGGCAAGTATATGCGCTACTTGGCGTTGGAGTAGCAGTATTGGGCATAGGCTTTGGCTATTATTACAAGACTAATGACCGCGTTAGCTCTTTCATTGCTGGGTTCCAAACTGGCGTATCAGCAGCTCTGGTAGTAGCTTTGCTGGCAATTGCAATCAAATCATTTTTAGTAAGCAGAAACGAAGAGAAACTGCGAGACTTATACATCCATGAAAACGATGAGCGAAGACAGTCGATAAAACGGGAATCAAGCTCTGTGAGTTTGGACATTATTATGTATTCGTTAGTATTGGCGACAGCAATTGCAGGCAATATAAACAGCACAGTGTTCTTCTCCCTATTGGGGGCAAGCGCTTTTGCTGGATTTGTCAGGAAAAGCCTCAAGATATATTACAACAGAGTTTTGTAGCATTTGCATGCCAAAAAAAGAGAAATGATCTGGACGCAAATATATGATAGTGCAATACCCCAAGATTCTACAACCGGGTTTTGCCCATGTTCCTTAGAAGATATCTTGCAGGATGTGTACAACAACTGTTTGAAGAGGGAAGATAAAGAAAGATAACTCTGTATGCGGCTTTGCAAGCGGTTTTATAAGTTTTCTTTCTTTGGGTGCTATAAATTATAAAATGAATCTTGGACAGCCCTTGAGGCCATTACAAACATCAATAACCACATTTGAAGTGTTTACAAGTTCCAAGTGTTCTTAGAATTAAGAAAATCGATGAGGCTGCTGTGGATTAATACGTCACATAAAAACCCTATATGCCTATAATCTCCATGAGCTCTGACCACTGGTCTTTACAATATGGCAGTTTTTCACTGTCGACATTCCTGATGTGCTGAAACACTTCAGGAAGGCTTTCAACTATCCTCTTATTATTTATCCGATAAAGACTATGCATTTGAAGGACATTTCGAGCTGCTTCTATTACCATTTCAATAAAAAGCTTCTCGCTATTGTATATCAACTCGTCAAAGCCTGGGCTTCCGAGGATTAGATAGATAAACAAAGAATCTGCAAAAGCTAGCTTGTCCATTTCTTTGTAATATCCGCTATTTGCTACTAGCATAAAATAATTGCGAAGAGCCATGTTAAAATGCAGTTGCTGGATAATGTCGTCCGTGCCTAAAATACAACGGTACAAGAAGCTGGTTCCAGCAATACAAATGCAGCGTATCAAGCGATCTGGAAGCTCAAGGCATTCATCTTCACCATACACTTTCTCACGAAAAAGGGCATCGTGGATATATATTAAAAAAAGCCTTGCAAAACTCCAATCATCAAAGTATCTCGGAAGAGCTTTCTCCCAAGACTCAGCTATTGGATTGTTTCCGCTAAAGCGTTTGTTTAAATACCGAATAAAAAAAGCTAGGTGGCTTTGGGCGATAAGGCGGTTTATATGGATGCTATCTTCATACCCTCTCTGGCTGATATTATCTGCAAGCTCATGGATATAGCGAAAAAAAGCTAGCCCCTTATCCTTTCTAAGAGAAACTGCCAAAGCCCAGTTGTCGAATGCTTTTTCCAACAATGAGCAGAACACATCGCTTCCAAAATCCAAATCTAAGCAAAGGAAGCGGTCTATAGGCAGTTTTTTTATGTCAATAAATGCTGTGTATTCTTCAACAAATTTAGGAATTTCAGTATCATTCAAAAGCCTATAGGCATAAAGTGTATATTTATCACTTTCGAAGAAGTTCCTTACCACATCGGCAGCGCTTAGATTTTGATTATCCATTTCCATCCCTGATTTAATAATGATTTCTTGAGATCAATGATGTAACTTAATCGAAACCGAACATTCTAATTGCTTTTAAATTGTTCGCGAGTTCCAAAATACCTCAAGGATATGATATCATTTTTTAAGCCATAGGTGAATACGGTGGATGCCAAGGTGTTTGTCTTGAGAAATTTGGCTATATAAAGCCAAAAACAATGTTTAGAATACTCATCCATTGGCAGGCTAGACAGGAGCAAGCCAGAAATGTCGAATCCAATGGACAAATGAAAATGTATGATATGGACAAAAAACCACTCTGTTAGAGTGGTTTTTTGTAGGGTGAAAAAAGGATAAGTTATAATAAATTGGCGCAAACGCAAAGGCCAGCAAGATTTACGCTTACGCCAGCAAATGAGGTCAACCTTTTATCTTTCCGATTTGGAAAAGTTGCTGTAATCAATCTCAAACACTGCTGTTCCGCCAATTGCGTTTGGCACTTCAAAACTGAGTCCTAAACCATCTGGAGTGAAGTAGGAGTATACTTCGCTCTTGCCATAACCTCCATCGCCAGCCCTAAGCAGCTTCTGGACTCCTGTTATCTTTTGGTCTTTTAAGTAGTTGACAGCTGTCTTATGCATCTCGTTATAGTACTGTTGGTAAACGATTGCTTCTGTGAAATTCTTGTCAAAGTAGAAAAAATGCTTGGCGCCCACTGCTTTACCGTCTTTCAGGTTTACGTTTGAAGTGAAAAAAACCGGCTCAGGGGGTTGTTGTGGATATTTGACGTACGATCCTGTAAAGGCTACACTCAAAAGCTCAGTGCCTAATAGTTTTGGCTCATAAGTCAATTCGATAATCGGGTTTTTGCCTTTTGGGATACCATCGAGCACGCTTAGCGCCCTTGCCTTAATTGTTTTGTTGATCTTTGCTTGCAATTTTTCATTGCTTAAACCAAGGATCTGGGGGTACTCAATGGATATGTCTCTGTCTTTATAAAAGTTTGAAATGATTTGGTACTCTTGTGAAGCTACAGTAAGAGAAAAGTTGCTCTTGTGGCCAAAAACAAAATAGGCAGATGTTATTAGAATAGACAAACATAGCATTATTGCTATCAATCTCATTGCCAGGTCTTTGTTAAAGGTGATTGACTTGATTCCTGGAAATTTCATATAATGACCTCCTCCTTGCATGGATGTTCCATTATATTTTTGCCATTCGATAAATATGTGAAAAAAACTGTGTTTTATCATTTTCCCATGGGAATAAGCTTGTTAGCAGGTTGGACAAAAAAAGAAGGCGGTCATTTGAGGCTGAAAAAAATCCTCATGTTATCTAACCGAACCGCCTAGCAGTATGCTTGCTTATATTTTTGTTATAGCAACTTAAATGTTGTTTTTGTCCAAACGCGTTCAATTACCGACAAAACAGGCTGGGCGCTAGTGGCGCACACCAAGGTGTGACTTCTAAATAGCGATTGGTTATTGACTTGCTTCACTGCTTTCTTTGTCCCCGTTGCCTGGGCTATTTTCGTCGTTGTCTATTGTTCCAATCAATTGCGCCAGCTGGTCATTAGATAGCTTTTTCTCACGGACAATCAACCTTCCGCCGATATAGAAGAAAACCATGCAAATAAGCAAACGGGGCGCAAATGTTGCTGCAGAGTTTATCTTTTCAATAGTCGAAGGATCAAGCTTGGCAAAATAAGGGATAACGAAATCCGTAATGCTGCGGATCAAGAAGAAGCATCCGAGAATTGTAACAGATATTGCTGATGCGGACACTTTCTTGAAATTAAAAAGCAAATCTAGCTTTGATGGCTCTTGGAGATCTGAGTCCAGCAGAAAGCTGATAAAAGTTTCGTCTTTTTGTGCTGCGAAAACATCTGGTTCTAAATCGCAAAGCCTAAGAGTCTCAAAGAAAGACAGGAACCAAAGCAAGCTGATAAGGATCAGAAGCACTGGGGCGTCTATAATATAGACAAGAAGAATAATCAAGTTAATACCAGCCATTACTGACAAGCCTTTTTTTAGAAATCCCATGTAAAGATACCCGCATCCGGGGATTATTGATAATAATAACGTCGCATATTTGTTTTTTTGAGTGGTCATTTGGAAAATCTCCTAGTTGAATTTGTCTATTTTTTTTCTTTGCTCCTGCATGGTTGTTTCAAAACTTAGCCTTATGTTACACCATTTTTCTCTTATCAGTGAATACTTTTCTGAAGCGGCAGGTTGTATACGGTATTCAAAAATGTTCTCAACCATGTGTGTGGTTTCCCTGTCGATAAATGAGGTTGTATTTTCAATGCTTTTTTGCACATTTTTCGGGCTATAGTAGCTTTCGCTAATTATAGGGTATAAGAGAGGATATACCCAAACGCAAATACAGGCAAAAACCACTGCAAAGGCGACACTTGCTTGGAAACCATGACTCTTCTTTTCAAATAGAAGGAAGAGGGCCAGCTCTTTCTGGTCTTGCAAAAAAGTATTCGCTTCTGGCAGGTCATGGCGCTCTAGAGCGTTTAAGTATTTTTCTATGCAATCATTGCACACAACAAGATGGGCAAGCATTTGGACAAGTTTCTCTTGCTCAAGATGGCTTACCTTCAAATACCTCAGTTCCCCAGCAGAGAAATGCATTTGCAGGTCTTCTCTAGAGAGGGTAATTATATCGATGGCTTTTCTTAGCTTGGCAAGCTGTTTTCTGCCTTTCCTCAAGGACAAGCCGTTTTGCGCCGAGTAGACTGACACTGGTTGGTTTTCAACATAGTGGGATTCAGCCAAGAGTTTGTATTCTTCGGGTATTTCATCGATAAAAAAGCCATTCCCTCTTGGGGTGATAATCCTGCTTCGTTCATATGCAGGCAGTGATTCAATATCTATGTTAATGTATTTCAGGGAAAGCTTTATCGCCTCCCGGCAAATTTTCCTCAACAAGAGAGGTTTTACCTCGTCGTTGACACCCATTAGCTCTTTTTTAAATTTGCTTAGAATTGCCTCAGTGACTTCCTCGCTTGCCCACTTTTTTTGTGTAATTTGAAAGCATATTTTGTAAGTGTATGATAAACAATCGTATACAGGATTGTCTTGTGCCTCTTTGATTTCTCTTTCTATATAAACCACCTGCTTTCAAGTTTATTATACACTACCAATTTTCTAGATAAAACAAATTACAACGTTTTTTGCATTGCCCAATAGTTTTCGACTTTATATTCAGCATCCTTGCATCAACAAGCAAAATCTCCGAAATCTTCTTTTTGACCCTGTGAATAATTAACACAAATAATTAATAAATCTACGACAGCTTTAGAGCAAATACAGTTTTCAAGTTGGTCTTATAACAAAAAAGATCAACTTGAAAAAATGCTGCAGAGAGCTTTTTCGTTTTTGAAATTATTTGTGACGCATATAGAGCTATTGGAGGGGATGCTATAGGTTATTTTTCTATAATGAAGGTATTTAGAAATATTATCTATTAATACAAGATTATATGGACTTGTTGTCGTGTGAATTTAAATCAGAAAGAGCACCTGGTGAATAACCACGCCTGTTTCGCTTATTGCTGGTATACTATAGCTAACCTGTCCTGTGTGGTTTGGCTGGAAGCGGTTTAGTTTTGCGGGTAACCGTAAAACAGTTGCATCTGCGAGAGTTCCAAGCAATGCAAATGAGTGATTTGCAGCGCCAAAGACAAGTCGCATAAAGATAAAAATGTGCCAGGTTGCGGGGAGTTCTTGCAGTGGCTACTCTATGGAATATGAATGAAACACCAGGTTTGGTTCAAAAAAATTGATTTGTATAAGTATATAATTGAGGAAGTAAGATATGGATAGAATTGTTATAAAGAAAAGCTTCACTAGAAGGCTAAAGGACTGTTTTCTCTACGGATTAATGTTTGCGGTCATCGCTACGACTTTGGGCGTGAATAGGGGGGAGGATCTACATATCTTTATCAGGTCAGTTCTGGGAATTGGTTCAGTAATTTTTTCGTTGATTTTCTTGAATTCGATATTCCGGTTGGCAATAGCCAAAGAGCTCCTTGTTTTAGATAGCGAAGGGTTTATTTTGGTTGATATCGGAAGAGCCAAGTGGGAGGATGTTGTTGGTGTGGCCCTTGGCCAAACCGGCAAGATTTTGGTAGAGTTAGATAATATTGATGTTTTCTTGGGAAGGTTGCCTAAAAAAGTGTCATATAGGCTAGCCTCTTCAACCAGCTATGGATTATCTGTGTTTTTACAAAGTAGTTATGTGGAAGGGAAAGGGATATCATACAGTGATTTTCTCCAAGTACATAGAGATGACGAAAATATCCAATACTATGTGATTCTCTCTATTGCCCTTGATAATCCTAATGAAGATGTGTTTGATATTGCATCAATTATGGGGGAATTGCTTGATATATTCAAAAGCAGCCATAGCATTCCAAGATCCGGGGCGAAGAAGAAATCAGAACCAATATTTTGGAGAAGGGAAGGGGAGCTTTTCCGTCGCCAGCATTTCTATATGTTTATCTTTTCAGGATTTATAGCCAATGCGGCCCTGTTTTTTTATAGTTGTGTAAACGCATTTTTTACGGGCAGTTTGGCGCAATACTTCTCAATATCCAACTTGGCTATTAGGTTTGTCGCCTTCTTGGCAAGCACTGTCCCATTCATAGCCCTTGAGTTGTTGGCAGGCAAGTTCTTCGCATCAAAAGTGTGCCTGCTAAACCAAGAAGGCGCTTACACCAGGGAAGGGTTTATCGCTTGGAGAGACATAAACCAAATAGCTTTTAGTTTCGGATTTCTACCCACACAAAAGAGCCAGCCTGCAGGCATGGAAATTGCCAACTCAAGAGGCAACAAAACAATGTTTGTCAAACATGCCCCCTACAGCCTGCTAAAAGCAATTAAATCCAACAAAGAAACTGCGCAAGTATCTTTGCGTCTGTGATTAATATTGCAAAAGCCATTGAGACAATCACTTTATATTTCCTATTCTGGTTGGGAATCTAGGTGCTTGCCGCCAAAACTAAGAAATGCCAAACCAATTAAAAACAAGGCTATTATCGAGAAGATCGCAAAAGAGCTGCGCCCGGTCAGCCTGACTGTCATAGCGTAAAGCAGCGGGCCAATCACTGCAGAAAACTTTCCGAAAATATCGAAAAATCCGAAAAACTCGCCAGAATTCTCTGGAGGGATCATCTGGGCAAAGTAGGAACGGGAGATGGCTTGGATGCCCCCTTGCACTGAGCCAACCATTACAGCCAATGCCCAGAAAAGGGTCAGAGCTGTATCAACTCCAAAATAGCCTTCCTCAAGGCCGAAACCCATAATAAAACCTGTAATGCAAATCAGCAAATACATTAACACTGCGCCTTTAATCATCCGTAGCGAGCCAAATTTTTTTGACAAGGATGAAAACCATATTGAGCAAGGGAAAGCGACAATCTGGGTAACTAACAATGCAAGTATCATACCATTTGAGTCTAGACCTAGAGTAGTCCCGTAGCTCGTCGACATTTTTATTACTGTGTCAACGCCATCAATATAGAAAAAGTAGGCTAAGATAAAAACGAGTATTTTTTTGTTTTGAAAAATCAGCTTGGCAGTATGTAGAACAGATGAAAATGCTGTAGAAGCTGTGCCTCTTTCAGGTTTTGGCACTCCATGTTTTTGTTTTACATTCAGCAAAAGAGGGATCGAAAACAAACCCCACCAAGCAGCTGTCAACACTACAGATATTTTGATCGCCTTTGTTGTGTCGATGCCAAATGGCTCCCCGAATGTGATCAAAGCTATACTAGCAAGAAACGGGATCGTGCTGCCTCCAATATAGCCGAATGCGAAACCGTAGCCAGATATTTTGTCCATTTTTTCAACGGAAGTGACATCGGGGAGGAAACTGTCGTAAACCAAGTTTGCTCCAGAAAAACCAATGTGGGAGATTGAGTATCCGACAAGCAGCATAACCCAGTGGTTGGCAAAGGCGCTAGCAAAGGTGAAACCTACACCAATTGCAAAGAATATGGAAAACAGCTTTTTTCTGTATCCATAAAAGTCAGAGAAAGCCCCCAAAATCGGGGCGATGGAGGCGATAAGCACCATTGCTACGGAATTGCCGATGCCCCACCAATAGTCTCCTTGCTGCCCTGCGCTTCCTGCGACTGCAGAAAAATAAATTGGGAAGATGGCTGCCATCATAATTGTCGCATAGACGGAATTTGCCCAATCATATGCTATCCAGCTCCATTCCTCAGTTGTCAGTTTTGTCTTCATTTGAAAATAACTCCTTTAATTGAATAATTCCAGCCCTAATTGCTTGGCAGCAAGTGGGGCGATCTCAAGAAGGCTGCCTCCATATTCGACATTATTTTTTTGCGCTCCCTTTATACGGGCTAGATAAAACACTTTGTAGTTATCCATATCAAGCGGGTATCCATGTGTCGCCAAATGCCCAGGCCCATATGATTCATAGCAGTAGCCGTCTTTAGCCGCAAAACCGAATGCGCACTCTATCCCTGCATCGCCCAGCTCTTCTTCTGAAATAAACCGCCTGAATCCTTCACTATTTGATATGGCTGATTTTAAGACATCGATTTGGCTTTCAGGGAGGCTTTCTGCATGCAAAAATGCGCTTCCTCCGCAACACTCGATAAAAGCCCCATTTTCAATAGGCTGGTATTGGATACCGTCATAGCCAATCAAACCAAGTTGCAGCATCAAGTCGTTTGGCGTCAGCACAGTATGCACATCCCTCTGGCTGTGGTCAGAAAAAACAATTATATCTTCATCATCCCCGGCAGCCTCCAATAGAATGCCCAAGTTTCTATCGAGGGACTCATAGGCTTCTTCGACTTGGCTGCTCTCCTTGCCGAAGTCGTGGCATAGAGAGTCGTAAGCGCAAAGATGGACAAGCGCAAGGCCTAGTTTTTTCTCTCTAAGCAAATCTGCCATGCAAGCCGTTGCAAAATTGTCAAGGCAAGGCTGTTTAAGGCCATCCATCAATTTGCCATGGCGCAAAAACATTTTTAGTTGCAGTATTTTGCTGCCGCTTTTCATATTTGCCGTAATTTGAGACTGTTTTTCCAATGGATGGGCCTCAGGGATATTGTATTGTATCGACTTTGACTCCCCTGTTGCAGGCCAGAGAACAGCCGCTGTCTCGATGCCTTTCTCTTTGGCTGCTTGCCATAATGTTTTTGATTGGATTTCAGCCTCTTTTGTGCGCCAAATTGGATGCTTTGAAGGAAAGGGGGCAATATTTGAAGTCAGTTTGTGGTCTCTTGGCAGAACTCCTGTCACCACAGATGCATGGATAGGATAAGTATTGGTGACAAACACGCTAGAAATTTCCCGGTGGAGTGTAGATTGGGAAATAAGCATTTTGCAGTTTGGTAGTCCGGCGATAGTATCCAGCTCTTTATCGCCAACAGCGTCAAAACTAATGATTAACATTTTTAGCCATGCCTTTATTTATTCCACTGTATTCTATCAAGCTATCAAAGCGGGCAACAACCATTGCTATGTAAAATGTTGTTAAAGCATATGCAAAACAAGGGCTAAATTGTATGTTTACATGCGCCATACAATTTAGCTTTGATAGAATTGTATGTGTATGTGTGATAAAATGGACAACAATTATATTTATAGGGAGACTATGATGCCAATTGATGCTTCTTTGTTTGGAGAGCAGGCGCTGAAGCTTGCATTGTCTATAATCTGCAGCGGGTTGATAGGTTTTGAGCGCGAAAAGAGCAACCACCCTGCAGGCATGAGGACACATATAATGGTGTGCATAACCTCATGCTTGGTAATGCTGACTTCCCAATTTATGTTCGTGAAATATAGCGGGCGCGTGAACTTGGACCCAATGCGGCTTGGAGCCCAAATTATCAGTGGAATTGGTTTTTTAGGAGCGGGCGCCATAGTCAAAGACGGCTCAATAGTCAGGGGCCTGACAACAGCAGCCTCTCTCTGGTCTGTCGCAGCTATCGGGATCGCATTGGGCGTCGGCTTCTACTTTGGCGGAGTTGTTGTGACAGTGCTGATGTTTTCGATTCTCATCTATTTTCGCAAATTTGAGCGGATATTGAGGCAACATCGAATGTTTTACACTGTTGGAATTGAAATACGGACTGAAGGCATGGACAATATCCTTAAGCAAATTGATGAGGTTTTTGTTACTTTCAAGACGAAGTTCAACCGTGTATATGAGATTTCAATCAACGAGTCGTCATATGTAAGATATGAGTTCTTTCTCCTGGAGTTTATTCCTAGTTCAGAGATTATTGAAGCGCTTAGAGCGATAGATGGTGTTTTTAGCGTCCAATAACCTTTTTAAAAGATTTTGAAAATAAATCATAAAGAAATACTTGACAAAAGTTAGGTACATAATATATTATTTAGCTACAAAACTAAATGGTTAGGCATCTAAATGATATGTGCCTAACTAATTAAGGAGGAAAATAAAATCGAAAACAACGATATTCTCGATAATATTAACTATTTAGCCAGGCTCGCCCGTAGAGTCCAAGGATCAGGCAGTGGAAGAGGATCAAGGGGGAGAAGCCACAGATCATCACATAGCGAGATGAAGTTGCTGTCGATACTTTGGTCCAACAACGACATCAACGCCAAAGAACTAGCTGAGTTGATGGAAATCAGGCCTCCGTCCCTTTCCGACGCTTTAGACAGGGCTGAGAAGCGGGGAGAGATAACAAGGGTTCGCGATGCAAAGGATCTTCGGGTTTACAGGATTAGGCTGACTGATTTGGGCAGGCAACAAGTCTCAAGCAGAAGGTCAGAATACGAAAAAGTCCAGCAAGAAATTGAGTCTTGTTTGACACAGGAGGAAAAGCAAGTTTTTATTGGGTTATGTAAAAAGTTGAGTGAAAGGCTGGCAGATTTGTCAGAGCATTCAACAGAAAAAATTTCACACATAGAGGAGGATAATTAATGTTAGGTGGTGGAGGAGGCGGGGGAGGCCGAGGAGGTCCCAAGCCTTTGACTGACGAAGAAAAAACAAACGCAAAAATATCCTGGCCATTAATCAAGCGTGCGTTTAGCTACATTTTGCCCTATTGGCCTAGGTTGCTACTCGTATTAGCTTGTATATTGGCTTCTTCATGGCTGTCTTTGATGCCTTCCATGCTTATGGGCCGGATTGTTGACGAAGGTTTTATTGGCCGGGACCTTGATCTTTTATTAGTATTGATTGCTACTTCATTTGGAGTATTGGTGCTGTCAAATTTGATTGGTGTTTTTGAGTCATGGCTCAATGTTTGGATTGCACAGCATATCACATTTGACATGAGAAACAAAATGTTTGCACATTTGCTTAATATGTCACATAGGTTCTTTACTTCAAGCAAACAAGGTGAAATAGTGACGAGGATGACTTCTGACATTGGCAGTGTCCAATCGGTTATCTCCGGAACTCTTGCTGGATTGGTCAGCAACTTTACTCTCGTTATCTTAGCAGTGCTGGCGATGTTCCAGCGCAACTGGATTTTGGCAATTGCGGGCATTTTATTGGTTCCTATCCTGATACTGCCGACTAAATCGGTCGGGAAAAAGCGTTGGGATATCACGTTCCAAGCCCAAGCAAAAAGCGATGAGATAAACCAAATTTTGTCAGAGACAATGGGTGTTTCTGGACAAATGCTTGTCAAACTCTTTGCAAGGGAAAATGTGGAGTACGCAAAGTATGAGAAAGCCAATGGCGAGATGACAGATTTGAACATCAAAGAAAGCATAGCTGGCCGTTGGTTGAGGGCAACCATGGGAATTCTGACAAACACTGGCCCAATGGTGATCTACTTGGTTGGCGGGCTCTTGATGCTCAAGTATAGCCACGCTGATCTTTCTGTTGGCGATATCACAGTTATGGTCGCTCTTTTAGAGCGTTTGTACAGGCCAGTGAACCAGCTGTTAAATATGCAGGTTGACATCATAAGGTCGATGGCGATATTTACCCGCATTTTTGGGTATTATGACATGCCAATTGAGATCGAGAACAAACCGGGCGCTATTGTTCCTGGCTCGATGCAAGGGTTGGTAGAGTTTAAAGATGTAAATTTCCACTATACAGAGGAAACTCCTATTTTGCATGACATTGAATTCTCAGTGCAGCCAGGCAGGTCAGTAGCGATTGTCGGCCCGTCTGGGGCTGGAAAGTCAACGATCATCAACCTTATTCCAAGGCTTTTCGATGTCGTGAGCGGGCAGATCCTGCTCGATGGAAACGATATCCGGGATTTAGATCTAACGTGGCTGCGGACAAATATTGGCCTTGTCAGCCAAGACACCTATATGTTTAATGGCACTATAAGGCAAAATCTAATGTATGCAAACTTTAACGCTGTCCAGGATGATTTAGAGAAAGCATGCAAGGAAGCGAATATCCATGATTTTATAGTATCTCTTCCAAATGGGTATGACACTGAGGTGGGAAATCGGGGAATAAAGCTCTCGGGTGGGGAACGCCAGAGAATGTCAATAGCAAGAATTATCTTAAAGAACCCCGGCTTGATAATTTTAGATGAGGCTACAAGCTCCCTCGACTCGATTTCTGAGGCGTTGATCCAAGAAGCTATCGAGCCTCTTCTAAAAGGAAAGACAAGTTTGGTTATTGCACATCGATTAAGCACAATCATGGCCTGTGATGAAATTCTGGTTGTATCTAATGGCGAAATGGTAGAGCGTGGAACCCATAACGATTTGCTTGAGCTTGATGGTGTTTACAAAGAACTCTATGAAACACAGTTTAGAAGGGCTATTGATGACGCGACACAGCGCGGCTCGGCACATCAGCGTGTCAAAGCCCTGTAATATAAATTCTTTGCAATGCATGGCTCCATTTTTATGGGGCTTTTTTTATTCAATGTGATTTATATGCGCTTGAATGAAGAAATTTCCCGGGAAATAAACGCACAGGATTGAAAAAGCAAAGCTTTGATTGGCTTTGCTTGGATAATGAGTGCGACCTATATTGTCAGCTTGCTTTATATCTTTTTTTGAACAAACTTCTTTGGCAAAGTTTCTTGACTGCAATTGCGCTGTCTTTTACCAACTTGTATGTTATAGGTGAGTAGTATCCTGTGTCTATGCTATCATCATGTTTGTAATCTAATAAGTTCCCTTGGTAGATAATACTGTCAGGAAGCAGGTCCAACAGATCGCCGGGCATGTATCGGCAGATGTTTTCAGTGAAAGATCCACAGCAGTCGAGGCCTTTTAGTATGTACATTGCAAATTCAATACAAGAGAATGCTTTGTAAGTGCTAAACCCTTTAAAGAAGGGGTATGTAAGCACTGACAGGTAGTTGTACATATACTCGTTGTCATTTTGTATGGACTCAATTGTTTCTCTTACCCATTGGTGCTGCTCAGGGGTAACATCAAGTTCGAAGATGACTACATCCACATAATCCTCTTTTCCCAATGTGTATCTGTAAACGGATTCGTGGACTAGCCGCGCAAGCATTATGCCATAGTGCTGCGGGCGGGCAAAAGCGTATAGTTCATTCAAATCAGCGTCTAGCGATATTGCCGCATGGTTATAATGGGTCTTGCCAAACAATCGGATTAGGCGCGCGACTCCGGTATGGGTTTTTGATAGCAATACGTAGATTTTCTCAGTCTCCATTACCCGCCTCTCAAGGTGTCATTATAGGTTTTGCTCAAAGCATTTTAGGGATAATTTTCCTTATAACCATTGTAATGGTATGATAGTCAACTAATTGAAATGATGATTACTGCAATGGTTGTAGATTGTTTTTTTTTAACAGCCACACTGCTGCTGTTTGGAGATTGTACAGTGTTAACACAATTAAACCACAAATTCTGGACATTTTATATAGTTAAAAATTATAAATTGAAATAATTTAGTGGCAACTAATAAATTTTGTAATTGCTGGCGCTTTTTCCTTTTATAATCCCTTTTTGAGGGCTTAACTATAAAGCTAATTTTAAATTATTATTTCAAAACGTCCCCAAAATTCTTTATTTCCTTTGAATTTATCCAGTTTTAGCTTTCTTTACTAATTGTACATTTTTTAAATTGAGTGGGAATTAGTCATTTATCTGAAATAATTGTTGCAGTTATGTTCTTTTCAATTTGTCTTAGCAATTTACCATTAATTTTTTTGTCTAATATCAAAGTTCACTTTGTGGAAATTCATTCGTAACGGAAATATTTATCATAATTTTGAATGATTGACTTATATCTCCATTCGCAATATAATATAAAAAATAAACAGCTTGTGAGGTAGTAGTTTGCATGCTAAAGCCGCGTGGCAAGTCAACATACTGGCCGGTTCTTTCGGTTTGGCTTGTCTTAAAGAACGATGCTAATTACTGGTATGATCCCAATCACTTATCTGTAAGCCCATGTACAGTAAGAGGCTGAAAAGGGATGAAAACATTTCCGCAGGCGTTTCCCATTCAGGGAGCGCCTTGGGCTGGAGTTGATGTGGCTAAACATCAACTCCACCAGCTCTTGGGTGGGGAAACCTAGGCCTATCTCGTTTGGCAAAATGTCCCTCATGTAGTTGTGATTAAGCCCAGTGCTACGTTGCAGGAGAATAGAATATCAGAAGCGGTCCATATGATAACAAGTCCTCCTTTGATAGAATTGACTAAGGTCTCGCGAACATAAGACTAAGAGTGGCAGCCATCATTTTAGGCAGCAGGGTATTTCGTGGATACAGCGGGAAGAAATGGCGCAGATCCCGAAATACATAAAGAATAAAAAGGGCACAGGCAGGAAGGCAATTGAGCCGCATCCATTGCCCCTTTGGGGGCTGACAGTTTTTAGGATCCTTTTTAGGATTGAGAGAGCGAAATGGCTTGCGAAGCCACAAATCCGTATTTAGGTGCTGCTAGTATCCGGCTCCTTATAGGGGCGATTCTCAAACCACCCTTTGAAAGGATGGTCCCTGATTTATATTTGGGAGGTTATACTTGCGGTGTTAAGCGAGAATGAAAAATTGATTAAGGAATATCTTGATATTGCCGAAAATGATTCCGAGAACTCAGAACGGTTTGCTAACATTTTAAGTGATAATTGCATTTGGACTTTAATGCCGCCGGGAATTTCGATTGTAGGCGGTGAATCTGTGAGAAAGTTTTGCAACTTTGCTATGGGTTCTCGCAAACATAAGGATAAAAATAATGTAAAAGCCATTATTGACAATTGGTTTGCTGACGGAGATAAATTTTGTGTTGAATACTATCATGCGGCAATTATTACGGTTTTCAAAATAACTGTAATAGAATATGTTTGTTTAGTTTGCAAAATGCGTGATGGAAAGTTTTGTGTTGTTAATGAGTATGTTGATACAAGTCGTAGTAAGCTAATATGGTTTGGCTTAAAAATCATGCCATTAATAGCGCGGTTAAAAGGAATTAAGATTAAAAGAAGTTTATTAAAACGATAACTGTTTAGTATCTCCTCAAAAGAACTGAAATGACTGACAATACAAACATTTTAAAGTTTACCCATGTCAAGTACAAATTTAGTGTGGTGTTAAGTGTATAATCTGGCAGCCTTGGTGGGTATGGTTCCTTAACCCTGGTGGGGCAGGCTCCCTTGGTGGAAGGGATGTTGAAGTGGCTTCCTTGGTCTAAATGCAGCAGAACGTCTGTTCAATTCCGATCCATGCTTGTCCATAAGCATTTCCACTGTCTCCAAGACAAAGTCCAGCTCCAGCGAAGGGCTCATGGCTTGGGCGAGGATCTCTTTTGTCCCAGCATCCATAACCGCAGTGAGGTAGCTGAACTTCCCATCCCATCATGCCTTTCAGGTATGTAATGTCTGTCAGCAAAACAGACCGCGCGCCGTGCCCCTTGAACTCCCGGTTAAAAATGTTTGCTGCGTAGTTGTTCTCCCTTAACGCCTTATATACCCGCTTGAGCTCGTCGGTATAATATACAAATACTTCATTTACACTTGGATATATTTATTTGCACGCAGCTGCTCTTGATGTTCTTCGCTTAGCTTGTTGGCTTGTTTTGCCATGGAAAACCCCCGTTTCTGGTCACGCCCGCCGCACTTCTTCCAAGTTGTGTCCACTATGCTGGGTTTATTATATGCCCCCATTCTTTTTGTGTCCACTTCTTGGGGTTTAACATGCTGTTAGCGTGTCCACTTTCTGGGGTACAGTTTATTTGGCAAAACGTGCTCAAGCGCCTTTCGCAAACATTCCAAAGCCTCCGGCAATTATCGGCCCATACGAATGGTCTTTCAACAATCCATCTTTTGGGGAGGACAATGAACATATGGGCCTCGTTGCGTCTGGCAACCTCGACTTTCGCGTCAACCAGCCCCTTTATTGCTTCTGCAAAGCTCTCCCCAGTATAGGCGCTGCCAGCTAAAACAGTCTCGACGCTTTCGTATTTGCCTGCATTAATTACAGCCAGCTCTATTGCCCCGTCCCTGTCTATAAAATCTGCTGTAGTGACGTGTATGCCATGGGGCAGCCCAAGAGTGTCAACCGTTAAGTGCACTTTCGCCCCTTATATTTTTTTCCCCCGCATCATAGCCTTTCCCGTCTGCTGTAAATACGTTTTAATCCTTTTTGAGTCATTTGCCAGCATCGATGGCTCAGTGCTTCTCCCGTTTATGATCCGCTCTGGCATAGCCAGCTCTTCTAAAGCTTTTTCAAAAGCGCTGCGCTCATCTTGTCCTGTGTAGTTTTTTTTGCCCCATTTTCGATAATGGTAGTAAACAACCTCCCATTTCGGAAAATCGTGGGGCAATGCCCTCCACCTGCACTCTTCGCGCAAAACATATAGTATCGCGCAAAAAATATCATAAAGGTCATATGTGTATGGCCTTGTCGCTTTGGTGGCTGACTCTAAAAATGGCTTGATAATCTCGAATTGGTCTCTAGTTATGTCGCTTGGATATTTTTTTCTCATATAAATGTACACAGCCTTTTTATTGTTATCATACCATTTATCGACATTAATAGACATATTAAACAGCCTCTAATTAGCATTGTACCGTAAACCGTTTGAGTTCATCAGTTCATGGGTATCATGATTGTCCGAGAAAACAAAAGTGTCCCTTTAAAAGCGTTCCGCTTTCGCTATCTGGGAATACACTGTTTTATCAAGAATCATCTCCTCTGCTATTCGGGGAATCTCGGTCATGTACGCCGCCCGCTCGAGGCTGTGGCGTTTTATCCGGCGGTGGCATGAATACCAGTATGTCCGGACATGATGCACTCAAATCGCATATGCGCGTTCTCTTGGGCTTTACAGCAAAGAGGATAGAATTCCTTGGTTAATAGCATCTTGTTTTACGATATTGGGCGATGCTCTTTGTGGAATTTTTCTGCATCATGCCATATCGAGTGAGCGGTTCGGCATAGCTTCCCGGATCTTGGACCGGATTGTGATGTCGGCGATAAAATAATCCCAACGAGCGTATAAGTAATACCCGGCATAAAATTGCTCCTTTCATACATAGCAGAAATGTCATATTTATTCCGTAAATGAGCCGACAGCCATGCTCTTTTAGTAGACCTGTTTCTCAAGCCCCGTAACAGCATAGCAAAGGTTTTCTGTTTATTACACTTGAAATTTCCAGCTATCATTATATGACTCTACCTCAGTGTTTTGTCAGGTATTATTCATACTCAATCGTGATTGGAATAGAAAGAAACGGATAGAATAAACAATCCATTCATCACACTTTTGAGATAGTTGTCCGCTTCCATGAAATGGTTTGGGATGTTTTAGTGTTTGCAAAGTGATAATTATGGCTTATCTGGATGCACGAACCGTTTTTCTTTCCACATACCAATCAAAACCGCACTCATTTCGTTGCTGGCATCTACACTTGGCAAGGCCGCTTGTATTTCAAGCTCTGGTGCGGGCAGTCGTAGTTGTATTCTCTGGCAAACTGCTTGATCCCGAGCCGCAATTCCCGGGGAGCTTCTGTATCCGGCTATATAGACATGCCCGACCTTTAGGCTGCGGTACCACCGCTCGATAGCCTCTTTGTCTATACAGCGTGCCTTGCCATCCATGCTCTGCCGGATTCCATGCATCTGCACCAGCGCGGTATACTCGTTACTTGTGGATTGTCTCCCTTGGCCGCTATTGATGATTGCTGGCGTGCAATGCCTTTCAATTGCGTTTACCACTGCCTCCAATACCGAGAGGTTTCAAGTGCGCCGCTGAGTCCCCAGCCTATCAGGCATCTGCTGTGCCAGCCGATTATTGCCGCGAGACACATGCGCCCATGCCAAATCGGGATGATGGTTATGTATATAGCCCAAAACTTGGTTTGGCAGCCAAATGCACATACCCCGCAGCAGGCACTGGAATTTCTTATGGCCCTTTGCTGGATTTAAAGCCCTGGGCTTCGGGCACACCGCTAATATGCCCATTTCTTGAATAACCTCTTCACCAGCTGGCACCCAGCGCCCTCGATCCCGCCGTCGCTCCGGAGTTTGCCTGCCATGGTCCCCATCCACCAATGCTTTGCGTGCCAGCAGCCAATCCTGCCCTTGATCCGCCCCTCCAGCCCTAGCTCTTCCCCTGTGGAACTCTTTGGGCATATAGCAGAAGCCGCTACAGCACACTCCAAGAAGCCCGCATTACCGCTTCACAGCCAGCCCCTCATGTTTTGCCACCAGCGCAGCCATCCAGCTCATGCCCGCCAAGCTTCTTATACACTGATTTTGAAAATCATTTTATAATGCGAGCTACCCGGATTTCGATTGAAAAGCCTTCTCAAGCTCTTCCATTCAACTGGTCCGGCGGGCAGCCGCCTTCTCGTCCCTGCTTAGGCTGAACGCGCCGGGTATTCCCTAAACTCCGATTTCCAGTTTCCCGTCTGGTTGAGGCTGGTGTTTTCCCTCGACGCTATCCCGCTCATCGTTTTTTTTCTCGCAAAACCGTACACTAAATGTTTCACGTGAAACATTTAGTGTACTCAAAACGATTCGAGCAAAAATGCGAAGCATTAAGGTTTGTGGAAAAATTAAGTAGAGAAAGTATATACATTGATTGTCAATAAGTGTTTAGATCAGAATAATATCAACTCTGGAGGCATAAGCAAATGTCAATTATTTCTTCTTTTGGCGCTCAAAACTTAATCACATCAATGGGAATTGATCTTGAATCTTTCAGAGTATAGAAATGTTCCAGCAGGTGAAATGATGGATGCTTGTTTCACGTGAAACAATTAAACTTCTGCAGTCTTGCACTTATTAAAAGCTCCTCATAAGTTTCTGATGAATGTCAATTGTGTTAAAATACAATAAACGGAGGCGCTATGGGAGTAATATTAGCATTGTTCAACCAAAAGGGAGGTGTGGGCAAAACAACGACTTGCTCAAATTTAAGTTCATGCCTTGCGTTGAACGGCAAAAGAGTTCTTGCAGTGGACTTTGATCCGCAAAGCAACTTGACAAGCGGGCTCGGTGTCGACCGTAATTCTCTGGCAAAGACAGTATATAATGTTATTATCGATGGTGTGAACCCGATAGAAGCCATTGTGGAAACGTCAACTCCAAATCTCTGGATATTGCCAGCTAGCATAGATTTAGCTGGGGCAGAGATTGAGATGTCGTCAATGGCGCAAAGGGAGTTATTGCTGAAAAAGGCTTTGGATAAGGTCAAAGATGCTTTCAATTTTATCTTAATTGATTGTCCGCCATCGCTGGGCTTGCTGTCAATAAATGCGCTAGCTGCAGCAACAGGTGTGCTGGTGCCGATCCAATGTGAGTACTATGCCCTAGAAGGTGTGAGCCAATTGATCAATACAATAAATCTTGTCAAAAGAAGCTTGAACCCATTCCTTGAGGTAGAAGGGGTGATTTTAACGATGTTTGACACAAGGACAAACCTTTCACAACAAGTGATGGAAGAGGTCACCGCATATTTTGGCAATAAGGTCTACAAATCAATAATCCCGAGAAACATAAGGCTTGCTGAGGCACCGAGTTACGGAATGACAATTTCCCAGTACGATAATAAATCAAAGGGAGCTTTAGCTTATAATAAGCTTTCCGAAGAAATGATTCAAAAAAGATGAGGTGGGGCGATGGCGATGAAACAACCAAAAGGTTTGGGTAGAGGCCTCGAAGCATTAATATCCGGTTATGGTGAAACAAGCAACATTAACACTTCAAGTGACATATCGATTATTAATGTAAAAATAGAAAAAATCATCCCTAATGAAAAACAGCCTAGGAAAGATTTCGATGAAGAGAAAATTCTTGAGCTTGCTGACTCTATTAAAACACATGGAGTAATTCAACCACTAATCCTCAGCGAAACTGGAGACTATTATAAGATAGTTGCAGGAGAACGCAGATTTCGGGCAGCGATTATTGCCGGTCTTGACGAGGTGCCTTCTATTGTTAGAAAGTTTACTGAGAGCGAGATGACACAAATCGCTTTGGTAGAGAACATTCAAAGAGAAGACTTGAATGACATCGAGGAAGCCTATGGATACAGAGAGCTTCGGGATTCATTTAACATGAGCCAAGAAGAAATTTCAACTACGGTTGGCAAAAGCCGGGCAGCAGTGGCAAATTCCTTGAGACTGTTGCAGCTATCTGATTTAATCCAAAATATGTTGGCATCCAAGTTGATAAGCGCTGGCCACGCTCGGGCAGTCTTGGCGCTCGAAAACCATTACCTAAGGGAATCTTTTGCCCAATACATTGTTGATAATGAATTAACAGTTAGAGATGCAGAAAAGCTGTCCAAGACCTACACAGAAAATATCAGCATAGACAAGCCAGCCACTATCGAAAAGGTAAAAGAGCCCCACTTTATGGAACTTGAAGAAAAACTCTCTGCAAGGTTCGCCACAAAGGTAGCTATCAAAGAAAGCCGTAAAAAAGATACAGGCAAGATCGAGCTGGAGTATTATTGTGTTGACGATTTTGAAAGGATAATGGAGCTTTTGATTGAACCAAAAGGCAATGAAAGCTTGAGCTTTTTGTAAGGAAGGCAGAGGGCTTATGAATTTGCGCAGCATTGATTTAAAATATTCAATAATTGCTAATATGCTTCAGATTTTCTTGAGTTTTGTTGCATATTTATTTAGAAAACTTGGAATATATGCAAATGTATATATTCAAGTTGTGCTACTAATAATAAACATCGAGGTTTGGTTTGCCGTAAGCACATCAAGTGTAATTGCAAAGAACGAAAACAATGTTGAAGGAGGGGTTATTTTCGGAATTATCGCAACTAGCCCTATCTTGTTTTTGATTTTCGCAGCTTTACTATTAGACCGCTATGCCCAAAGTGTTTCAGGTTGGAGCTTATACTCAATTTTAGGTGCAGCAATCAACTTCTGGCATAGGCCATTAATATTACTGTCTCGTATATCAAGCGGAAATGGGTACATCATTTATTTAATTAATGTCACTTTGCTGATCTTCGTCAGCATCCTCTCGTATTCTTACGGTTCACGGCTAAACAACCCAATTGAATAAATCATATTGTGATTGTATATAACCAGGTGATAAATCAGACAGTCAAAAAGTATATTTAACTATTAAAGGTTGGTATTGCTATTGTTTTGTTTACCTATAGCTATACCAACTATAAATATAAAAAATAAAAAAGAAAGCAGATAGTATGGATTGCACAGACAAAAATCTAGAGTTGATTGCAGACTATATCCGGTCTGGGGAAAAAAAAGTACAGGACGCGAAACTTGGAATTGAAGCTGAACATCTTGTTGTAGATAAAGAAACTAGAAAAACAATCGACCATTTTGATGATAATGGAAATTCGAAAGTCCTTGATATGTTGATGGAATTCTATCCTGAGCCGACTTATGTAGATGGAAAAGTGATGGGGTTAAAAAGAGAGAGATCCTATATCACTACAGAGCCAGCAGGACAAATTGAATGCAGCTTGGTTCCAATGAGCACTTTAGAGGAAATCAGTAATGAATACGGCACTTTTCTAACGCAAGCAAACAAAGTGCTGCAAAAATCTAGCCAAGAATTGGTTTCAATTGGATACCACCCAGTTTCGAGGATAGACGAGATAAAGACAATCCCAAAAGAACGCTACTCATATATGTATGAACATTTTAGCAAAACCGGAAACCATGGGCACAACATGATGAAAGGCACATGCTCGCTGCAAGTTGCTATAGACTACTTTGATGAAGAGGATTTTTCCAGAAAGCTGAAAGTAGCTGGACACCTCTCTGCATTAATTTTTTTCTTGACAAGCAATGTGGAACGCTTCGAAGGCGAGACGGCCCCCAACATGCTGCGCATGTTAATATGGGAAGATACAGATCCGGAAAGATGCGGCATAATACCAGGATCCTTAAGCGGGTCGTTTGGATATAGGGATTATGCCAAGTATGTATATGATAGAAAGCCGATAACAATAATTCAAGGAAACAATACTGTAGGTACTGGAGAAAAAACGCTTAACGAGATTTACAAGACAAAAGAAATGAGTCAAGAAGAAATTGATTGGGCGCTAACAATGTTTTTTCCTGATGTTAGGGCAAAGAAATATCTAGAGTTACGAAGTTCTGATGCAATGGATTTTGCTGAAAGCATTGCTCTTTGCGCTTTGATGAAGGGGATTTTTTATACCAGTTTTTTTGAAAGGGTATACAGGTTTTTCTCTGCATTCGGTGAAGAGGATGAAAGAAAAGCAAGGTTTGAGCTCAAAGAATATGGAGGCTCATCTAAAATATATCGAGTAGACGCCTCTGAGCTTATCAAAGACTTGATCGATGGCGCATATGAACATTTAGACCAAGAGCGGGAATTGATTCTGCCAATGTACCAAAGGCTTAGAGACAAGTCAGAGAATTCGAGAACCCTTTTTGCGCAAGTCGCTGCTAAAAGGAGATTAATATGAATACGAAACAACTGAATGATGAGTATATAGAAATTGTAAAAAAGCACTTGGACCAATCTCAGAAAGATTCAAGCAGGCTGGAAAAATACCTGAAAGATGAAGCTGACGAGTTTGGCTTTATCCCAGTTGATTTTATGTTTGCACCAAAACTCTTCAATGAAAATAATAAACAAGATTTTCAGGCTGCTTGTGCAATGATGGACAATATTTTGGGGAAGGTTTCGAAAGAGTATTTTGAAAATCCTGAATTTCGCAAAGTATACCAATTCACAAAACTAGAGGAGGAATTGATCCTCTCGGAGTGCAATTATGATGTGTTCATACCGATATCCCGTATAGATATTTTTTATGACGAGATCAATGGCAACTATAAATACTGCGAGTTCAACACAGATGGGACAAGCGGAATGGCAGAAGAGATGGCTATAGCAGACTATCTTATGGAAAGCAAAGCAATGGAGGTCTTCTCGTCAATCCACAAGGTTTACCGATATAATTTGTATGACATAATAATTGACGCGATAGAGGAAGCTTACTCAACATACAAATATAAAAAAGAAAACCCATGTATCGCTATTGTAGACTTCATGGAAAGTGGAGTTAGAAACGAGTTTTACCAATTTCAGCTTAATTTTGAAAGGCGTGGATATGAAGCGGTTATCGCAGACATCAGAAACCTTGATTTTGATGGGGAAAACTTGTGGTTTGACGGCAAACAGATCGACCTTGTTTACAGAAGGGCAGTCACTGGCGAAATCATCGAAAAGCAAGAGCAAGCTACAACATTTATTGAAGCAGTATTATCAGGAAAAATATGTTGCATCGGCCATCCAAGAACCCAGCTTGCCCATGTAAAAGAAGTGTTCTCAGTGCTTCAAAGCAAAGAAGCTGAGGCTCTGTTTACAGCAGAAGAAAGGGCATATATCGCTGAGCACTTTCCATTCACTACAAGGCTAAGGGCCTCTAACTATGACTACAATGAAGTCTTGCTCAATAGGGAGCTTTGGGTTATCAAGCCATCAGATCTATATGCTTCAAAAGAAGTGAGCATTGGAATAGCTTGCAGCAATGAGGAGTGGCGTGAAGCTGTCGAAAACGGCATAGTAAACGACTACTTGCTGCAGGAGTATATTGAGCCATATAAGACCAAGAATTGCTACTTTAACAAGGAAGGAAAACTTGTTGAAGGGTTCTATGGAAACATGGTTGGTATTTACATGCTATGCGGAAAATATGCGGGAGCTTTTGTCAGGCAAGGGGCAAACGCGATTATATCAGCGTCCCATCAAGGATTCTCAGTGGGTACAATGATGGTGGATGAAAAGTAAGCTTTCTGGACGCCCCAGTTTAATGTATGCTTGGGTTTTCTAGGGTTTGCTGCTAGAATCGCTTTGTATTAGGTATATATCGGGACAAGGATGTGTCTTGGGCCAGCGGTCAGCGCGGTTCTATCCCATAAAATTCCACAACAAAAGGAGATGCGCGCTCTGCCTAGTGCCGTTTGCTAGTGGCGGGGTATTTGCGCCTAGATTGAATGAAAGAGACAATAGTGGTTGGCAGGCTGTCAAGGCCCCATGGCCTAAAAGGGGAATTGTCGGTTGCGCCATTGACAGATGATGTAGACAGGTTCTTTAAAATGGGGTACTTTATTTGCGAAGGAGTTGAGTATTCTATTCAAAATGTGCGGATCCATAAAGGACAAGCACTGCTGACAACAAACCAAATTACTACCAGGACCCAAGCCGAGTTGATGAAAGGCAAATATATTGAAGTGCTCCGGGAAGATGCTGTAGAGCTGAATGAAGGAGAGTACTTCATAGAGGACATGAAAGGTTTGGAAGTCAGAGGCACTGGCGGAAGAACTGGTATCTTGGTTGATGTCATGCAAACAGGGGCCGTAGACATTCTTATAATCGAAATTGATGGCAAGCAGGCTATGTTGCCTTTCTTGAATAGGGATGTCAGCGAGGTAAACATTAAGGATGGGTATATAAAAGCTGATTTGGACAAGCTTTTTTATTAACGGCTAACTATGATATTCAACATACTATCAATCTATAAAGATATTATTAACTCCTTTGCCGATTGCGGCGTTATAGGCAAAGGAGTTCAATCTGGAGCGATCGCAATCAATTCAATTGACATTAGGGATTACACAATAGACAAGCATAGGCGGGTTGACGACTACCCATATGGCGGGGGCGCAGGAATGGTGATGTGCGCCCAGCCTGTGTGCGACAGTGTTGAAGCCATAAAAAACGGCAGGGATATCCCGGTCGTTTTCTTTACTCCAAGAGGAAGGGTTTTTTCGAGCTCTGTTGCTAAAGAGTATTCAAAAGCAGATGAGCTGATTTTGCTGTGCGGGCATTTTGAGGGCATTGACGAGCGGGCTATTTCACTATTAGGCTGTGACGAGATCTCGATTGGGGACTATATTTTAACCGGCGGCCATCTCGCTGCCATGGTGTTTGTAGATGCTGTCTCGAGGTATGTCGACGGGGTTCTGGGGAACGAAAAAAGCGCTGGAGAAGAGACCTTTGAGAATAGCCTTGTAGAATATGAGCAATACACCCGCCCTTATGATTTTAGAGGGTTGACAGTTCCTGATGTGCTGTTGTCTGGCAACCACAAGTTGATAGAGGAGTACAAGAGGGAGCGAAGCGAGCTGGCAACTATTAAATATCGCCCTGACTTGGTTGGAAGAACCAGCGTAGATGATTGATAAGCTCTCTCATCTAAACCGGGCTTGGGTAGGCCGTCCATAAATCGCGTAGATTGTTTCCCCACAGCACCTAGCACGCTATTTGTATAACTGGTGGTATTCAATTAAAATTCTATCATTATTCCCAAAATTCCCAGTTGCCTTTTGGACAGCGCGCTTCTGCAAATTGCAGTGTTGCGCACTGTCCTTTTTTTTCGGTTAAGCTGCTTTAGAGGTAAGCTGAGTTTGTCTCTTAAACCAGTACATCCAGTTGCTGTGTCATCTTTAGGCGCAGTCTTTGCTTTCATTGCGCAGGCTATCCGCTACAAATCCTTTTATGCTTCGTTGGTTCTAAAGGCTCTTCCAGGGCAAAGGGTTCTAATTCATTCCACTGCCCCATTTCCATTTTTGCTGAGAAGCTAGAGCCATTCATCAGGTTTGCTTTGCAGTGCTGACTTATCTCAAATAGCTTGCTAAATGCTTGCGTCTGGGGGAACCTAATAAGTTGCTGATTCCAGGTCTAATATGAAATGGACGCTCTTGCAAAAATTTAATGGCAGGCAACTCCTATTCATTATAACTGGTTTTTGCTGCCAAGCGAACGCGCTTTGCAGGGCATGAAGGTTTTAAGTGATCATTCTCAAGCTCTTTTAGATGATCGTAAATTCCCAAAGTAAGTTCCAGAGTTATGGCCGTTTGGACGTTACTCTGGGAAAGGGCGTAATAATGACGAGCATTTACTATGGAAAATAAGGCAGCAAGATAATATAGGCTAAACAAGCAGGTTCTGGATGCCGAGGCGCCAGTGGAAGTGCATGGCAAACAAACCTGGAAAAATCGTTTTTCAGGTTAAACTACACTGGTTTCGAATTTAAGTTGGGAAATTTCCGTTAGTAAATTAGCGCCTAGAAAGTATAATTATTAAGGATAATGTTTCTATTTCGCCTTGTTATTCAACAACAATGGCGGCTGGGCGGCATCGGCGGCTGGGATGGGCAGCACGCCCAACACAGCCGCCAGCTTGTCTCCATAAGTGAAAGAGAAGAGCCCGTATGGCGTTTTGCCATTCAAGATTTTGCGTTTCACGCTGTTGACATGGGAGAACACCAAATTGGCAGTTTCTTGCGAAAACCTGCCAAAGCTTTCCCCTTTTGGGACGATGTCGCGGAAAAGCGCATAGTTCTTCTCTACCCTGGGATTCTGGCTAGGGCGGTGAGGGCCGCAAAAAAAAATCTTGGCCTCCGGCTAGCCATCGGCGCCTTTTTCAAACGCAGCCATATTTGAGGACTCGCCCCGTTGCCGGTCAAAAGCAGCGGGATGGCATCCCCGAAGCGTATGGCTGCCGAGGCCATGGCCTTTTTAGGGAGCTGGTTTTGGAGGCGGCCTCTGCGGGTGTATTGTTGTCCAAAAGCAGCCCGGACATGGAATCGCAACAAGTGAAGTCAAATGTCATGATCGCTTTTCCGCCAGCACAGCCAATGACAGTGCCCATCTCGACCCATGGCTTTATGCCGCCCTTCTTCAGCCAAGTTGAGGAAATCGGCGTATTCCCTGCCAATCTTGGCGGCTTTTGGGACAGTGTCCCCCTTATGCGATTTGTGCGACTTGAATTTGACTACTCTTGGGAAATCCAGCTTGCTGGCTGGCAGGCGCCCCCTGCAGGCGCCTGGAGGCTGACGGCTTTGAAAACGGGTTTCATTGGGTTCCATTATGGCATTGCCTTTCCACGGCTGGCGGCTCATCGGCTATGGTTGGATGGACATGTGTTTCTCCACTTCTTTCGAGAGGGTGGTTTGGTCTTTGCCGATCCGTTTTGCTATCGCCTTGAAAGCCATCCCTTTGTCAAGGCATTCATATATCTCTCGCCTTTCCTCGCTGGCCCATGTGCTTATGTTTGTTTTTTGTCTGGCATAGTTGTATTTCCTTTCAAAAAGGAAATTTCCCAACTTCCAGACTAAATTCTACAGCATTTGCCCTCCCAGACTAAACGCCACAGGCTCTTCCACTGTGGAACTTATTTTGGGAATTTACTCTTTTTAGATGATAATATGTGCAATTATTCTATTGCCATTGATTCTCGAACGTACGAAACCAGCTCTTGTATGTACTCCTTGGAGGCGAAATTGATTTTTGACCCGTAGGTCTCCAAGAATAGTGTATCGTCCATATCCCGTTCTTCTTCAGGCTTTCTTGCAATAGATCGTCTCATTACAGCCATCATCATTTTGTGTAGCAAGCTGAGTTTGCTATAGTCGATGTCTCCTCTTAGATGAAATAGCTTCAAATTTTCCTGAAATTCAGGTGTGAAATTCAATTTAAGGATTTCGCTGTAATCTGATGTTTTGGGATCGCCTAAGCCGACTGTAAAAATAATAAGGTTTTGGCATGGGTTTTTTGTGACCAGTTTCACTCCAGAAATTCCTCCAGCATAAAGCCCTCCGCCATAAATAACAATGTCATACTTCTTAAGCATTCCAGGAGTTGCCGTTTTTGCTTCAACCAGGTCTGCCTCCAGCTCTTGGGAGATCCACTCTGCATACTTCTTCGTTGATCCGTATTTTGACTTGTAAACGACAAGAATATTGTTTGCCATTTGTTAAACCTCGGCTTTCTAAAGTTCTCTTATTGGTAATTAATGACTCACAAGATAATATCAGTACTATTATATTGTTGTCAATAGATGCCAAGCAATCATAAAACCGCATTAGATGGATAGAAATATAAGAAATATAAAGAATGAGCATAATAATATGCGAGAGAACGCCTAGACTTTTTGATTTCAATCACTATAATATTTTTAAGAGTATTACTTGCTTGTCTAACATACGTGAACATTCCAAAGCCGCTTATGAGTTACATTTTGGCAGAAAGAATGTTTTAAACAAGTCATAGTGGAAAAATTTGCAAAATCAACTATACTGGTAGAGACTGGTTGCAATTATAAAAATGGTTGCAACAATGTAGCAGCAAGGCGGTAAAAAAGTGTCAGTAGAATATTTAATAAAATTTAATGTATTCAATTTCGTACCACTCGAGGACCTTGTAATGAAATGGCAGGTAAATTCACTCCATAATGTCTCTATTAAAGCCGATTACATAGAAGACGCGCTATGCTTTTTCGCAGAAGGATCTATCAAGGGTTTTAGTGTCAAGAATTACAAAAAAAGACAGATGAAGTTAAGACTCGAGGATTTAGCAAATGGATACGATGCGCAAATAGCAAGCGACTTTCTACAGTTTACTTCGAAGCATTACTTGGGAAAAATTTACGGGAAACATGGGGAGCGAATCAACCTTGATGAAGGCGAGTTTTTAATAGCAAATTATTTAGAGGACTTGGCTGGCTTCATCGAAGCATCCCTAGATAAAAATAAAGAAGCGACCTTTGGGCTATTTGATGCCCAATTTAAAATACACCCGGATGAGTATTTGCGATTAAAAAGCTCAAGTGAATTTCCAGAGAACCTTAAAGACTATCTACAGCAAAAAGCTACGAAACTGTTTAATGCCCGAAGGGCAGGGAATATACAAATCGCCAATGGAATGGCAGTTTCTATATGGTCTTTTGATGACATGATCGTGCAGCCTAGGGATCTCGTCGCAATTAAATCCCCAACAGACGATAAGGATGTCGTAATAGTCGAATGGTCAGATTTTATTGGATCATTATTGGTGCCTTACGAAGTTGTGGCGCTAAATGGAGTTGATGAATGCAGCTATTTGGTCTCTGGAGTTGATGAAAGCCAAGCAGCAAAAATCATTGAAGAGTTCAAGAAAACTGCAATTGATCCGGGGTTGTTTTTTGGTACCTGAGAAAAGAGTTGTTGAAATGAAAAAAGCGCCAATAATATGCTTTCAAGCATTGGCGCTTGCATTTTAGCTATCGTCGCAAACATGGCATATTCAGAACCAGGAAGGAATGCTCTTGATCGGCTGCTCTTTACACTTCGTCATCTTGATGCCACTATCCACGGTGCTCTTTATATGGCTGCCAATGCAGGATTTTTCGCCAATTGGCTGCAAGATGGGGGGAGCCTTCCAAAATTGTAGCGGCTTGTCGCTCTCCAGGCGCAATCGCCTTGAGTTTTATACCCTACCTGTATGCGTGTTGCTTCGCCCTTGGTAGATGGGAACGCAACGAGAGAAATGAGTATTCAATATTTTGAAATAAATTGTAAAATATGAAATACATTATGACAAAAGAAGAAATTAAAAAATGTTGTCAGAGTTATTGTTGTTTCAGGTATGGGCGTGCAACTCTAGATTCTTGATTGAGTCTCTATCCTCGCCGTTGTGCTGTTCACCACCATGCGAAAACCGCTCATACAATGCAGTTATATCCATTCTCCGTTTCGATTCTGCCTCTTTAGCCTAAGAGGATGTTTAGTATCTCCTCAATAGAACTGAAATGAATGACAAAACAAACATTTGGCAAAATGTGCTCAAGTGCCTTTCGCAAACCTTCCACAGCCTCCGGCAATTGTCGGCCCATCCGAATGATCTTTCATCAATCCATCTTTTGGGAAGGACTATGAACATATGGGCCTCATTGCGCTTGACAATCTCGACTTTCGCGTCAACTAGCCCTTTTATTGCGTTTGCAAAGCTCTCTCCACTATAAGCGCTGCCGGCTAAAACAGTCTCGACGCTCTCGTATTTGCCGGAATTAATTGGGGCTTGATAATCCCGAATTGGTCTCAAGTTATATCGCTTGGATATTTATTTCTCATATAATGGTAAACAGCCTTTTTAGCGTTATTATACCATTTATCGACATTTATGGACATATTAGACAGCCTCTAACAAACAAAATATGCCGCGTACCCGAGGGTCTAGTGTGCTTCCAGGTAAGAAGCCCTTGACAGAAAACAACGTCGTTGTAGTTGCCCATATGTCTCCCAAATAAAAGTGTGAATATGTACGTATGGCGCACGAATGGTTATCTGGATTTTTGCCCATTCCCAAAGCGCTCAAAGTACTTCAAAAATCATTTCAATTTCTAAAGCAATATCCACAAGCCATACAGCAAATGCGTTCTTGCGATTACTGGGGCTTTCCAGAATGCCAGGTGTTTTTTGATGGTTCTCAAATAGTAGTTCAACTTAGGTTTTGGTCATCCGGGCGGCATTGGCTTTTGTGTGAGCAATTGTGCCGGTTAGTTTTTCTGCTAAAACATGCAAGAATCAAAAAATGCAGATATGCAGATAAAGGCAGGTATATATAAAAAACTATCTTAATAATTCAAAAATATAATAAAAAACTCTAAAATTATCTGTATTTATGCGACTGTGCAGATAAATGAAAAAAGATGTGGTTACTCAAAGCATTATTTTAAGGTATAATACTTCTGGACAAGTATTAAATCTTTGCAGGCGTGTTCAAGCAGATTATTGCACGGAAAGGAGAAACGTGGTTAAGTATATTATTGTCGCCGAAAGTGGAGCTGATTTATCTCCGGAAATGATCGAGAAATATGATATACGTGTGGCCCAGATGCACGTCGAAATCGATGGGGAGAACTATTTCGACAACTATCTTCCAATGGACAAGCTTCTAGGCTATTACGAGAGGACTGGCAAAGTTCCAAAAACAGCAGGAGTAAACCCGAACCAGTATGAAGAAATCCGCAATAGAATCAAAGAAGAGGATCCTGATGCAGTAGTTTTGTTCCTGTGTTATTCAGCAAAACTATCTGTCAGCTATCAAAGCGCAGTCATAGCTGATGACGGCACACTTAATTGCCATATAGTCGACACAAAAAATGTTTCTGTTGGGCAAGCGATTATTGTGATGAAGACAATTGAAATGATTGAGAGCCAACCAGAGATCGAGCCGGAAGAGTTAGTTTCCAAAATAGAAGCGTTGGTGGAAAAAACGAGATTCTCTTTTGTTCCAGGCAACCTTGACTATTTGAGGGCAGGGGGGCGGGTCTCAAATGCCCAGTATATTGGCGCAACACTATTGAAATTGACACCTCTTATTGAAGTCATAGACGGTTTTATGCTCTCAACTAAAAAGTATAGAGGCTCAATGACAGTTGTTGTGAGAAACATGCTTAAGGAGTATTTTGATAAATTCCCCATTGATAAAAAGCAAACTTACTTTGTGTCAGCTGGTGGAGATTTTAGCGCTTCAATAAAAGAAGAAATTAAGAAAGTAATTGAAGAGCAAGGCATCAATTTCGCGGAATGGATGAGATGTGGTTGTGTCATAACGTCACATTCAGGTCCAGGTGGAGTAGGAATAGCCGGAGTCGAAGTATAAGTTAGGACTAAAAGTGCTACGCAAAAGAAGAATGAAAGCATAAACAAAAAAAACGCCTTCAGGCGTTTTTTCTAATCAATTATAAAATTTGATTGAATTTCTTATAAATCGATCCTTACTAAAGATTATATTTAGATTATAGCAGGTTAATAATCTTTGTCAACACTTTTAGGGCTTCAGAAATAATTATTTGAACAAAATCGCATTGGGACAAGGTTTTGAAAGGATTTTTTCTTTGAGAAGACATAAGAAATATGAATTAAAACTGTTAATTGCATTTTAATAGTATTGTTTTCCAATTCCTTGTCCTTTGAATGGCGTGAATTTGATCAATTTCGAGCTGTCTTTATGAGTTTTTCTGGTTTCGAGGATACGGACCATAAAGAATTGCTGCCACCAGCAATCTGCAGGCTCTACTTCAATATGGGGCAGTGTACTTTGTTTTTGGACACTTGATTCCTTTCAAAATCCGAAAAAAGTATAAGCGGGAAAACTACTCTTGCAAAGGGTTTTTTTTATGATATACTGTAACAGCTAATAAAGCGGTCCTCTGCGATAATATAGGCAAGAACGCTTTTTGAAGAAGGAGATTGGCAAATGGACTTATTAAAGATCGTGGAGCAAGAGCATCTTAGACCAGATATTCCTTATTTTGCTGTTGGAGACACTGTCAAGGTGCACGTAAAAGTCGTCGAAGGGAAACGCGAACGTATTCAAATTTTTGAAGGCGTAGTTTTAAAACGCCAAAACGGCGGCACAAGGGAAACCTTCACAGTTAGAAAAATATCCTACGGTATTGGTGTTGAGAGGACTTTTCCACTGCACTCCCCAAGGGTAGATAAGATTGAGGTAGTAAGAAGCGGCAAGGTCAGGCGCGCCAAACTATACTATCTTCGCAACAGGATTGGCAAAGCCACTAAGGTCAAGGAGAAAGCCCGTCCGCCAAAAGTCAAAGCGCAAACTGAGCAACCAGTTGAGACCGGGGCTGCCAACGAATAACAAAAATGCGAAAAACAGCTGTATTGCAAGCTGTTTTTTTGCGTTGGTTCAAGGTTGACAATAAGCCAAGCTTTTTGGCTGCTAGCGGACTGCATGCAGCTGGATACCTGCTACGGCAATATTCCAATAAAAAAGAGGATCCCGAACCTCCTTGTAGCAAATGGCATGCTGGAAAGTGTGAAGGGCAAGGGAAGTCGCCTTCCCTTGCCCTTCTATTATTCTATCTCACTTGGCCTTGGCCATATACTTTGTATTTATAGCTAGTCAATTCCCTAAGGGCCATGGGCCCGCGTGCATGCAGTTTCTGGGTTGAGATTCCGATCTCTGCCCCCAATCCGAATACCCCGCCATCAGTGAACCTTGTTGATGCGTTATGGTAAACCACTGCGCTGTCAACGTTGCTTAAAAACAACTCGGCGTTTGCCGTATCTTCAGTGACAATTGCTTCTGAATGTGATGTGGAGTAGTTGTTGACATGCTCTATCGCTTCTTCAACCCCGCCTACGATTTTCAGGGCGCATATCATGTCGTTGTACTCTGTGTAGAAGTCCTCTTCAGATGCAGTGGTGATTTTGTTGCCTCCGAGGATCTCAAGGGATCTTTCGCATCCCCTGATTTCAACACCATACCCATCAAAGGCTTCATAAAGCAATGGAAGGAATTCTATGGCAATGTCTGTATGCACAAGCATCGTCTCAATGGCATTGCACACAGATGGGCGTTGTGTTTTGGCATTTATTGCGATCTCTAAGGCCATATCGAACTTAGCTGAACTGTCAATGAACAAGTGGCAATTGCCAGCGCCGGTTTCAAGCACGGGGATTGTGGCATTATCTACCACAGCTTGTATCAGGCCTGCCCCCCCTCTGGGGATGAGCACATCAATAAACCCCTTAGCCCTCATCATAGCAGTTGAAGCTTCTCTAGAAGTATCTTCCAACAGGTAAACAAAACAAACGTCATATCCGAGGCTGTTTATGGCCTCATCAAAACATTTGGCAATTTCCATGCTTGAAAGAATTGCTTCAGAGCCAACTTTTAGAACACATGCATTTCCACTTTTTACACATAATGCAATTGAATCAGCTGTGACATTGGGGCGGGCCTCATAAATAATGCCGACAACCCCCAAGGGCACTGTTGTCTTCAAAAGCCGAAGCCCCGATTGGAGAACCCTCTCATCCAACACTATGCCTAAGGGATCCTCTAAATTTTTGACATCCCTAACTGCGCTTGCAATATCATCGATCCTGCCGTTGTCAAGAAAGAGCCTGTCAAGCATCGTGTCAGGTATATTGCCTTTGGCATTTTCCATATCGATCGCATTTGCTGACAAAATCTTTGCTGCCCCCTTGACAAGTTGGGCAGCGAAAGCCTCAAGGATGTCGTCTCGTTGGGAATCGCCAAGGCTAGCCAAAACCATGCCGCCTTTTTTTGCTTTTACACAGCTATCATAAAAGCCCATTAGTCAAACCAACTGCTTTCTATGGAATTTTGTGCCTGCCGGCTGGTCTTCTAATATGTCGTAAATCGCTCCAGGGTTGTCTCCATGGATTATATGCATGTTGATCCCTGCGCTTGTCACGATCTGGGCTGCCTTGATCTTGCTGGACATCCCCCCAGTGCCAAGGTTTGATCCATAGGGGTCTGCTGCTGCGATAATTCTATCGTCAATCTCGAAAACATCAGTGATTATTTTGGCATCTGGATTGGAGCGCGGGTTTGAGTCATACAATCCATCAATATCAGAGAGTATCACAAGCCTGTCTGCTCCAGAAAGCCTGGAGACTAATGCAGAGAGCAAGTCATTGTCTCCAAACTCGATCTCTTCAGTAGATACTGTGTCATTCTCATTGATTATAATGATCGCTCCCATTTCCAATAGCTTGGATAGAGTATTCTTCGCGTTAAACGCCCGTTTCTCATCGTCCAGGACATCTCCTGTCAACAAGACTTGCGCTACAGTCAAAGAGTACTCTGAGAAAAATTTGTCATAGATGAACATCAGCGCACACTGGCCGACAGCGGCTGCAGCCTGCTTTGAGGGCATGTCTGTCGGGCGCTCGGACATGCCAAGCTTGCCAAATCCAACCCCAATAGCCCCAGAGGACACTAAAATCACTTCGTGGCCCATATTTTTCAAGTCGGAAAGCACTCTAACCAAGGCTTCAACATTCCTTAGGTTTATAAGGCCTGTGGGATGGGCAAGGGTGCTGGTCCCAACTTTGACGACTATCCTTTCAGCCATAGTTAGTTAACCTGCTTACTTTTGTTCTTTATTTTTAGATGCCGAGGATTCCATCAATAACGCCGAGCAATTCGGTGACGTCGCCAGTTGTGAGGTCTCCCATATGGGCAATCCTGAAGGTTTTCTCTACGAGCTTGCCATATCCATTGGAGATCTCGTATCCTACGTCGTTGAGTTTGCTGCAAAGCTCTTTGACATCAATTCCCCTGGTGTTGGTGATGCAAGAAACTGTATCGGAGGCAAACTCGGCAGCCGGGAAGATCTCAAACTTCTCGTTGGCCCAATTTCTTACCAGCTCTGCCATAGCTGTGTGCCTAGCAAACCTATTCTCAAGTCCTTCAACATTCAGGATCTGGTCAAGCTGGTAATCAAGCGCAAACATGTGGGCGATGCTTGGTGTTGATGGATACTGGAAGTTTTTCTTTACATTTTCGTGGACCATCAACAAATCAAGGTAGTAGCCCCTGATGTTCACATTCTGCGCCCTCTCTACTGCTTTTGGCGAGAATGTGGTCACAGACATTCCAGGAGGAAGGCCAAGGCATTTTTGTGTTGATGTGATACAAACGTCAATGCCCCATTTGTCAACTTCAATCTTCATTCCGCCAGCGGAAGAGACGGCATCGACACAATATAAGACATCTGGGTATTTTTTAATAACTTCGCCGATTTCTGCGCATGGATTGGTCAATCCGGCAGAAGTCTCATTGTGGGTGATTGTGACAAGGTCGTATTTTCCAGTCTTTAAAACTTTGTCTACTTCGTCGGGGTCAGTGTGCTTGCCGTCTTCGACTTCAAACAAATCTGCCTCTACGCCGTTGTTGACAGCCATTTTGTGCCATCTTTCGCCAAAGGAGCCGACGGAGAACACGGCTGCCCTTTTGGCTGTCCCGCATCTGATAGCGCCTTCCATAAGGCCTGTTCCCGATGACGTGGATACTAGTATGTCGCTTTCTGTGAAGAAAACTTTTTGCAGTTTTTCGCTTATCGATTTTTGCAGTTCTGTGGCTTCCGCTGTGCGGTGGCCGATCATTGGCGTTGCCATCTTTTCAAGTACGTCAGCTCTGACTTCTGTTGGTCCAGGTATAAATAGCTTCCTATGCATTCTTTCCTCCAAAAGGTTTCATTTTATAATATGCTTGAATTTATTCATAGATATAGGCAAATAGCCCGCTACGCAGTTTTGGCTCGAACCAAGTTGATTTAGGGGGCATTACCATGCCCATGTCAGCGACATTCGCCACTTGGTCCATGCCCACAGGGTATAGAGCCAGCCCGATCAAGGCTTCCCCTGCGTCAACCTGCTCTTTTAGATATTTAAGCCCCCTGATGCCTCCTGCAAATGACAAGCGGTGGTCAGTCCTAGGGTCTGGAATGCCGAATATCTTGTCAAAGATAAGCGTTTGGGCAATTTGGGCATCGATCGCTTCTACTGGGTGGCCCGGGTCAAAGGATCCATCCTTAGCATCCAAGATATGCCATTTTCCACCCATATACAATGAGTACTGGTGTAGGCGGCTTGGGGTTGGAAGGCTTTCTGTCGACTTATTGACATTGAAGTTTTCCTTTAATTTCGAAAGGATCTCTTCCTCGCTTAAACCGGCAGTGTCATGCAGCAGCCTATTATAGCTGAGAATGTTGACTCTTGCCTCGTCAAAGAGGGTAGCCATAACATACTCGTTTTGCACTTTTCCCTGGGAATAGCCCGAGATTTTTGCAGCAGAGGCTGTGCGATGGTGGCCGTCAGCGATATAAAAAGCGCTATGGGCTTCCAACATGCTTACAATCGACTCAATATCGCCGGCTTCGTCTACTTTCCATAGTTTTTGGTTCACGCCAAAATCGTCAACAAAGTCAAACTCCGCTTCCTTTGAGTCTCTAATCCCCAAGATCACTTCGAAAAGCGCCTCATCATTTCTGTACACAAAAAAAACTGGCTCTGTTTGGGCTCCGCATGCTATAAAGTGGCGGATCCTGTCCTCTTCTTTTTGAGGCAAGGTGTGCTCGTGCTTTTTTATCGCATCGCTTTCATAATCCCGCACGCTGCAAAGGCCGACAATCCCCGTCATAATGAAACCATCCATGTTCTGTTCATAGATATACAGGCATGGGCTCGTGTCACGCACTAGGGTTCCATCGTTAACAAATGACTGGAAGTTTTCAGAGGATTTTTGCTCTACCAAAGCAGGATTATCCTTAGCGCCATTTGAATCGACATCAATGTCTGCCCTGACAACATGCAAAAATGACAGAGGGTTGCCGCTAGCCATGCTTTTCGCCTCTTCTGTGTCCATGACGTCATATGGCAGGCAACTTACTTCGCCCGCGAGCTCATTTCTTGGTCTTAATGCCGCGAAAGGCTTGAATGTGGGCATATTTTCTCCTTTCAAATCTTTAAAAATTTCCTATATTGTAACACCAGTTTCTTTATATGGCAATTTATTTTTAACCAATATTAGTTTAACGTAATTATTGATGTTAAAAAGTAATGAATAATTGTACAAATAGAAAAAAAAACAAAAGTAAAATAAAATAATCAAAATACGTGAATGAGTGATTTGCTATGGTAATAATAGTTTACATGATATAATTATTTGTATTTTACCCTGCCTTAGCTAGCCGACCCCTCAACGGATAGCCAGGACAGTGGCGAATTAGAAAACATTTGGAGGAAATATGTATTTAGACAAAGACAAAAAACTCGCAGTGATGGAGCCCTACAGAAAACACGAGAAAGACACCGGCTCACCGGAAGTCCAAATTGCGATCTTGACAGAGCGCATCAACCACATCAACGAGCATTTAAAGATCCACAAGCTTGACCACCATTCAAGGCGTGGCTTATTGAAGATGGTCGGCAAAAGAAGGCGCCTTCTCGACTACTTGGCGGCAAATGACATAGCCAAGTACAGAGAGCTGATTGCACAGCTTGGTTTGAGGAGATAGAGACAAGGCCCAAATCCGGGCCTTTCTTTTAAAACAACTAATCACAATTATTTGGAAACAGCATGCCGAAGCTTACTCACAGCGATAATTCTTTATCTATCCATACTCGAACAAGAGCGTGGATACATGAATGCTTACCGCGTCTTCTCCACTTCGGCTTTGCTAGTTATCCTGGAGGACAAAATGAAAGAAACTTACACAATAAATTTTGCTGGAAGGGAACTGACTGTTGAAGTTGGCGAGATGTCCGAATTTGCCAACGGATCAGTGTTCATAACTTATGGCCAAACCCAGATACTGGTCACTGCGTGCATGTCCAAAGATGTCAAGGAACTTGACTACTTCCCGTTGGGGGTCAACTATGAGGAGAAAATGTACTCAGTTGGCAAAATTCCCGGCGGGTTTTTAAGAAGGGAAGGCAGGGCAAGCGAGAAAGCGACTTTAGCTGCCCGTTTGATTGACCGGCCCCTGCGGCCCTTGTTTGACAAAGGGGTTAGAAACGACATCCAGATTATTGCGACAGTGATGAGTGTGGAGTATGACACCGACCCCGACATTCCTGCGCTGTTCGGCTCTTCTTTGGCTCTTGTTATTTCAGACATCCCCTTCAATGGGCCATGCGCCGCAGTGAACATCGGCCTTGTTGACGGGGAGTTCATTGTAAACCCCACAAGCGCCCAGAGGGGGGCAAGCCAACTCGACCTGACTGTGGCTGGCACAAGGGATGGGGTCACAATGGTGGAGGCTGGTGCCATAGAAGTCGAAGAAGACAAGATGATTGATGCGATTATGTTTGCCCAAGAGCAAATTGAGCCATTGCTTGCTTTCCAAGAGGAAATTGCCTTAAAGTGCGGAAAAGAGAAAAAAACGCTTAGGCTGTTAGTGCCTAGCGACGAGATCCAAGAATCTGTTTACAACGAATCAGTTGAGAAATTAAAAGGATGCTTTGTATTTCCGGATAAAGCCAGGCGCGAAGAGCTGATTGACATAGCCAAAGACGAGATAATGGAAAAGAATTTAGAGCTTTTCCCCGGCAAGGGCTATGACATTTCCGAAGTCTTTACGGCAGCCCTCAAGTCTGTGGTTCGTGATATGATTATTAACGAGTCGGTTCGCCCTGACGGCAGGGGGTTGGAAGAGATACGGCCAATAACCTGCGAGGCAAGCAAGCTTCGCAGAGTCCACGGCTCTGCAATGTTTACCAGGGGCCAAACCCAAGTGCTTTCTGCCCTTACCTTGGGGGCAGTCAGGGAAGAGCAGATCATTGACAATTTGACAGAGGAGGAATCCAGGAGGTTTCTCCACCACTATAACTTCCCGCCGTTCTCTGTTGGCGAGACTGGTCCGATCCGTGGGCCAGGCAGAAGGGAAATAGGCCATGGAGCCCTTGCAGAGAGGGCGCTTGAGCCTGTCATCCCGCCAACTGAGGAGTTCCCCTACACAATCAGGATTGTCTCGGAAGTTTTGGCGTCTAACGGGTCATCATCCATGGCCAGCATTTGCGCATCCACTTTGGCGTTGATGGACGCCGGGGTGCCCATAAGGGCAGCTGTGGCAGGGATTGCCATGGGGCTGGTTCATGAGGATCGGATGACCGCAGTGCTCTCTGACATCCAAGGCATGGAAGATTTCTACGGGGATATGGACTTTAAAGTCGCAGGCACCTCAAGGGGCATTACATCCATACAGATGGATATCAAGATCAAAGGGCTTGACCGCACGATACTCGCAAAAGCGCTTAACCAGGCAAAAGAGGGCAGGATGCACATTTTGAAAAAGATGCTTGAAGAGCTGCCAGAGCCGAGGGAAGATTTGAAAGAATTTGCTCCGAGGATCATCACAATTGAGATACCTGTAGACAAAATCCGCGAAGTCATCGGCGCCGGCGGGAAAGTCATAAACAAAATTATCGAAGAGACCGGAGTCAAAATCGACATCATGGACGACGGAAAGGTTTATATAGCTTCCCCTGACCTTGAAAGCTCAGCCAAAGCCAAATCGATCATCGAATCGATAATCAAGGAAGTGGAGATAGGCGATGTATATACAGGAAAGGTCACCAGGCTCCTGAATTTTGGGGCTTTTGTAGAGCTGCCGAACGGAAAGGAGGGCTTGGTCCACCTCTCCAAGCTGTCAAAGAACCGCAACGCGAAAATCGCGGATTTGGTGAAGGTCGGAGACATTATGACAGTGAAAGTGACCGAGATGAAACAGGGCAAAATCGACCTGGACAAAATTAGGTAGTTTGTTCATGGATACAATTGGCGTCAAGCTTGTCAACAAGTCAAAGTTTGAAGCGCCTATGTACGCCACAGCCGGGTCGTCCGGTTGTGATTTAAGGGCGGACATAGATGAGCCGGTGTTGATTGGCCCATCTAAAATAACCTTGGTCCCCACTGGGATTTATATCGGTTTGCCTGAAGGCTATGAGGCGCAGGTGCGCTCCCGCTCCGGCCTCGCTTTGAAGCACGGAATAGTAGTGGCAAATGGTGTGGGGACTATAGACAGCGACTATAGGGGAGAGATCGGTGTCATTATCGCAAACATTTCCGATGCGCCTTATGAGATATTGCCAGGGGAGCGGATAGCGCAGCTAGTGTTCTGCCCCGTGGCAAGGGCCGTCTTTGCCCAAGCAAGCGATTTGCCCCTTACTGAAAGAGATAGCGGGGGGTTTGGACACACAGGCAATATGTGATATATCAATTGCTCTGTCATATAATTCATACTAGTGAGGTGGATTGTATGATGTTTTTTAGCATGAGGAACAAGGCAATTGTCAATTACTCCACAGGGGAGCGTATCGGGTACCTAGGCAGCTGCGATTTGAAGATAAAAGAGGATGAAGGGCTTATAGAGGCTATAATGATGCCCAAATCCAGGTTTGCCAGCTTGTTTGGGCATGATGAAAACGACTATATCGAGATTCCATGGAGCAATATCAAAAAAATTGGAATTGACACAATCATTGTCGAGATATAATTAAGCAAACAGCATAGATTTAGTAAAAACAGGAGAGCCGGCATGAAAACAATTGTGCAGAAATATGGCGGAACAAGCGTCAAAGATAAAGCAAAAAGAGATAACATAATAGCGAACGCCAAAAGCGCCATTTCAGAGGGTTTAAGCCCCATTATTGTCGTTTCAGCGATGGGGCGCTTTCCCGACCCCTACTCAACAGATGCGCTGATATCCCTACTCCCGGAACCGACCAGGGCAAACGCCCGCAGCAAGGATTTTTTGTCTAGCGTTGGAGAGCTGGTCACCACAGTCATCGTGGCTGAGGAGTTCCGGCTGGCAGGGCTGAGCGCAGCACCGTTGACTGGTGGACAGGCAGGGATTTTGACTGATGGCACATTCGGGGAAGGCAAAATAATGTCGATCGATACAACGAGGCTCACATCCCTCCTTGAAGAGGGGGTTATCCCGATAGTGGCAGGTTTCCAAGGGATAACCGAAGGCGGGGACATCACAACACTCGGGCGTGGAGGATCGGATATCACAGCAACCGCCCTTGGCGGTGCCATGGGCAGCGAACTGGTAGAGATATTCACAGATGTGGACGGGATAATGACCGCAGACCCCAATGTCGTGACAGATGCCAAGCTTATAAACATGATCGAGTTCGAGGATGTTTACAGGCTCGCAGAGTACGGCGCAAAAGTTATCCACCCCAGGGCGGTAGAGCATGCGATGAAAGCGTCAGTGCCTGTGAAAATACTAAATGTTGATTCCTCCAGGAACGACACCTACACGCTGATAAGCGATCCTTGCGACATCCCCATGGGCGAGGTCGCGTTCACTGCAGTCACCCAGCTCGACAACTGCTCCCAAGCCACTGTCTTCTCAGAGGACATGGCAAAGGACGATGAGATGTATCGGGTCCTTACTGCGAACAACATCTCGATTGACATGATCAACATTTTGCCTGACAGGAAGGTCTTTATTTTCAATTCCTCTTTATCGGAGACGATCAGGGAATTGTTTGCATCCCTAGGGTTGGAAGCGCAAGTAGTTGACGGCTTTTCAAAAATAACGGTAATGGCCAACAACATGATGGGCACGCCTGGCATTGTTGCCCAGATAATCGCAGCCCTGTATGGCAACGGCATATTTATCTACCAATCCTCTGACTCAAGCACCACAATTTCTGTTCTCGTCAAGACAGAGGATTCAAAAACCGCAGTGCAAGTCCTCCATGAGAGGCTAATCTCGAGCAAGAACAATTAACACTAAGACAGGGAGGTTTTAAATGGCAAAACAGCTCTCTATTTTTGTTGGCGACTCTCAAGCCAGGCTCAACCAATTATTAAAACTGCTGTATGAGGACGGGATCAACATCGTATCATTGGCAATAGCTGACACAGGGGAGTTTGGCATCACCAGGCTGATTGTCGACGACATCGACAAAGCGGCAGTTGTAATCGAAGAAGGCGGATTGGCGTTTAGCATAACAGACGTGATCGCTATCCTGGTCGCCAATGAGCCGGGCACCTTGTACAAGACAACCAAGCTGCTCACAGACAATGGAGTCCATATCGAGTACGCTTATTCAGCCCTTCCAGACTATAAAAGCCAGAAAGCGATACTTATTATCAAGGTGGACTACCACGATTTGGCTATCAAGCTGCTTGAAGAGTCTGACCATGTGGAAATGATCGAAAACCTCTAGAAGAGATAAAAATTCGACATAAATCGGGCAAGGAGCGGCGTTTTTATGCAATTGGCGCTCCTTGTTTTTGTTTGTGCCGCCCCCTTGCAAAAAAGGCTGTGTTTTCATCTTCAGGCTTTTGTTAAAAAAGCGTGAACACAAAATTGCGAAAAGTTCTATTGCAATCCATTACTTGATAATTCAATGAAAAAAATATAATATGGCGAATAATGGCAAGAGTTTTTGTATCGCAGGCATAATATAAGCAAAAGCCTATAAAATACGCAAAAACAGACTATAATGCTTCTTATTTCCAGTTAAATATGGTATTATTATTGTAATTGTTGAGGCTGAATTGTTTAGTTAGATGCCAACAAGTAACAATAGTCAACACAATGCAAATTTATTGTTTTTTCTCATAAGGAGACAAAAATGGCTGACAATAGCAACTACTCAGCTGACAGTATAAAAGTCCTAAAAGGCCTTGAGGCAGTCAGGATAAGGCCTGGAATGTACATTGGCTCGACAGGCAAAAGCGGTTTGCACCACTTGGTCTTTGAGGTTGTCGACAACAGTGTAGACGAGGCGATGGGAGGCTATTGCCATAACATTGAAATAGAGATAATGGAGGGAGAAGTAGTCTGTGTCGTCGATGACGGCAGGGGTATTCCAACCGGCATCCACAAAGAGACGGGCTTGTCAGCAGTCGAGGTTGCTTTGACAGTGCTCCATGCAGGGGCTAAATTTGACGATGACAACTACAAGGTGTCCGGGGGGCTCCATGGAGTTGGCGTGTCTGTGGTGAATGCCTTGAGCGAGTGGCTTCAAGTGACTGTATACCAAAGCAACAAGATATTCAAGCAGTCTTATAAGCGTGGAGTGCCTGACGGTCCATTGGAGGTAGTCGGCAACACCAAAAAGACAGGCACAACAACAGTCTTCAAGCCCGACTCGGATATCTTCCAAGACACTGAGTTCAGCTATGACACCTTGCGCCATAGGATGAGGGAGCTTGCCTTCCTTAATAAAGGCCTTAGAATAACAATATCTGACACTAGGAAAGACCCTAGCGTTTCAGAAACGTATTGCTATGAAGGGGGCCTCTTGGAGTTTATAGGCTATCTGAATTTAGGCAAGACGGTCTTGAACGAGTCTGTGATCTATTTCGAAAAAGAGACTGCGGCTTGCGCTATTGAGACAGCTATACAATACACTGACGCTTTTTCAGAAAGCTTGCATTCATTCGCCAACAACATCAATACAACTGAAGGCGGAATGCACGTCAACGGCTTCAAGACAGCCATGACTAGGACGATAAACAACTACGCCCGCAAGTACTCGTTCCTCAAGGAGTCTGACGAGAATTTATCAGGTGAGGATATCCGGGAAGGCATGACTGCGATTGTAAGCGTAAAGATAAAAAACCCGGAGTTTGAAGGCCAGACCAAAACCAAACTCGGCAACCCGGAGGTCAGGGGCGCTGTTGAGGTGGCAGTGGGCGAAAAGCTGACTGCTTTCCTGGAAGAGAACCCAGCATACGCAAAATCTATAGTCGACAAGGCAATCACTGCCACAAGGGCAAGGGCTGCCGCAAAGAAAGCCAGGGACTTGATCAGGAACAAAAATGCGCTTGAAGGAGCGGCATTGCCTGGAAAGCTGGCTGACTGCAGTGATAAAAACCCGGCTAATTGCGAGATATACATCGTTGAGGGCGACTCCGCAGGAGGCTCTGCCAAACAAGGCAGAGACCCAAAAATCCAGGCGATCTTGCCCCTTAGGGGAAAAATCCTCAATGTGGAAAAAGCCCGCCATGACAAAATACTTACTGCCGACACGATCAGGTCTATGATAACTGCTTTTGGCACTGGCGTTTTGGAGGATTTTGATTTGTCCAAAGCGCGCTACCACAAGATTATCATCATGACAGACGCAGATGTGGATGGAGCGCATATCAGGACTTTGCTGCTCACATTCTTTTACCGATTTATGCCTGGTATAATCGAAGGCGGATATTTGTATATTGCCCAGCCCCCCCTCTACAGGGTGCAGAAGGGCAGGGACATAAGATACTGCTATAACGAAAAGCAGCTTGCGGCTATCCAGGAAGAGTTCGGCAAGGACAAGACAACCCTCCAGCGGTATAAAGGGCTTGGGGAAATGAACGCAGAGCAATTGTGGGACACTACTATGAACCCCGAAAACAGGACTTTGCTTCAAGTTACAGTTCCTGACGCCATAAGGGCAGACAGTATTTTCGCTGTTTTGATGGGGGACAAAGTCCAGCCCAGGAAAGACTTTATTATCGACAATGCAGAAAAGGTTACAAACCTGGATATATAAGTTAGTAAGGAAATAACGGTGGATTTATGGACAACATGGTTTTATTTAACGACATTGAGCCAGTGGATATTGCAGAGGAGATGGAGCGCTCTTTCATCGACTACGCTATGAGCGTAATCGTTGACAGGGCGTTGCCTGATGTAAGGGACGGGCTTAAGCCTGTCCACCGCCGGATACTTTATGCAATGGACGAAATGGGTGTCAGGTACAATACGCCTTACCGCAAATCAGCCAGGATTATCGGCGATGTCATGGGCAAATACCACCCCCATGGCGACAGCGCGATCTATGATTCCATGGCGCGATTGTCCCAGCCATTTTCAACAAGATATCTTTTGGTTGACGGCCAAGGCAACTTCGGCTCTGTAGATGGAGATTCCCCTGCGGCCATGCGCTATACTGAAGCCCGGATGTCCCGCCTTGCAAGCGAGATGCTGCGTGATATTGGCAAAGAGACGATTGACTATACCACAAACTTCGATGAGGAGCTCCTTGAGCCCACAGTGCTCCCCAGCCGTTTTCCAAATCTGCTTGTAAACGGCTCGTCGGGCATCGCCGTTGGGATGACTACAAATGTGCCACCACACAATTTAGGGGAAGTCATCGATGCGGTTATCGCCCTTATGGCCAACCCGAAATTAAGCACAATGGACCTTGCTGGCTATATCAAAGGTCCGGACTTCCCCACGGGGGGGATTATTATGGGCAAGGAAGGCATAATGAACGCCTATGCCACTGGCCGGGGCAGGATTACCTTGCGGTCGAAAACAGAGATTGAGCCTTCAACATCAAACCGCCAAAGGATTGTTGTCACTGAGATCCCCTACATGGTCAACAAAGCCAAGCTAGTGGAGAAAATCGCTGAGCTTGCGGCAGAAAAAAGAATCGCCGGGATATCTACAGTAAATGACTACTCTGACCGCACCGGCATGAGAATAACCATTGAGCTGAAAAAAGACGCCAATCCCCAAATTGTGCTAAACCAGCTCTTCAAGTTTACCCAGATGCAAGACACCTTTGGGGTTATCATGCTCGCCCTTGTGGACAACAAGCCCCAGGTGCTTAACCTGAAAGAAATGCTGGAGCACTATATCGAATTTCAGAAAGAAATTATTGTAAGAAGAACTGTCTATGACCTGCGCAAAGCCCAGGAGCGGCTGCATATCCTTGAAGGATATATCATCGCCCTAGACAACATAGACGAAATTATCGCAATTATCCGCGGGGCTTATGATGACGCTGAAGAGCAGCTCCAAAAGCGCTTTGCCCTCTCGGAGATACAAGCCAAGGCTATCATGGACATGAGGCTTGGCAGGCTCCAAGGCCTTGAGAGGGAGAAAATCGACGCTGAGCATAGCGAGTTGTCAAAGTTGGTCACCTACTACAATGAAATCCTGTCCAGCGACGAATTGGTCATCAAGATTATCGGGGACGAGCTCACTGAGATCCGCAACCGCTTCGCAGATGAGAGAAGGACAGCTTTTGAGGTGACAGAAGAGTATATTGACCTGGAAAACTTGATCGAGGTAGACGATGTCGTAGTCACAATCACCCATGTGGGATATGTGAAACGCATTTCCCTGAACACATATAAAGCCCAAAAACGCGGGGGGAAGGGCGTCAATGCCCACACGACCCGGGAAGACGACTTTATCAAGCACTTGTTCATGACCACAACCCACCACCATATCATGTTCTTCTCCAACAAAGGGAAGGTCTACCGTTTGAAAGCCCATGAGCTTCCAGACGCCGGCAGGACGGCAAAGGGCATAGCTATTGTCAACTTGCTGCCGTTGGAGCCAGGGGAGAAAATCACGGCTATTTTCCCAGTCAAGGAATTTACAAACAACCAGTTCCTCTTAATGCAGACAAAGCTTGGGATGATCAAAAAGATCGAGCTGGACAAGTTTGCAAACCTTAGGAAAAACGGCCTTGTCTGTATTGTCTTGAAAGATGATGACGAGCTTATCGATGTCAGGCTGACTGACGGCGGCAAAGATATTATTCTCGGCACGCTCTTTGGATATAGTTTAAGGTTTTCAGAGTCTGAGATCAGGCCAATGGGCAGGTCAGCAAGAGGAGTGATGAGCATCAAGCTGACACCTACGGATGAAGTCATTGGAATGGATATCATCCATGACGACGAAATGATTTTGACTATATCGGAGAACGGCATGGGCAAGATCACTGCGCCATCCCTTTACCGGTTGGCTAAGAGGAACGGGCGGGGGCTTATCAATTACAAGCCTTCGAAAAAGACTGGCCTTGTCAGGGGGATTTGCTCTATCAACAAAGACAAACACGATTTGATGATAATTACTTCAGAAGGCAAAATAATCCGCATGGACGCTGCCACTATTAAAGAAACCCGCCGCGGCGCGTCTGGGACGATTCTGTGCCGCATGGACGACAATGTAAAGATCGCGTCAATTGCCAAGGTCAATAGCTATGTTGACGAGGATGGCGATGAATGATACAGCAAATAGCAAGCCAATACTCAAGGGGCAAATAGCCCGCTTATGTAGACAAGTTTTAATATGGAAAACCGGTGTGGTCAATACGATGCCGGTTTTTTTTATTTTTTGATAGCTTCAGCTTGCGCCTGACCGCTTAGTATTATTCAAGTATTTCGCCATAAACAAATATGAATTTTCCTCATTCCAATAAGTCGTCAACACTTCGAGAGGGTAGAATCCCGTTTTGGTAGAAAGCCCATATCAACCTAAACCGGGTGAAATTGCCATAAAAAAGTTTGACCTCTTTAGTCGCTTGGAGCGCCTCCCCCAACATACTCGTTATGTTGACATGGAATTTTAGGCTGAAGGCACATTTGTGATGTCTGCGCGCCACAAACTTGTTATTGCGCGCGGATTCGCAGCCCTCCATACAATGAAATTGATTTTAGTGCCTGGTTGTGGTGTGTATGTGGACGGTGTTGGATAGAACGCTCAAATCCCCATTTCCCGCATGCACCGCCTGTGTGTCCACAACCAGCCAACATATCTCGCCAAGGCATATTGAAAGCCTTCTATGGCGCTTCATTAGATGCTGCTTCTGAAAATTAGTGAAACACAATTAGTTTTGCTCCATTGAGACCTATAACAGCCTTTTCTTTACTTTGGCAAAATGATCCAGCTCATACGCCATTTCACCATTCAACAGAGCCTTGGATATTTCGCTTAACTCATTTTGTGCATCGCTTTTTGTTGCATACTACCCAAGCACAAGAAGGTTGTCCCCAGAGAATCCGCTTTCATCAACTCCATATAAGACACACTGTGGTTCTACTTTAAACGGCCAATTGGACACGATATGAAATTTATTGAATGAGGAAAACGTTTCCTCGTCAAACGATTGAATCGGTATTTTTCTCTCTAAAGGTAAAGTAGCTTTATTATTTGGTGATAGTCGGAAAGATTGTTGATTCGAGCCAATGAATCTGGGATAATATTGATAGAATATTTGAATGCAGGTAAAGTAATGGGAATAACACTCAAAGAGCTAATTGGCTTGACAAAAG
>WRIE01000015.1 GCA_009782875.1 Eubacteriaceae bacterium | reverse complement strand
GATGCAAGAGTTAAGCTGAAGCGCTTATATCCTACTCCTATTTTCAAGGAAACTGCATAGATGGATAAAAACAAATTAAAATGGTTTTGTAGCGATTTTACACTTTACAGAGCACTAGTTCTTTTCAATCTATCACTAAACTACTTCCTGGATCCTGGCAACAAGGCCTAGTAAAAGTACTGCGCCCTACGGGTCTTCTTCGTTGGCGGAATGAGCGCCGACGAGGCTGGCAAAGAGTTCGGCTACACTAAAAGCACTTTCTACTCCCTTGCGAGGGACTTCAAGGCCGAGCTTGCTGCCGACCCGGGAAAGGATCCCTTCTTTTCCCCTCCCAAGCTTGGGCGCAAGCTTCTGGAAAGCGCGCTTGAGGAGAAGGTGGCTGCCATGCGCAAAGCCAACATGTCTGTGCCAGAGATAAAATCGGCTTTGGACGGGCTTGGTATGCCTGTATCCACACAATATATCAACTCGGTGCTCAAGAGGGAGGGCTTCGCCAAGCTGCAGTGCCGCAGCAAAGCCGCTAAAGCGGCGCGGAGCTGCAGCCCAGGCTGGGGAAATTGCAGGCGGAGAAAACCAGGGCACTGGATTTCTCCGCCAAAGAGTCGTTGACCAGCGAGTCGCTCGGGCTCCTGGCTTTCTTCCCGGTGCTCGCTGGGCATGGGATAGACAAGGCGGTATTGGAGTCGGGCTACCCTCAGACAAAATCCATGGACCGCCTCCGGTCCATCCTTTGCTTCCTAGCCCTGAAGCTCTCCAGTGTGAAGCGGCACAGCACGGACGGCTTGTGGCGCATGGACCGGGGCATGGGCATGTTCGCCTGGGTGAATGTGCTGCCCAAGGCAGCCTGGTACAGCTCCTACTCCAGCTTCGTCACCTACGGAATGAACTTAACCGTCCTCAGGAGCCTGGGGGATATATGGGAGGAGGATGGGCTTCTTGGCGACACTGCGAACCTGGACTTCACCTCCATCCCATACTGGGGCGATGGGGACAGCCTGCAGAACAACTGGTCCGGCAATAGGGGCAAGGCCCTCGAGTCGATGCCCGCCGTGCTGGCGCAAGACTCCGGGAGCGGGATCATCTGCTATGGCGACACCACTTGCAGGGCATTCCAACAGCAATTGGACCGTGCTCGAGTTTCTGGACTTCCAGATGCCGGCGGGCCTTGAATACCTTGTGTTCGACAGCAAAATGACAACATGCCAGAACCTAAGCGAGCTCAACAAGCGAGGGACCATGTTCGTGACAATAAGGAGGCGTAGCAATTCGCTGCTGGAGAGGATCGGCAAAATCGACAAGTGGAAAAATACAAAGATCAAGCGTGCCAACGGAAACACAGGAACGTCAAGCTTTTTGAGGAGAGCGCACAGCTGAAAGGCTATGAAGGGAAGGTCCGCCAGATCTACATGACTGGGCACGGAAAGATAAAGCCGGCTGTGATTATAACAAACGACTTCGAGGCTGGCGCAGCGCAAATCGTCCAGAAATACTCGAGGAGGTGGCTGGTCGAAAAGGAGATCTCAAAGCACATCGAGTTCTTCCACTTGAACCGGAACTCTTCCGGGATGGTGGTCAAGGTGGACTTCGACTTCACAATGACAATTTTGACGCACAACCTTTACAGGCTGCTTGCCATGTCTTTACCCACGCGGCAGGCCGCCAATGCCCGTTGACGCAGTCTTGCAAGCCCTTTCATGGCTGCTGGCCACAGGGGCTCCGTGGCGGGACATGCCAGAGAGGCTCGGCAAGTGGCAGGCCGTGTATGGAAGGTTCCGCAAATGGATAGAAGAAGGCTTGGTTGAGAGGATTCTAGGGAGCATAGCTGCAGGGCCCGCCGGTGAAGGCCATGTGGATTCAACGTATGCCAAGGGCCACCGCGCCTCGGCCGGCGCCGCAGCCTCATCTGAAGGCTCGAGGGGGCAGGGCATCGATTCGGCGCGCGGGGGCAGGGCGGCAAAGACCCACGCCCTTGCCGATGGCGGAGGAAAGCCAGTGGCCATACTTTGGACGCCTGCAAGCATGCACGACGGCAAGGCGGCTGTCCCTCTGTTTTATGACGCGGAATTTGAGGATGGCGCAAGGGTTGCTGGCGGCAAGGCTTATGGCTCTGTGGACATAAGAGCATATCTTGAGGCTGAGGGGGCCGGGCTGGTTTCGCCGCCAAAGAAAAACGCTAAAAACCCAGAGGCCTTATGACAAGGTGTTTTGCAAAAGGCGAAACATTGTTGAGCGCTTCTTCTGCAGGCTAAAGGATTTTAGGCGCGTTTCAATGCGCTTTGACAAGCTTCTATCAATGTTTGAGGCATTTGTAGCTTAAGCTGCTTTCATAATTTATGTAGATTAGCACTATAGGTTTTGTTTTTTTAAAACACACCCAAATATCACAAGTCTTTGGCAATAGCAGTCTCTTGTGCGCAGATTCAAATGGAATGTCAATTAAGCGCTTAAATAGCGAAGCAGGAACATCAATTCCCAAATGCGTTACATCGTTCCCTAGAATCCAAACCTTTAGCAGAAATCGCTGTAATATAGGGTATTTTTACCTACAAAAGTTTTGATTTCGTGTTTACACATTCCATAAGCGTGTGAAAAAATGCTTGTGCACATCACCAAACCGCAATAACACACAAATTCTCCAACTGGAGGAAGCCGCAGCATATTTGCAGGCAACAATGACATGTCTAATGGGCTGCCTCGTTGGGATAGGCGAAAATATTGTACTTTACAAGGATACGAAGAAGCGATGTGGCACCAATTAAGATGGATCTTTTGACTGGGTGTGGAACTTTGCCACTATTGTCCAGCAAAAAAATGGATGCCTCTGCTGCTGTAGCTACTGTAGGAAATGTGGTTCAGGCTATCTTGCCTATAGGCGCCCAGCACCAGCACCAGCACTGCCATGCCTGTTCCTACCCTCCACGATCCTCCCGACTGTGACCGGCTCAATATGGCAGGTTGTGTACGAGATCTGGTATCCGGGCGCCCGCAAGGGCACGCGTCTTTTCTAGCGCAATCTGGCTACTGCACTTGTAGGCAATGTAACGCTACACGCAGTGGCCATTGAGACACTTGGCTATGCGTATGCCAATGATCCAGTATCTATCCGGACTGGAAAGTGTTGGCTCAGGAAATTCAATTAATTAGTGTTGTTGTTTCGATATGCCACTTATGCTATACTGAGCTAATATTAAGTGGCATCGATGCTTCTTAACAGCAGCATTTATACCAATTAGGAGCGTGATTATTTTGTCCGACGACCCCTTGGGGCCTAAATTAGTTTTACAGATTGCCCTCATAGCCCTAAATGCACTTTTTGCAGCTGCAGAAATTGCAGTTTTATCCGCAAATGACAACAGGATCAGGGCTCGCGCCGCTGAAGGCGACAAGAGGGCTTTAAAGCTTTTGAGCCTTATACAAAACCCTACATCTTTCCTTTCAACTATCCAAGTTGGAATCACTCTCGCAGGATTGCTGGCATCCGCATTCGCTGCAAATGATTTTTCTGAACGGCTTACATTATTCGCTGTTGAAAAACTTAAAATTTCAGCTATCAGCCCAAGGGCTTTGAATAGTGTATCCCTCATTTCAATCACTGCTGCTTTATCATTCTTTATGCTCATATTCGGAGAACTGGTTCCCAAACGGATCGCAATGCAAAAAGCGGACAGCCTTGCAAGAGCAATCGCCTCCCCAGTAAACATTTTGACAACAGTGCTAAAACCAATTGTTTTCTTGTTGAGTATTGCGACAAACGGCATATTGAAGCTGCTTCGCGTTGACCCGAACAAGACAGAGACTGAAGTGAGCGAAGAAGAAATCTTGTATATGGTGGATGTCGCTGACGAAAAAGGCGCTATCGGCAGAGACGAGAAAGAAATGATCGAAAACATATTTGAGTTTAACAACATGGCAGCGCAAGATGTTATGATACACAGGACTGATATTGATTTTATCAATATACACGCCACTGACGACGAAATCCTCGAATTGATAAAAACAACGGGATACTCCAGGTTTCCTGTCTATGAAGAAGATCCTGACGACATCAAGGGGATGCTCATGGCAAGGGACTTCCTGCTGAACTTGGCGACCAGGGAGCCAAAGCCTTTAGTGGAGCTATTGCGGCCGGCATACTTTGTCCCCGAGTCAGTTCGCACTGATGTACTTTTTAAAAATATGCAAAGGGAAAAAATCCATATGGCGATAGTCGTGGATGAGTATGGCGGGATCAGCGGACTTGTCACTTTGGAAGATTTGATTGAAGAGATCGTCGGCAATATCTATGACGAGCTGGACATTGTCGAAGAAGAGCAGATCGCACCCCAAGGATACGGCATCTGGAAAGTGCCGGGCAGCGCGACTTTAGAAGCGCTTTCTGAAGCGACAGGGGCGCTTATCCCAAGCGAAGGGGAATTCGACACTGTTGGCGGTTTGATCCTCAATGAGCTGACTATAGTGCCAACAGACGGGAGCATGCCTGAAATAAGCGTCCACGGGCTGGATTTCAAGGTGCTTGTGGTCAAAGACCGGCGTATTGAGGCAGTTGAAGTGAAGCTTGCTACGGATGATGATGGAGAGGATTAGCACGTTGGTTGACTAGAGCGGTTGCGATTCATTTCAATGACTTTGCAGCAACCCTATTAAACCTAAGGTCAAGGGAGCCTTGTACCAAATACAGCATCCTCACAGCATCCTCACCAAGATCATTCTAAGAGGATGTTTAGTATTAAAAGAACTGAAATGAACGACAATACAACATTTGGCAAAATGTGCCCAAGCGCCTTTCGCAAACCTTCCATAGCCTCCGGCAACTGTCGGCCCATCCGAATGACCTTTCAACAATCCATCTTTTGGGAAGGACAATGAACATATGGACCTCGTTGCGCTTGACAACCTCGACTTTCGCGTCAACCAGCCCTTTTATTGCTTCTGCAAAGCTCTCCCCAGTATAGGCGCTGCCAGCTAAAACAGTCTCGACGCTTTCGTATTTGCCTGCATTAATTACAGCCAGCTCTGTTGCCCCATCCCTGTCTGTAAAATCTGCTGTAGTGACGTGTATGCCATGGGGCAGCCCACGAGTGTCAGCCGCCAAGCGCACTTTCGCCCCTGATATTTTTTTTCCCCGCATCATAGCCGTTCTCGCCTGCTGTGAAAGCGTTTTTTATGCTTTTTGAGTCAATTGCCAGCATCGACGGGCCAGGGCTTCTACCGTTAATAATCCGCTCTGGCATAGCCAGCTCATCCAAGGCTTTTTCTAAAGCGCTGCGCTCATCTTTATTTATGTAGTTTTTTTTGCCCCATTTTCAATAATGGCAGTAAACATCCTCCCATTTTGGAAAGTCGTGGGGCAATGCCCTCCATCTGCACCCTTCGCGCAAAACATATAGTATCGAGCAAAAAATATCGTACAAGTCATATGTGTATGGCCGTGTTGCTTTGGCGGCAGACTCTAAAAAGGGCTTGATAATCTCGAATTGCTCTTTCGTTATACCGCTTGGATATTTACTTCTCATATAATGTTAAACAGCCTTTTTAGCGTTTACATTTATGGATATTAAACAGCCTCTTAGCATGGTATGAGGGTTTTGGCTCCAGATTGGTGCACTCTCCTTTTGTGTGATAACTAAAGATAACACACCTATTGCTGAGGTTAATACAATTAATCTCATATTTTGTCGACTATTAGCATCTGTACAATCCAAAAAAAAGAATCTCCCAGGAGCTGCCCAAATCAAATATGACACAAATCCAAATTCGTTATTTTTTTGTCAATCTTACTTCACCAAGATGCTGCGTATGATGCTGCCAGTGCACTTGATGCGGCTCTTATTGCCCGCGGCGGCATCACAAGTTATAACGCTTCAATAAAGCCGGAAGGGGCTATCATGGTTGGCGATATCAGAGATTGGGTGTGCATTACCGGAATTCTCAACACTGGTTTATACGGCCAGTCTACCATCGAAATTTGTTATGGCGATTATTGCATCCATAACCATATATGGATTTCCAAAAGGCAATACGTTCAGCGATGATGAAAAGATCGCCCGGAAAACGGAAAGCTCAAAGAGGCTGGAAAGCATGCGATTGGGCGCTTAGAGGCGATTGTAGGATAAGTGAGGGAACTCTTGTTGAGAGGCTTTATCTGCTTTAGAGCCACGGGAAGCAGGAGGATGTAGCATGATGAAGGCTATCAGGCACGACTTGGTGCTCTTGCCCATCGTTTCCCTGTTTGGTGGCCTGCGGCAAGAATAGCGGCTCGTCGGTGAATGGGCAGGCAAGTCCGCCACATGCAGTTTGTCTATGGGATCACCGGTTGCTACGATGAAAACAGATGTTATTTCCGCTCGTTGGCTGGTGTAGACGAAAAAAATGCTAAAAAGTGCTGACGTAAAACTGGAGAAATGATCATTGTAGGCGGCTGTGAGACTGCCAAACCGAGGTTTTTAGCGCCGGAAGCGCTTTTTGTGCTTTACTGGAATTTGCAGTGTAAAAAGCGCATATGAGCCTGGCTCGCTTTCTGCCTCTATTCCAATGCCAAGCATTTGGGCAATATCCTTCGCGATTGACAAGCCCAAGCCATATCCTTTCCGCTCTGATGAGCGGGATGCGTCTGCCCTAAAAAAACGTTCAAACAGGAAAGGCATTGCTTCTTTGGAAATGCCTTGCCCGCTGTTTCGTATCTGCACAACGGCTTGGCTCTTTTCTTTGCCCATGGCAATTGAAATATCCCCCCCGCTTGGGGTGTATTTGACGGCGTTGTCTAGCATGATGCCTAATATCTGGCTTACATGCTCCTCATCGCTCTCTACACGCACACCGGGCTCAATCTGGCATTGGATTGAAAGGCAATTTTCAATTGCTGGGGCTTCAATTTCCCTTATAGCGCGCTCCAACGAGCCGCCAAGGTCAAATGGCATGATCTCCGGGGAAAAGCGCCCATCTTCCAAGCTGGTCAAAGTCAGCAAACTTGCCACCAAGCTGCCCATGCGCTCTGAGGCTCGAAGTATGCTCTCTATCCACCGGCTTTGGCTCTCAACGCTCTGTGGCCCTTCAGATTGCAGCACGGCGCAGTTGGCGTTGATAGTCGAAATTGGCGTCCTCAGCTCATGGGAAGCATCGGCGACAAACCGGTTTTGCTTCTCCCATGCTTGCTCCATTGGTTCAATAGCCTTGTTGGCAAAGTAGAGCGAGATAAAAAAGAATGCTGCGAGGATTGCTGCTGTCAAGCCAAAAAGCATAAATGCCAGTGAGCGGACCATCGCGATGGAGTCTGTAATGTCAAGAAACCTGACCAAAGTGTAAAAGATTTGCTCATGCGCTTCATCTTCTTCTTTGAATATTACGCCTATCGGGGTTTTGGCAAATTGCCAAATGCGACCGTGGAGCCTGACAGTCTGGTTTTTGTTCGGCATGTCTAAAGCAAGCGCTGCGGCAATGCTATAGTCTTCGCTAGCCATCTCCAGCATTGAGTTGACTGACAGGATGTTTCGTTGTCCATCTAGAAGCACAGAGAAAGACAACCCGGCATTGGGGGGCAAGCGCCTAGTTGCGAAACCGGAGAAATAGCTGCCTTCGCTAGTTTCTGCTTCGTGGCGGCGGTTTGGCGGCCTCCTTGCAGTGGAGTCTTGGACCATTATGTTTTGTATTGTTTCAGCCACTAGCTTTTGCTGGTTTTCAACCTTCACCCTGTTGTAAGTAGTGAAGAAAATAACGAGGAAAGATATTATGGTTACTGCCGAGACCATAACCATGTTAAGCATAAGTATGTTGTTTCGGGTTTTCTTAAACATCATCCAGTCCTTCGAGCCTGTAGCCGACGCCTCTTGATGCTTTTATCGAGAGCGCCGGGCAGGCGGCCGAGAGTTTTTTTCTTAGCAGCGATACTTGGCTCTCAACATGGCTGTCAACCACATCCGCATCATAGCTCCAGAGTTTTTCAATTATCATATCCTTGGAGGTATAAGTGTTCCTATGCGAGAGCAGCAATTCGAGAAGCTGGGACTCTTTGAGTGTGAGGTTGACTGTGCCGCTTTCTGTTTTCAGCTCCAGGCTCATAGGGTTAAACAAGCGGTTGTTGCCCAAATTGTGCTCTCCGCCAGCCAAATACTCGCCCTTTCGCCTGCCCAAAGCTTTAATTCGCGCCAAAAGCTCGTCAATAGCAAATGGCTTTGGCAGGTAGTCGTCTGCTCCGGCTTCAAGGCCGGCGACTTTGTCGCGGGTTTCCCCCCTTGCTGTGAGCATTAGCACAGGTGTTGTTATCCCGGCCCCCCTTGCATGGGCCAATACAGCGAAGCCGTCCAGTTTTGGAAGCATAACATCCAGGATGATCAAATCATAGATGCACGTAAGCGCGCAATCAAGCCCATATTCACCCTCATAGGCATTGTCAACTGAGTAATTGTTCTTTAGCAGAATTGCAGTCAACGCGTCTGCCAAGTCTTTTTCGTCCTCAATTAGCAGGATCTTCATTTTTTTGCCCCATTTCTGCAATTTTGACACTATAATAATGATTATACCCCCATCATATCCACTAAACCTGTAATGAAGCTGTAATTCTTCAGCATCGTTATTCCAGCTTCATTACAGGTTTAGGCTGTAAGATAGCATTAGCAAATTTAGTAAATCTCAAGGGGATTATATGGAAAAATTAAAACGCATAGCGATTCTTGCCTTGGCGGGCATTCTGCTCTTCATGGCAGGATGCGGGGGCAATCCCGGCCAAGGGGCAAATACCCAAACAACAAAAGGAAAGTATGTCGAAACGGACATAACCCCTCCAATCAGCGGCCGCTTCGTGAGCTTTTTGGCAGATGACGGCACAATTGTGTGCTATAGCGCCGATTATGCGAAAAAGTTCGAGAGCTCTGACGGGGGTGCTAGTTGGAGCGAGGCCGCCGGCCCTGCTGCCGCAAACGAAGAGTTGGCTGGCATCTCTGCCTCCGCTTTGCTTGATGACGGGCGGCTTCTCGCTTTCATTCAAAACAAGGGCTTGGGGATTGTTGGGATAGACGGTGTTTGGGAGCATGTGGCGCTTGGCGATATCGACGAATTGGTCGCCAACCAGCAAATGATAATGCTTGCCTGCCTGTCATACCTGGGCGGAGGCAAAGCTATCGCCAGCTACAACTCTGGCGTTTTTATGGTGCAAACCCAGCCAGGGGGAGGGGGTGGCAGGCCCGATAATTACACTTCTTATTCTGTGGCTGTCGACCCTGAAACACCTTCTGGCAGCGGGCAAAGCCCAGGACGGAACGCAAACGGCGGCGGGCAAAACCAAGGCAGGGGAGGCATGGAAAACAAAACATTGCTTTTCGATGTGGCAACCGGGCAAACCATAACCCTGCTTGACACAAACACCAGCATATCTGGGGCAATAGCCAGCCAAGACAATTTTTACACAATGGACTCTGCAGGCAACATTGCTTGCTACAAATTGTCTGATGGCTCCAGCGTGCCTAGCGGCAATGCGACCCTTGGCTCCGGCCAGAACCGTGGCGGAAGGGGCAACCGGATAGGCGGCATGTTTGGCGGCAACTCAAACGCCTTGGCTGCAGCGCCAGATGGCGGGCTGTATGCGTTTTACAACGACACAGTCTTTAAGGTGGCAAAGGGGAATGTAAGCAGCTTCTTGGACGCAACCAACTATTCTGTTGGCAACCCGAACAGCTCAGCATCAGCTATACATGTGCTGGGCAGCGAGAGCGTTGTAGTGGGTATGCTCGAAGGCTCGGGCTCAAACAGGCTATATAAATATGAGTGGAGCGACACTGCAATCGTCGACCCATCAAAGAATATCATTGTTTGGTCGCTTCGGGACAATGACATGGTCAGGTCAGCGATAGCCGAGCTGCGGAAGAAAAACCCTGACTCGCAAATCAGCTATGAGGTAGCCCTTGGCAGGGAAAGCGGGATTTCCGCCTCTGATGCCATAAAGAACCTGAATACCAGGCTTTTAAGCGGCAATGGTCCGGATGTCATTATTCTAGACGGATGCCCCGCAGAAAGCTATGGCGCAAAGGGGATGCTCTGTGACCTGGCTGGGCTAGTGGATACAAGCGAGGTTTATGCGAACTTGCTTGCCCCATATGCCTCGAGCGGAAAGATATTCAGCATTGCAACCCAGTTTTATGCGCCGTTGCTTATGGGCACCAACGAAGCCCTTTCAAAAGTAAATGGGCTTGGCTCCCTGGTCTCTCTAGTTGTAAACGGGAAGGGTCTTCCAGAAGGCGGCATGCGCTCTTTCGGAGGGTTGGCGGAGGAAGAGCGCTCAGAGCTGTATTTTGACGATATCAGCGATCTTTCAGAGGTTTTGTGGCTGGCAAGCGCCCCTTCAATCATCAAAGGTGGAGCGCTTGATATCGACAACCTGCGCTTTTTCTTGGAGGCTGTTAGTTCGATTAGCGTCAAGTACGATTTGGGCAGCCAGAGGGGGGGCAGGCAAAACCAAGTGCGGATGGGCATGGCGATCGGCGGAAGGGGATCAGTTGCCAGAGTGCCCAGCTCCTTGATGAGATACATCGCCCGCATGTCTAATTACGGGGCTTTTGCGGGAGGCAATTTACAAGTGCTGCAAATTGCTATTGAGCGCGAAGGCGCGTCTATTATGCCATTCCCTGGACTTGTGGAAGGGGCGTGGAGGCCCTCTAGCATAGCAGGAGTATCGGCTGCGTCGAAAAACCAGGAGTTTGCCATAGCGCTTGTGGAGGCGATGTTGTCTTTGAATGTCCAGGGCCAAGACTATGGGACAGGGCTGCCTGTCACCAAGGAAGGCATGGATGCCCAAATTGCTGCCATAAACGAGGGTCTTGAAGAATCCGGATCGCCTTTGTTCACATTTGACATAGACGAGATGGTGTTTGGATTGCATGAACTTTCTGTTGAAGACGCGGTCTTGGCTGAAATGATAGAAGGAAGCGTAGAAAAGTGCGCCACAGGTGAGCTCGATGTTGAAGGAGCAATCAAGGAAATTGAGCAAAACATTAAAAACTATCTTGCAGAGAGGTCTTAAAAGCAGTTCAAACGCGACTGCAAAAGGCAAGAGAGGCGAAGGCTTTGCAGCCCTTGTCTTTCTTGCCCCAAGCTTTGCAGGGATTTCGCTGTTTTTTTTAGCCCCCTTTGTCGACACTGTGCGCCGAAGTTTTTTTGACGCTTTGGGGATAAAGTTCATCGGCTTGGACGGTTATGTTTCAGTATTGAAAAACAACGCGTTCAGGCTTGCTGCAGCAAACACCGCAAAGTTTGTGGCGGTGTGCATTCCTGCCCTCCTTGCGGCAAGCTTGGGCATTGCCCTATTAGTACGGGGGATACGCCCTTGGGGCAAGGTTTTCAAGACCAGCTACCTGCTGCCGATGGCTGTGCCTGTTGCTAGCATTGTGCTGCTATGGCAAGCGCTTTTCCACAAACACGGGCTTGCCAACACGGTTTTAGCCAGATTCGGGGTGTTGCCTGTCGACTTTATGGGCACATCTGCGGCGTTCTGGGTGTTGATTTTTACTTACCTTTGGAAGAATACTGGATATGACATGGTTTTGTGGCTTGCAGGCCTTGACGGCATATCCCAAAACTTGTATGAGGCTGCAAAGGTCGACGGCGCCAACGCATGGCAGATATTTGTGAATATCACAATGCCAGGGCTCGCATCCACCACAGGGCTTGTGGCGATTTTATCGCTGCTCAACGGATTCAAGGTATTCAGGGAAGCATACTTGGTGGCAGGCTCATATCCCCACGATTCAATATATCTGCTGCAGCACTTGTTCAACAATTGGTATCAGAACTTGGACATTTCTAGGCTATGCGCAGCAGCCGCTATGCTTTGCGCTGTGCTGCTGGCAATTATATTATTGGTCTTGCGCTTCTTTACAGAGGAGGTATAGTCCAATGAAAGAAAAAAAAATTCTTGGGTTTCCCTATAAGTTTATACCAAAGGCCATTATGCTAGCTGTGGTAGCATTGCTTGTTTGGTGGGTTGTTTGGTTTATGCTTATCGGGTCGCTTATGTCCTTGGAAGAGCTTGAGGCAACTATTGGCCCTGCGCTTGCAGGCATAGAAGGGGACGCGACTTGGCCTATTTTGCCAGCTTGGCCAACATTGCAGCCGGTTGTGGAGCTGCTTTTGGACACGCCGCAGTTTTTTGTGATGTTTTGGAATACTTTCAAACTGGTGGTCCCCTCGATACTTGGTCAGCTGCTAGTGGGCGCGCCTGCCGCCTGGGCTCTTAGCAGGCTGAAATTCAAAGGGCGAAAGGCTCTGCTTACAATCTACATAGCGTTGATGCTTATGCCATTCCAAGTGTCAATGGTGCCAAATTTCTTGGTGATCGACAAATTGGGCCTAATGGACACCCTCTGGGCAGTGGTTTTGCCTTTCGCTTTCTCGGCTTACCCTGTATTTATAATGGTAAAGGGATTTGACGCTGTGCCAAAGGCGCTTTTGGAGGCTGCCGCTATAGATGGGGCAAGCCATTTTAGGATATTTATTTCAATAGGGTTGCCACTGGGCATGCCCGGAATACTGTCTGCCCTTGTTTTAGGGTTTTTGGAATGCTGGAGCGCGATAGAGCAGCCAATGACTTTCTTTAAAGACCCGTCCTTGTGGCCATTGTCTTTGTATTTGCCACAAATCGTTGCCGAAAAGCTTGGCCTTGCGATGGCGGCATCGCTGTTTATGTTGGCCCCTGCCATGCTGGTATTCTTGTTTGGGCAGAAATACCTTGAGCTTGGCATCCAGTCAGCAGGGCTAAAGGAGTAGTTATATGGAAGAGAATTCAAATAAAAATGAGACAGCCCTCGCCAACCAAGAAGAAGCCATTGAAAGATTTCAAGGAGATGCAGATAAACAGGGCTTTCTGGACAGGCTCACTGGCGGCCAGCCTCTAAGCGGCTGGTTTTCCACTGTTCTTAGCGGGGCAGATCCAAAGCAGCTCAAGGCAGGGGGGAACATCGCTGCTTTCTTGGGTATCCTCCTCGCACTGACACTAATAGCAAGGGGGACTTCGGGGGCGACTCTCGCCAAAGTCAGTTTGTCAACCCCAGAAAGGGCGCAAATCGCCGACACGATCTCTGCTACAGGAAGTGTTGCCGCCAGAGACACTTTGGATACAGCCGTTCCTGAAGGCCTCAAAGTGGAGGAGACATATGTGGGGGTTGGCCAAACGGTGGAATCCGGCGATCCAATTGCCAAGTTTGGCATGGATGAAATCAACTCGAAGTACTTGAGGGAGAAAGCAACCCTTGACAACCTTAATTTAGAGCTTGAAAAACTACAACGCTCAGAGGCTGCTGATTCCTCTTCATTGGACAATGCCCGCACAAACTTGGACAGGGCACAGGAGGATTTAAACAGCGCAAGAGCATCTGCAAACGCCAGTGTCTTCTCAGCAAGCCAAGCCCTTGAAGATGCCAGGTCTGCCCTGTATAGAGCCCAGGGCGAAGGGGATGAAAACCAAATCGCCCAAGCGGAGAACACTGTAAAATCCAGGGAAGAGGCGCTTTCATCTGCAGAGTCAAAAGCGAATTCTGACATAAATTCAGCGCAGCGCAGGGTAGAGGACGCACAAAACTCATATGAAAACGCCCAAACAAACTACTCGAAATCCAGCCAAGCAGCTTCTGACACAAACAGGCAAAATGCCAACAACACTGTCGGAAAAAAGCTTGATATCGAAGCCCAGAAGGCAGTTGTGGACAAGCTCGAGAGGCTGCGCAAAAACAATGGTTTGCTATACTCAGACTTTTCTGGGCTTGTTACAGCCATGGGAAGGGAAGGGGCGACAACAGCCAAGGACCCTTTTATTTCATTAATGGACTCTGGCAAGGGTTTTGAGGCGGCAATTAAACTGGCAAAGGCTGATGCAGACCGCTTGTCCGTTTTGGGAGAATGCGAGGTGTCTACTTCAGGAGGCTCAATGTATTTCACCCCGACAGTCAAAGGGGCCATCCATGCCATCGGCGCTCCAGATGACGAGGGCGATGTGCCGATAACTGTCCGGCTGCCTGGCACCGATTGGACAGGAGGCCAAAGGGTCACTGTGCAAGTGGTGATGAGCCGGAACACATATGAGACATGTGTGCCATTATCCGCCTTGCATTCTGACAACAGCGGGTATTTTGTATATGTGGTTGAGCAGCAAAAGACTGTTTTGGGCATTGAAAACGCTGTTGCCAAAGCGCCTGTTTCTGTAACGATTTCAGATAATGAGATGGCTGCGATTTCTGGGTCTATTGGCAGGCAAAGCCAAATAATCACTTCAAGCAACAAGTCCCTGAGCGCGGGAGACAGGATAAGGGTGGAGTGACAATGGGTATAAGCGGCCAGAACCAATATCTTTTGGCGCACCGGCTTGCGGCCTTTAAAAAGTTGTTGATCGATGCCCTCTTATGGGCTGCACTTGGGGCATTTATTATTGCCGGTTTTAGAAACTCCGCAAAAATAGAGCCCTACAGCGCGATATCTTTGCGCTTCGGTGAATTGATCAGCAGCCAAGCAGCATATAACGCAAGGCTATATTCGATCTCCAATGGAGCTACATTTTGGCCTACATTTTGGCGGGAAGGCAGCGCAAAATTCACCACAGGCACAGGGGAGGCCAATGCCCCGTATATTGCGATAAGCGGGGATGCTGCTCTTGTATGGCCGACTACATATATTTGCGGATCATCTTCTGGGGCTACAGATGGCGCAGGGTGCTCAATTTCATCAGGGCTTGCATGGAGGTTGTTTGGCAGCAATGATGTGGTTGGCATGTCACTAAAGGTTGATGGTGAAGAGAGGGTTGTCAGGGGAGTGTTCGACTTTGGCGGGGAGCTTGCCCTTGTTTCCTACGCAGTTGAAGGGTTTGGCCAAAGCTGGGCAGGGGCTGAGCTTTTCGGCGGGCCGTCCTCCCCGCTTAGGGCTGACGCTGCTAGCTTCGCGATTTCAAGCGGGCTTGGAAGCCCCGGCAGCATCCTGATTGGCGGCTCTGTGGTTTTTTTTGCAAAGGCGATGGCTTCATTGCCGCTGTTGATTCTTGGTGGATACGCTGCTGCGCTTGTTTATAACATGGTTTCGAAGATGGCATCCCTTGCCAAGTCTGTTTGCGCAATTGGCTTTTTGATAGTTTTCGCGATGTGGTTGCCGTCATTTTTGGAAATCCTCCCTCCGTGGATGGTTCCCACCAAATGGAGCGATTTTTCGTTTTGGTCAGGGTTGTGGCAAGGCGCGAAGGATGGTTTGGTTGAATATTTGGGGATGGCGCCAGCGCACAAGGATGTGCAAGTGAGGCTGCTTGTTTTAAATCAAACGCTTTTATCCTTGGCTGCATCCCTGTTGGCGTTGTCTTGCTGTTTCAGATGGGGCGCTAGGCGCAAGGAGCTGCTTGGCGCTGGAATCCAAAAGATTGTGTCTGACAATAGGGGGGACTCATGGCTGGCATTATACTAGACGGCATAACAAAGGAGTATCCGGGCGGAGTTTTGGCTGTGCATGATTTTAGCTTGGAAATTGATGACAAAGAATTTATTATCCTCGTGGGACCTTCAGGGTGCGGAAAGTCCACTATACTGCGCATGATTGCAGGCATTGAGGAGATCACCTCGGGAGAGCTGTATATCGACGGGATATTGATGAACAATGTGGAGGCAAAAGACAGGGACATTGCAATGGTCTTCCAAAATTACGCGCTGTACCCCCATATGTCAGTATACAAAAATATGGCGTTTGCTTTAAAACTGAGAAAAATCCCAAAGAATGAGATTGACAGGCGGGTACGGGATGCCGCAAAGGTTTTGGACATAGAGGAGCTTTTGGAGCGCAAACCCGCTGCTCTCTCCGGCGGGCAGCGCCAGCGTGTGGCATTAGGGCGCGCCATGGTCCGGGATCCGGCTGTTTTTTTGCTTGACGAGCCACTGTCAAACCTCGACGCGAAGCTCAGGGCAGGCATGAGGGCTGAGCTTACAAAACTGCACCAAAGCTTGGGGACTACTTTTGTTTACGTGACCCATGACCAGACTGAGGCGATGACAATGGCAGACCGGATCGTCATAATGAAAGAGGGGATGATACAGCAGGTCGATGCCCCCCAAGTATTGTATGACAAGCCATGCAACATGTTCGTGGCAGGGTTCATTGGAAGCCCGCAAATGAATTTTGCGCATGGCGTGTTGTCGGCGCAGGATGGAATCATGCAGGCTTCTATGGCTGCGGGGAAACTGCCAGTCGCAAAACTAGGCATCCAGGCGCATTTGGGCAAGGAAATATGTGTCGGGATCAGGCCTGAGGATATACATGCCTCAGCTGCATTCCTGCAGGCAAACCCAGCCAGAGTGTTTGATGCGGTTGTTGAGCTTTCAGAGCCGATGGGAAGCGAGATCTTTTTATACTTGGATTGCAACGGCGACAAGCTGGTTGCGCGGATACCCCCTGGCGAGGTTTACAGGATTGGCGACAGGATAAAGATCGGTGTCGACACATCGAAAATCCACTTGTTTGACATGGAGACAGAAATAGCAATTGGGTAAGCGCACAAATCAAAAATACACACAATGTTTGCATGGCTCATATTGTGTGTTTTTTTTTGAATGGAGCCATTTTTCTAGTGGATTTTCAACACTGGCTACTCCCCATGGCCAATGGTCCATTGTAAAATTTCGTCGCAGGATGGTTCTCCCGCCGCTACACTTAGAATAGCCTCACCATGATCTATCCCCCTATGATATTTGTAGCATTCAGCCACATTTGCCGCAAAAGGGGATAGATTTTATTGTTTGTTACCAAATTGTTGTATTTTTCGACATGTTTATTTCTACGAGCTCGCATTAAATGCAGATGATATCATAAACAAAACCTAAAACCTTTTCTGGCTTGGATTGCCTGTATTGCAGCGTTTGCTTGCAAAGGTTTGGATTCTTGCGCCTGCGCGGATCTTTCGAGGGGGATCTGAGGCGACGCCGGTTCCTACTCTGACAAATGAATATCGTGAGTCCTGCGCTCTACTCCTAACCCAGACCAATAATTGCCACCTTCTGCATGCAAAATATGGATATGTATTTTTCCTCTCTTTTTTCTCTTTATTTTATCAAGGCAATACAAAAGCCCATAAAAATTAGAAAAACATGATATAATAAATTATTTTAGAAGAATAAAGGAGTCTCATGGGAGCTGATAATAGCAAATTTAGCAGTGTGCGCAGGAAGCTTGAGGGCTTGTATGACAGGTACGCCTTAAACGAAGTGACAATCCCTCTATTTGCTGATGCCCAGCTTTTTACGGTCTACAGCAAAACTGAGCCTTCAAGCATGCTCAAGCTGATTGACAGGACGGGGAAAGTATTGCTGGTGAGGCCAGACGCCACTTTTCATCTGCTTGAGGAAGGGAGCACAAATGGTTTTGACAGGGTATCGTATTTTACTGAAATAGTCCGCTTTGAAAACCAGGCACATATGCAATTTCCACAATCAGGCGTTGAAATCTTTAACGACCCAACACCGGTTTGCGACAGCGAGATAGTCAAACTGGCGCAAGAGAGCCTGTTTGAACTGGGAATCAAGAGCTTTCGCACAGATATTGGCCATGCGGGTTTTATCAACGCTTTGCTGGCAGAGCAAAAGGGTTTGGATGACGGCCAAAAGCAAGAGATGCACAAGCATGTCTCAAATAAAAATGCAATTGGGTTGGCGGAACAGATGCGCAAGGCAGGTGTTTCTGAGCATATTGTCGAGGCAGCAATAGCATCATGTATGCTCTTTGGCAATTACAATGATGTTATTGGCCGCGCCAGGGATTTATGTTTGAATGACGAGATGGTTGGCGCGCTAGACAGTATTTCACAAATATACAACTTGCTTGAAGAACAAGGCGCAGCTGGAAATGTGTTTCTAGACCTCGGCTTTACAAACACCCTCGGATACTACTCAGCAATGATTTTCAAGATTTATATAGCCGGCGCAAAGACAGAGGTTATAAGCGGGGGGCGTTACGATGACTTGGCATCAAGCATCAGCCCGGTTTCAAGCGCTTGCGGTTTCGGACACCATCTTGGAGAGGCGATGTCTTTTTACAATGCCGATAATGACCCTCCAATCAAAACAGTTGAAATAGCCTCCCCGCCCACAATTGCGGGCCAAGCGGCAATCGTGGCTAACGCCCTGCGAGAGAAAGGCTTTAGCGTGCGGCTGGAAGGCGCTTCTGGGGAGTTGTCCATAAAGTATGGCGACGAAAATTTGGAGAGTTTAGATGAACTGAAGGGCAGGGCAGGGGTGTGATTAGATTAGCGATAGCAAAAGGCAGGATTTCCAGCGAGGCGGAAACCCTATTGGCACAAGCTGGTTTGGAGTTTCCAAGCTTTGACGATACAAGAAAGCTCATTATAAGCGATAAATCAGGGCTCTATGAGGTCTTGCTGGTCAAACCGGCGGACACGGCTGTCTATGTGGAGACTGGTGTGGCAGACTGCGGGATTGTTGGCAGGGATGTGATTGAGGAGACAGATCCCGATGTTTTCAGGCTCTTTTCAATGCCTTTTGCCCAATGCAAGATGTGTGTGGCAGGCAAAGAAGGCTTTGAGTATAAAGCTGCCAAGAAGATTGTGGCGGCAAGCAAATATGTCCGTTGCGCAGAGAGGCATTTTAAACAAAAACAAATTCCATGTAATGTGATTATGCTCAATGGCTCAGTAGAGATCGCCCCATTGCTGGATATGAGCGATGTGATTGTCGACATAGTCCAAACCGGAAAAACCCTTAAGGAAAACGGCTTGGTTGTGCTGGAGGAAGTCTTTGATATTGCCCCAGTGTTTATAACAAACAAAGCAGCGTTAAAAACAAAACAAAAGGAGCTCTATGAGCTAATAGATATTTTGGAGAAACAGGCAGGCATAAGCCAATAGCCCGCCACATGCCGCTAACGCAAAACAAATAGCTAAAAATCATGGTATGCAGTTGCGTTTGTGTTTTGGGATAGCAACAGCAGGCTGGCCTTAGCTAGCGGGCGGCGGATTAGCAAATGTAAAGCCCACACTTAACTGGATTAGGAGGTGGCGCATTCCCCTAGGGTATTAACGCGCCAAGATTTAATGAAAATCCTTGATGTTAAACAAATCGGGGTTGATGAGGCAAAAAAGCAGATTTCCCTTAGGGCTGCTGCAAAGCTGAAGGACATCCAAATGGTAGTTGAGGAAATAATCGCGGATGTCGAGCTGAACAAGGACAGCGCCTTGCGCCATTACACTAAGAAATTTGATGGAGTCGACATCGATAATTTTGCAGTGCCCCAAGAGGATATTGTAGAGGCAATGGAATTGTTGCCGGATGATGTCAAGCAAATATTCCAAGAGTCGATTGACAACATACACCAATTCCACGCTCTGCAAGTATTTCAAGACGTGGTAGTCGACGAGCCAGGCAGAAGGCTGGTGCAAAAAGCGATTCCATTGGCTTCAGTCGGCCTATATGTCCCTGCGGGCTCGTTCCCGTATCCTTCCACAGTGTTTATGCTGGCTGTCCCGGCAAAAGCTGCAGGCGTCGAGCGTATAGCACTTATAACCCCGCCCCAGAAAGACGGCAAAGCAAGCCAGATCATTTTGGCAGCCGCAGGAATGGCAGGGGTCAAAGAGGTTTACTTGGGGGGCGGCGCCCAAGCAATTGCAGCTTTAGCTTATGGAACAGAGTCGATTCCAAAAGTAGACAAGATATGCGGCCCTGGAAATGCGTATGTGGCTATGGCAAAGAAGACTGTTTTTGGGGATGTGGACATTGAGATGGTGGCTGGCCCCAGCGAGGTTCTCATTATAGCAGACGATTCGGCTGACGCTGAGCTAGTGGCCCTTGACTTGCTCGCCCAAGCAGAGCATGACAGGGAAGCAGCTTCTGTCTTGGTCACTGTGAGCCCCAAGCTCGCTGAGGATGTTTCGTCATATGTGGGCAAATACTTGGATTCCCTCTGGCAAGGGGACAGTATCGCCCGCCAGTCGATCGAATCAAACGGAGCCATCATTATCGCCGAGAGTCTAGAGCAAGCTGCTTGCATATCAAACAGCTTTGCCCCTGAGCATTTGGAAGTTTGCTGCATTGACCATGAGCCGGTAATCAGGCTCATCAAAAACGCAGGTTGTGTGTTTATTGGCAAATACACGGCTGAGGCGCTTGGCGACTACATGGCAGGCACTAACCATACACTGCCGACATCAGGGACAGCAAGGTTCTCATCACCTTTGTCGACTTATGACTTTATGAAAAAACTCAACTATGTGGAGTATGGCAAAGAAGCCTTTGGCAAAATCGCCCCCAAAGTTGTCAAGTTCGCAAACCTGGAAGGTTTGGTTGCCCATGGGAAGTCTGTGTCCAGGAGAATTGAAAAATATGAGTAGCCTAGTTAGAAAATACTACCAAGGCATGTTGCCTCCATTAAACCCCCTCAGTGAAGATGCCATTGGAATGGTTCAGTTGTACGCCAATGAGAGCCCATATGACATAGCAAAAGAGTTCTTTACAGGGGATGAGCTGGCAAGCCTGTTCAACTTGGGTCTGAACCGCTATCCAGACTGCGAGGCACTGGCTCTTAGGGAAGCTTATTGCTACTATCTGGATGGCATTGTAGGTGTTGGCAATGTCGCGGCTGGCAATGGCTCTGATGAATTGATACGCGCGATTTGTGATGTTTACCTTGAAACCGGGGATGTAGCCATGTCTTTGGAGCCGGCTTTCGGCTCTTACAAAAGCGGAGCTGCGAGCGCAAAAGGCGTGTACATCGGCATCGAGCCGTCAAATGAGTGGCTAGAGCCTGATATTGAAGGCTTGATTGCCCAAGCAAACGAGAAAAACGCTAAATTGATATTCATATGCAACCCTTTCAACCCCACTGGGTACCTTTGGCGAAGCGAGGATATCATTAGGGTCATTGAGGGCACTGGCGGCATGTGTGTGGTAGATGAAGCATACATAGAGTTTTCCAGCGCCAAGTCATTTGCAAGCTACGCTGCTGGCAATCCCAGGGCGCTGGTTCTTAGGACAATCAGCAAAGCATTCGGGTGCGCGGGCCTTCGTGTTGGTTTTGCGATCGGCGCTGTGGAGAATATCACAGCTATCAACTGCGCGATTGACATGTACAGCATCAATTCCTTTTCCCAAACCGCAGCGGCAATGCTGCTTAGGAAACCAGGGATAATAGCCCCGTATATCAAGCAAATCAAGGAAGAGCGGGATTGGCTGGCGTTGCGTTTAGCTGAATTTGAAGGCATGGCGGTTTTTCCATCCCAGTCCAACTTTATCCTTGTGCGCACCCCCATAACCAAAGAAATTGTAGAAGAGACAATGAAATCCAACATACTTATACGCTCATACAGCTCTTATCCATCAAATATAAGGATTAGTGTCGGGCTCCGAGAAGAGAACGAGGCATTGCTGGAAGCGATCGGCAAAGCGTATGCAAAAGCCATGGGAGAAGACGATGAGAAAGACTGAGATTGAGCGCAACACCAATGAGACGAGAATCAGCCTTGCTTTGAGCTTGGACGAGGAAGGGTACAATATCGACACTGGCATTGGATTTTTAGACCATATGCTGACGCTGCTTTGCAAACATGGGGGCTTCAAGCTTGAGCTGAAAGCTATTGGCGACACATATGTGGATTCACACCATTTGACCGAAGATATTGGCATTTGCTTTGGGGCGGCATTGGCTGAATGTCTTGGAGACAAGAACGGCATAGCCAGGTATGGCAGCGCTATTATTCCAATGGACGAATCCCTTGCGCTTTGCGCCATTGACTTGTCAGGGCGCCCTTTCTGCTGTTTTGACGCAAATTTCCCTGCGCAGCGGCTTGGAGTGTTTGAAACCGAAGCCATAGGAGAGTTTATGAATGCCCTTGCTTCCAGCGCAAAGATGAACTTGCATGTAAGGCTGTTTTATGGGCAAAACACCCACCATATCGCCGAGGCTATCTTTAAAGCCCTTGCGAAATCCCTGCAACAAGCCATTGCCATTGTCGGAGACGGCATCCCATCTACAAAAGGGGTGCTTTAGCCTGCTGGTTGCGAGGCAATTGCTTAGTGAATAATTACAAATTTGGAGAAGAACCCCATGATAGTGTATCCAGCGATAGACTTGTTTGACGGAAAATGTGTAAGGCTGACAAAAGGCGATTTTTCAACCCAAGTTGTATATTCTGCCGACCCGCTTGCGGTTGCAGCCTCATTCAAGGAAGACGGGGCAACGCACTTGCATGTTGTTGACCTGAATGCGGCAAAAGGCGACGGGTCTACAAATGGCATAGCGATAGCTAGCCTGGCTAGCGACTCCGGGCTTATATTGCAGGTTGGAGGGGGAATCCGGGGCATGGACGCGGTTGATTCCCGTGCAGATATAGGTGTAGAGAGAATAGTTATTGGAACATATGCTGTGCAAAACGAAGGTTTCCTTGAGGCTGCCGCTATGCGCTACCCAAATAGGATATGCCTTGCGTTGGACTGCTTGGGCGGGGAGATAATGGTCAACGGATGGCAAGCAGGCAGCGGCATTGGGGTATTGGATTTTTTGATCCAGATCGAAGGTTTACCTATAGCATCAATCATTGCCACAGACATAGACCGGGATGGGATGCTTGTCGGCACATCCATAAGCCTTTACGAGCAAATGGGGGCTAAAACCAGCCACGAGCTTATTGCTTCAGGCGGAGTGGCCAGCGAACAAGATTTATACGATGTCCTTGATTTGGGCATGGGTGGTGTAATAATCGGCAAGGCTCTTTATGAGGGAAAACTGGAGTTGAAAAGATGCTTGGAGATCTGCAATAGCTATAGATAACAGCGAGGATAAAGCGATGGAGATAAAATACGGCCCTGATGGGCTGATTCCAACAATTGTACAGGATTGGCGTACAAATGAAGTTCTAATGATGGCGTATTCGAATAAAGAGTCTTTGGAAAAGACGATAGAAAGCGGAGATGTTCATTTCTTTTCCAGGTCGCGCTCAGAGCTTTGGCATAAAGGGGATACCTCTGGCAATTACATGAAGGTTGTCTCGATTAAAACTGACTGTGATTACGACACTTTGTTGATCACTGCCAAACCGGAAGGGCCTGCATGCCACACAGGCGCGAAGAACTGCTTTTTCAATGAAATATATGCCAAAGAAGGATCCCAGTTCAATTCTGCAATGCTTTTCGAGCTCTATGATGTGATCCTCTCGCGCAAGGAAAACCCGGTTGAAGGATCATATACGAACTACTTGTTTGATAGCGGAATTGACAAAATCCTCAAGAAAGTTGGAGAGGAAAGCGCAGAAACTATAATCGGGGCAAAAAACAATTCGAAGGATGAAGTGGTGTACGAGGCTAGTGACCTGCTCTACCATCTCGGTGTGCTCCTTGCGCATATGGGAATTGGATTTGAGGATATTTTCGAGTCTTTGCGCCTAAGGCGGACCACCTAAAGGTTATAAAACAGCACATGATTGAATATTAGCCACATGCCTGTCAATAATTGGGCATGGAGGAAATTTAATGGCTAAAAATAGTTTTGAAATCGAGTTGTTTAATTTTGGGCCTTTATATATTAGTGGCGATTTGGCACACTTGAGCGCAGAGGAGAATACCATGGGCTCATCTGCCGCCTTGGAGCTGCTTAACCAAGCAGCCGAAAAAGACCCAATGGGCTCTACAGTGTTATGGACAGGCAGCTATTCTGGGTTGCTTGGGCCATTCATCATGTTGGCAGGGGCTTTGTCGCGAGAGCCTTTAGGCAGCCAAGGCTTTGTAAAAATAGGGCCATGCCTGTTAAGCTGCGCCAAGGTCGGGGCTTCGCCAGATAGGCTAAGGCTGCTAAGCGCATACGCCAAAATATCGGATTCCCTGCATTCAATGGGATATGCTACTGGGGAATGGAGCATGGAAGTGTTTGAAAACAAGGATTTGATAGAGCTGCAAGGCCAAGCCCCCTTTATATATTGCTTGCCGGTCATCCAAGCCAGGCAGGAAGCAGGCAGCCATGCCTATGCCGGCAGTGGTTTGCCAATCTAAAAAAGACAAGGAAGTGTGATTAAGATGGCGCTTCTCGCAATCGACATTGGCAACACCACTACAGAGTTTGTTGTCTTTGCAGGGCAAACCCCTTCGGAGCGGTTTAAAATGATTACCAAGGAAAGCCGCACCCCTGACGAGATTGCCCTTTTTATATCCCAAATGGCGTCTCTTAGAGGTGTAAATATAACGGATGTCAATGCGTGCATAATATCAAGTGTGGTTCCGGAGGCAAACAGCCCCCTGCAGAATGCCGTAAGTGACCTGCTTAAAACCAACCCGGTTTTTGTGTCCCACGAGCTTGACACAGGAATATCCCTCATCGGGCCTAATCCAGAGCAAATCGGGGCAGACCGGATTGTAGACGCTTCAGCGGCTATGGCGCTGTACGGCTGCCCTATTGTTGTTGTGAATTTTGGCACGGCTACCCGGTATGACTATGTGAATGCAGATGGGGTCTTTTGCGCTGCAATCACCAGCCCTGGCTTGCAGGCATGCGCTGAGGCGCTGTTCGGCAAAGCTTCCCTGCTTCCATTGGTGAAAATCGAAAAACCTCCGACAATAATGGCTTCGGACACCATAACAAGCATACAAGCTGGTTTGGTATACGCTCATATCGGGCAAACAGAATACATATTAAAAGAAATGCGAAAAGAGGCTGGAGTCGATTTCAAGGCTGTCGCCTGTGGCGGCTATGCGGATACAATACTGCCCCACACAGGTTGCATAGACATACATGACCCCTTATTGAGCATGAAAGGTTTGAGGTTGATTTATGAGCGGAACAAAGAGAAGTTTCTTTGAGCAGCTCACAAAAGGGCGGGGGGCATGCCTAGCCCCGATGGCAGGGTTCACCGATTCTGCTTTTAGGCTGCTTTGCTCAGAGAATAATGCGCTTTTTACTGTCAGCGAGATGGTTAGCGCAAAGGCCTTGTGCTACGAAAATGCCAAGACACTTGAAATGTTGAAAATCTTGGATGGCGAAGCGCCATGTGGGGTCCAAATATTCGGCTCCGAAGAAGAGAGCATGTCAGAATCAGTCAAACGCTGGCTCAATAGCACAAATTTCTCTTTTATTGACATCAACTGTGGCTGCCCTGTAAGAAAAGTTGTCTCTACAGGCGCGGGCAGCGCTTTGCTGTCTGACCTGCCGAAGCTAGCAAGGATAGCCGCAGCCGTTGTGAAAGCTTCCAGCAAGCCGGTGAGCGCGAAAATCCGCATTGCTGTGGGTGGAAAAGACGTAGGGGTTGAAGCTGCTAAGGTCCTGGAGCAAAGCGGGGTAGGCATGGTTGCAGTCCATGGCAGGAGTCGCGAGCAATTTTATAGTGGAAAAGCTAATTTGGATGCAATCGCAAAAGTTGCTGACTCCTGCGAAATCCCAGTTGTGGGCAATGGCGATGTAGATTCCGTAGAGTCGTATGAATATATGGAAAGCTACACAGGCTGCGCATCAGTCATGGTTGGCAGGGGGGCTTTGGGCAACCCGATGCTCTTTAGGCAAATTGCGGGCTGCACAGCATTGTATTCTGCAAAAGAAGCTGCAAATAGGCACTTTTCACTCTCTCTGGAAACTAAGCCGGAACAAAGGGCTATAAAAGAGTTTCGAGCGCATTTTATGCATTATTCGAAAGGCTGCCCAAATGCGGCGAAACTTCGCAGCGCAATTTCCATGGCTGCCGCGCCACAAGAAGTCTTCAGCTTGATTGGCCAGATTTCACAGTAGTTAAACGCGGTTTTTCATGTTTATAAATGTTTGCATATATGTCATGAAAGCTACCATAGCAAGCACTACCGAAATATTGATTACATAAACGCCCAAACCGAAAGGGGCGTCGATGATAAAAAGCACAACAGAAGCATAGAAAGTGGCAGTAGCTGATTTTCCCCATCCATTTGAAGGGATCATCGCAGACTTGATTTTCTGGTTCAAATATATCGCCCCAATGACCATTGTGGCTTCTTTGGCTGCTACCACCAAAAATAGAAAAAAAGGAACGAACCCTTTCAACCATAATGCGAACACAACTGCAACTTGAGTTATTTTGTCTGCAAGTGGATCCAGTATTTTGCCCAGCTCAGTGACCTGCCCTAATTTCCGGGCAAAATAGCCGTCAAGGACATCCGTGATTAATGACAATAACAATAGCCCGAATGAGAGCGGCACATTTTTCGATCCATTCATAAAAGAGATAATAAAAAGAGGCACTAAAAAAAGCCTAAACATCGACAAGATATTTGGTATTTTAAGAAAATCACTCTTGAGGCTTCCGTTTTGATCCATGATTTTTGCTACTTTCTTCTAATAATTAAGTTTAGCACAATTAAATCTGTTCTATACATATAACGCTTAAAAAGACGTGGTATTTGGCAATGCCTTTGACTTCCAGGAGCATTGGATGGCGCATGGATTTGCAATCTGTTGTTTTATGTTGCATATCCTTTATTGATTCTGCCCAAACTAGCTTAGGCTATGCAAGTCCTATATTCAGGAGGCGAAATGAAGCGATTGTACAACAACAATGGCGAACCACGCGTCGACGAAATAGACACCCAGGAAGAAAACTGCCAGCCTTCAGCTGCTATGGAGTCTATCAAAGAATTCGGCCATCCAAACAGGCTTTATGATTCAGGCATCTTGCCTTTATTTATCATAGGCGAGATAGAGGGCCATATTGAGCTTGGCCCGGGCAGGAAAGCTACCAAGTATGAGCATATCATCCCGACCATTCTTGAGGCGGAGCAAAACCCCGATATACAAGGGGTGCTATTGGTCTTGAACACAATGGGGGGCGATGTCGAGGCAGGGCTTGCTATTAGCGAGCTGGTTGCAGGCATGAGCAAGCCTACAGTGTCGCTTGTCCTTGGTGGAGGCCACAGCATAGGCATCCCCTTGGCTGTTTCAACAGATTATTCGTTTATTGTTCCCACTGCGACCATGACAATACACCCAATAAGGATGAATGGTTTGGTTGTTGGCGTTGCCCAAAGCTTTGATTATATCAAAAGGATGCAAGACAGGATAGTCAGCTTTGTGGTTGAGCATTCGTCAATAAGCGAGTCGTATTTTCTGCATTTCATGTTGAATTCAGAGGAGCTTATAAACGAGATCGGCTCCATCCTGATAGGTAAAAAGGCGGTTGAGATCGGCTTGATTGATGCTGTGGGAGGGATTTATGATTCCATAGCCAAGCTAAAAAACCTGATTGCTTTGTCAAATGTATAAAAAACAGGTTGGCTTGCTTGAGCATGGGCAACTTGTTTGATAACAATGGATTGTTTCAAGGCTTTTTCCGCATCTGCCAGCAGCCCCCAAAGCATCTCTATCATTAAACATGGAGTTTATAATGTGATGCAAGTCGATTTATGTTATAATTTCACTAGGCCAAAACTATTGTGAAGGTTTTCTAAGTGATTATTAAGAAAAGAAGCGTAGACTACAACGATTGGGCATCTTGGGACCAAATGGCGCAATTTGTATTTGCATTGCTTTTAGTCTCGAGTATTGCGATTATTGTCCTAAAACCAGCCCCTGCCTCGCCCGGGCTGTTCACTTTGGCAATGGCTTGTCTTATTCTTGGCTGTGGTTTTGCATTCTTCCACATTAATAAACTAAGGCTAAGAAAGGTTCCATTAAGCAAAAAGAGGATCATTGTTTGCCCGTCAGTTTTTGGTTCAAAGTTGATGTTCGCTACTTTGTGTGGCGAGCTGTTGATAAATGGCGTAACAAGAATTTATATCGTCTGGTCTGAGCCCTTTACAGAATACGGCATTTTGATAATGCTACCTCTATTCGTATTGTGCGGACAGCTTTGCATGAGTGTGTCAATCTCAAGGGTGCGCCAGTATGACTTGCTCAACAAAATGCTGGTGGGCTTTGCAAGCTCGGTCACTATAGCTATAATGAGAGTCTACTTCTTGCAAAGTGAAAAGTTTAGAGTGCACTCAAACGGCATTGTCCTGAGTGATTTGATATTTGTGCTAATAATAATTGCTGGTTTTGTGAACGTAGCCATAATAGCAGCAAGGCTTCATCACAACAAGCCAAAGAAAATCAAGAAAGCTGACAGTATCTAACGTCAATGTGTACAAGAAGCACCTGCCCACAAAGAAATCCATGCATTACAATGAGTATGCGCGGGTTTTCTTTTTTTAATGACAGTGCAATCCTCAATGGAGGCTAGAAAATGGTTTTTGGAGCGATTTTGGCGGGTGGTATTGGCTCCCGCATGAGGATGGAAGGCCCGCCGAAGCAATTTTTAATGTTGGGCGCAAAACCTGTATTCATCCATTCGGTAGAAGTGTTTTTATCTTGTGCTGCCATTAGCGAGGTTTATCTGGGTGTGCACCCGCTTTGGCTGGAGCACGCGCAAGATTTGCTCATGCGCTATGCCAGCAAACCTGGCGAAGTAAAACTGGCGCCAGGCGGTGCTGACAGGAGCCAAACCTTATTTAATGTTATCGACATGGCAACCAGCAGCCACGAGTTAAACGAAGATAGCATAATTGTAACCCACGATGCTGTGCGGCCTTTTGTGACTGAAAGCATAATATTGGAAAACATCAGCCATGCCCGCCAATTTGGAGCATGCAACACAGTCATCCCCGCTATTGACACCATTATCGAATCTTTTGACGGCAAAGAGACACACAATGTCCCTTTGCGCAAAAACATGTACCAAGTCCAAACACCCCAAAGCTTCAATATCGTTAAGTTGATGGGGTTGTACGCCCAGCTATCTGACAAACAGAAATTGGAGTTGACAGACGCATGCTCAATATTTACTTACTCGTCTGAGAAAGTGGCCTTGGCTGCAGGCGATCCCATGAATTTTAAAATAACTACAGAGCTAGACTATAGAATCGCCCAAAGCTTGATAGCCAGCGTCTAGACAAACGCTTATGATCTGCAATTCTGCAATATTAGCCTTTATGCTTGCATACATATATAAAAAAAGCATGCGGGGCAAAATATGTTTAATTTTCTAGCAAGAAACAAACGGGCTCTAGCAGCTCTTCTTGTGTGTGTCGTTGGGCTTGCGGCCTTTACATTCTACGCATACGCAAAAAAGCCGCCAGGATGGTCATCCTCCGATTTTGTTTTTTACAACGAGAAAGGCGAGGTTGTGTTGGAATGGACCTTGAAACGCCCATTTATTGCGACAGTGGAGGAGTCAGACCATCTTGAGACCAGGCAAGGCATTAAAATCGGCGACGACGCTGAGGAAGCGCTCAAAACTTGCAACTTCGAGGATTTCGAGATAACATTCTTTAGAAAAGGGGTGGCTATCGGGGATCCTGAAATCACGAGGGAATATGTTGCCAAGATTAAAAATGTCGAGGACTTGGTAGGGTTTCTGCCTGAAATCGCAGAAAAAGAGTACGCCTTCAAGATTTCAGTTACTACATACAAACAAGCGGGCAAGCTTGTAACGCGCTCCCAACTGAAGAATGACGGGTTACAACCATTTGAAAAGCAAAAATATACAATGTCAATGGAGATTGAAGACAATAAGGTTTGCGCTTTGAGTTTCGAGAACAATTATCTGCGGGAGCTGGATAGATGCCTGGAAATCAATGACGGTGTTGTCCCTGACACCTCTGATTACGATTGGATACGAAAACTATCAATTGATGACTAGAGATCTGTTACGGCTATTATAAATACCGCCCTTCTGCATTGTGATAATCCTCTCTGCAGGGTGTGTTTCAACTAAACCATTTCTCATTTTTTCATTGCCTATTGTTGCAATCCAGTATTGGCACCAAAATGGCCATAGCTGGAGCCGCCGTGTTTTTGCGGCTCCAGCTACGATTTTCGTGTGTTCAGCAAACAGGGCAATACTGCTGCCTGCTGTAGCCGTTTTTTTTGAGTGTGACCGGGTACGGTTTCGCTCGCACTTCAAAAGCCTATTTTCTCAAGGGGCAATGGGCCAAGCCTCCAGGGCACGTAAAAATAGTCAAATCAAATAAAGTGGAAAGCCACTAGCAAGAGCCCTCACGTTTCTACAAGCCAATCTAGGCTGAACATTGCATCATAGTCATTGGCTGTCAACTTTATCTTTTCACATAAATAGTCAATTCTGCGGGTGGTGATATAGGATTTGATCCTGTACTCCCCAAAGAAGTTATACCCTGACTCGCTTGGCATTTCCGGGTAAGAGGCAAATGTCAGTTTGAATCCCAAGTGGGATATTTTGTTTTCAAAGTTAATTGGGTCAATTTTATTTTTGAATGCCACATAGAAGTTGATTTCATACTGTTGGTTTGGCTTAAGGCCCTTGGAGTACAACCTCTCAATTTGGAACCTGTTTGCTAAAGCGCCCATTTCGACTTCTGTTGGGAAAAGAGTGTCGTAAACGAGCCATCGTGGATCTGGTTTTATGTCAAGCTTGTCAAGCTTTGGCAATGATTTTTGCAGTTTTTGCTCCAGCTTTTCCCCATTTGATGTGTACATGTAAAACTCAATCTGGTTGAGGGCATTGTCGCAGTAGTATCCAGCTAGAACACTCTTTGTTGCATGGGCAGAATTTAGCATTGTTTTTATAGAGTAAGCCAGCTCCCTCAAGTCATCAAACTTGATTTGGAAGCTGACCAAGTTCTGCAAGTCTTTGATCGGTTTGCACTCATTCAAGAACAAATCTATGGCGATGCTGTCTTCGCCCCTCTCATAAACTTGGACATTGCTGTAGAAAAGGTCCCATCTGAAAGTTACCCATATCACAGCCAAAGAAGCGCATACAAGAAACAGGCATGAAGCGGTGAATATGGAAAGGTAGCTCATATCTATGTTGGGCAAGATGTCAAATATTTTTTGGGCTATGGCCCTTGAAGCAAACCCAATCAGCAGAAGCGCGAAACTCGTCGCAAGGGCGTAGCGGATGCCAATGAGAAAAAACAAGAATCCGCACAGCGCTATTGTCAAGTACAGGATGATGTTGGATTGGACAACAGGCGATCCAGATATGATTGCATTGCTGATTGAGAGAACCCCGAGAAAAGAAAAGAAAGTCATTACTGCTATCCTAATAACTTTCTCGAAAGCGCTTCGGTTTGAAATGCAGTTTGCCAAGGAATGGAACCATGCTACCCTGCAAGCGGCTTTATAATTTTTATATGTTGAATCGCATAAACTGGAATTTAACTCCGGCTGGAAAAGAGAGGCTGCAGTGATAAGCGGCATGAATGTCAGAACAAAAGTGGCTATGGAATAAAAGAAGCTGCCTTTAGCCCTATATGTGTCTAGGATATAGAAAACATCGACTGCAGATACTGCTGAGCACGATATGCACATGAGCACAAAGGTGAAAAGTTCAATCCGGCTGGTTTTGGATACGTAGAAAATGCACGAAAGCGCTGTAAGCAAAACAAGCGTTACTATACCAGCGATTGGGCTGTTGATCGCTGCAATTAATGACACGCATGTCATAACAGAAAATACTGTGTAAAAGACCAGAGCAGCAGATTTGCTTTTTCGGTTGGCTCCCATTTTGCTCAATACCTATACAATGTAAATAATTGACTAACACAATTCTATCATCCTTCGGTTTTGTTAAAAAGGTGTTTTAGCGCAAATTTTCTTGCAGCAAACGCTATGGCGGACCATATTAAATTTTGTCAAAATTTTAAGCAACATAATTTTGCTACAGCCGATTTGTGGCAGTATAGGCTGTATTTGTCTGGTGATGGAAATATGTGGATTGTTTTGGGTTTTATTGTTATAAATAGGTTTTGTTATAGACCGCGGAGGCATCTTGAAGAGGAGCCTTGAAAAACCTGGTAAAGACTGCAACGGGATGGCCAATATTCCTGTGAGCAATATAGCCATGATCTTGCCAATTCATCGAGCCGCAAAACGATACCTTCAGAAGGATAGCGTTCGAGGGATCCGCGCCCAAGATGTGTTAAACTCATCCATCAAAACATTGCAAAAATATCAGTTCATGCTACAATACTTTAAAAAACAGAGAAAACAATAGAGCTTTTTTTACTATGCAAAGAAAAAAAAGACCCGTTTCAGAACCAATGGAGGCTAGAAACGCCCCAATTACAAAAACAGCCGCTCCGCCACCCAGCGCAGGCTCTGCCACACCCAAGCCACCCACCGAAGGCTCTGCCCGCCTTGTAGCGAGCGGTTCCAAAAGGCCGTTGGCAAGAACCTCTGTCCCAAAGACATCGGACACTAAGGTTGCCGCTGCAAGGCCGGCGCCAACTAGAAAAGCCCCAGTCCGCACTGCGCCGCCGAGAAGGGTAAATCGCGATGCAAGCACGTTTGCCCAATATTGCAGGTTCAACTATTCAGCAAGGTTAGCAACCATCAGCGTTTGTGTTGTTCTTGTTGTTATTTCAATAATCGCAGCCCTCTTTTACACAGCCAGCCAAGTCTTGGCAGGCTTCAAAGAGATTTTTGTCTTTAGCGGCATAGTAGTAAGCGGCTTGTTTGCAGCGACCATATCTTTCTCATTGTTGTATGCGATGGCTGACGAGTGCTCAAGCATGTATCCCTCTGCCCTCAAGCTGTGTAAACTGTATTCTGCCCTCAAGTACACTTTTATCTTTTTTCTTGGATCTGCAGGCATTGTTGTCGTGCTGCTCCTTGTGTTCTTAAACTTCTTGTAGCCGGATTGGCATTATTGATTAAACAGCAGGATAAAAATCCTATCCAGCTTTAACCGGATCAGCCTGGCTTTTTAAATATCGTAAAACAAAAATGAAATTTGATTTGCCCAGTGATGATTGTCTTAATTGCCAACCATTTATAGGCGGCATATCCTTAGCGCCTCTGCGTATAAATGGTTGGCTGTGCGCTTAGGAGTTGTTGTCATAGGAATTAATCAGATTGACAAACACAAGTGGTGTGTGGCGCCGTGCAATTGGCTCTTTGTTTGTATATTTACGCAATTACAATGATAGAACATGTTGTATGGAAAGTGTTGTTGTATATGTAGATATATGATATTATTTATATATATTGGATGTGATTCCAAAAAGAACTAATTGAAATTTCCAGCTTCAAATTTTTGCATTTCTTTACTCACGAGTTGTATTCCGCATTTCAAGCCTCTTTCAAGTTATAAGGCGAATATTCTTCATCGCTGGATTTGCTTTTTTCAAATTTTGATGTATAATTGAATTAAATATTCTTTGGAAAGGAATGCCTGGCACAATGCCATTTAACATAACAGGCGGTAGTTCCGTAACTAGGGAAAACATACTACTTTCTGCGAAACAGGAGTTCTACGCAAAAGGGTACAATGACGCGACACTAAAGAGCATAGCGGAAAGCGCGCAAGTGCAATCTTCTTTAATACTCTATTACCATAAATCGAAAGACTCCCTAGTCGGCTTTGTTTTGTACGAATTCTATAAAAATATTGAAGCGCTTGTGGATAGCCAGGCGGACTTTAATATTGAAAGTTATCTTATAAAAAAAATGGTTCTTTCATACATTTATTTCGACATTATTTTCTCTGATAAAAACAACAAAAGATTTTTCTTTGAGACCTGCTCAAAGAAGAGATGCAAATCAAATTTTGCATTCAATCTCGAATTTTCAAACAGAGTTATCGTTGGGCTTGCTGAAGAATTCAAACTTTTGATTACTGACCAAGAACTCGTCGTCTATACACAGATGAGGTCAGGGGCATGGTCAGCTTTCTTCCATTACTATTTTGAAAACCAAGACAGCCTTGATATGCGGATTTTTGACATAGTAGCGTACACAGAAGCGATTGCCCCAAGCCTGTTGGGCATTGACAGGCGGGTTATCGACAACTCTTTGTTGAGATGCCGCCAATTCGTCAAGATGATCGATTACAGCGCGGTAAAATTCTTGCAATAACAAAAAAAGGCGCATTCGCTGGCTTTGCTGTCGGGTTGTGCAGCTTTTATTAAGTATCCTGGAGAATTCCTTGTATGGGAAACAATTTCGGGCTAAAGAAAAACTTCTGTTGCTGGTCCTTTGAGCCGTCTTTGAATAACTGGGCATTTGGGTACAAACCAGCCTGGCATTGGCTGGCACAGGCGAAAAGCGATGCTTGGCCAGCCGGCTTATATGCATACATCACACACGGGTTTTCTTGAGGCAGGTTGGCGCGATTTTCAAAATAAGCGTGAGTTTGTGGCGAAGCCAAGCTGTTTTTTTTTTTCAAATTTTATTTGCTGGTGGCGCTCGCTTGGTTGTGCCCAGTGCAGCGCATCTCTTCAAATGGAATCTTCAAGCATTCGAGGCTTGAAAACAGATTAGCCATTTAGTTTGGCAAGGTCGTACAAGCGGTTTTTCTTGATGCCGTGCTTCGCAGCCACAATCTTCAAAGCTTCATTCACAGTCATGCTCTGCGCCAATTCGTCGATCTCTGCCTTAAGCTGCTCGTCGCTAGCTGTTTGGTTGCCCAGTGCTTGGCCTTCAAGCGTAAGCACAAACTCGCCTTTAAAATCCTCAAGCTCCATCAGCTCTATCGCTGTCCCCCTGTAAACTGTCTCGTGTATCTTTGTCATTTCCTTCGCAAGTGCAATCTGCCGCCCAGGGCAGATGTCATTGATAGCCAATAGGGCATTTTTGAGGTTATGGACTGAAACTAGGATGGCGCTGGCCATACCGCTGTTGGCAGCATCCCTGATGGTTTCCCTCATAGCTGATTTTTTCTTGGGCAAAAAACCCCTGAACTCAAATGATCCAAGTTCAAAACCTGACAAGGTTAGCGCGCTGATAACTGAACAAGGCCCAGGCACGCTGAAGACAGGCACACCTGCGGCTATTGCTGATTTGACTAGTACGTTTCCAGGATCGCAAACAAGAGGAGTGCCTGCATCGCTCACAAGCGCAGCAGCCTCCCCTTTGTTGAACCGCGAAAATATGGTTTCCAGCTTTTTGTGCTCATTGAATTTATGGTGTGAAACAAGCTCGTTTTTTATTCCGTATGCGTTTAGCAGCTTGACAGTCTGGCGGGTATCCTCACACAGGATAAAATCTACACTCGAAAGGATATCTATTGCCCGGTAGGTTATATCCCCCAAGTTTCCGATTGGTGTAGCGACTATATATAGAGCCGGTTTCTCTATTTGCTGCGGCAATGGCCTCAATTGTCTGTCTCCTTTCAAGGAACCTGGCGTGCATCAAGCCCATTGGCTATCTGAAACCTCCAACGCCCCCAAAATCTATTTTCTAGCGCCCACGGCCCATCAAAATGCCTTTGGGCAGGTTTGCCCATTTCCTGTTGGCTTGCTGTCGCGACGATCTTGCTAAGCGCTGTGGATGATTTCGACACATCGGTGTTGCCAGCAAACACCCGCGCAAGACCTGCTATACGCTTATAAGCCGGGCTGGCTAAAACCATCATGTTTGAAATTGCGTGGAACCAAGGCTGGGCCCTTGGCTGTCTAGCGGAATGTTTAATTGTTGGACAGTAAAGATTATATCACAAATTCACAAATGCATTTTTTTATGATGCCAATGGGTGCTTTGCTGATAGAGTAAACACGAGTATAAAGCCAATTGGTTGGTTTTTTAATAGCAACCAGACCGGCTTATTACTCCTCGGGCTAGTTGCCAACCCCCTTGTGCCGCACATGCTTGCAAAGCGCTTTGGGTTGAAGCGGGGCGCGCGACTGCCGAAGTGGTGTAGCGGCTTGCGCATCCCGCCTTGTCTGGCCAAGTCATGGGCAACACACCGTTTTTGCCGTTCTAATCGAACGGGTTTTATATAGCAAATGTTTGCATGCCAGTAGTACAAATACATTAATAACTCATTCTTTTATTTTAACCGGCATTGAATTTGATAAATTTATCTGGAAATGTTATACTGGATATGTTGATGCGCTTCTTGTCGACAAATGTAAAGTCTAAGGTAATTTCCATGAGAAAACTCCCTAAACTAGCTGCTTCCCTTTTCCTACTGGCCATGATGCATGTTTTTTTTGCGATGCTTGGATACGGGTATTCGCCTGTGGCGGCAGCAGACCCTTCTATTAGTTTTCGCAATTCCGAGATATGCCCCATTGAGACAGCACAGCTTATTATAACAAATCCCAACTATAATGGGTCGGGTACTTGGACCGCTATTTTTTACAATGCAATATCTAACAAGTACGAAACCGTAACAAGCTCTTCGACCTCAGTGTATGTGGACATTGCGCCCTCGACAACTTCAGTGGACAAAGAGTTCGTTTTCAAGTTAGCGTCAATTAACGGGATTCCTTATTCTAGTTCTGCTAGCCTAAGGGTGGTCACATCAATCAGCGCGCTTGATGTTGTGGTCAGCGTAGACAAGCTAGACCCATTCAAAGTCACATACAAGGCGACCCCGACTTTGCACTGCTCTGGTGTTGCTTGCGAATACTTATGGACTTTTGCAAATGGCGCCACTGCTTCAGGATCAAGCCCCACGAATATCTATCAAGCCGATGCTGTTAATTTCAATGCTTATGTCCAGCTGATCGCGACAAAGGGCGGCTTGTATGCCGTCGCAGAAAAAACAATTGTGAAAGAAGCCAGCTCCAGGCAGCAAGAGTTTTATTCCTCACTGAGGAGCTCCACGCTTTGCACTGCTGAAAACAACAGGCTTACTGTTGTGAACACAAAGGTTAGCGACGGGGATAGATGGACTATCGAATATAAAGTTATTAACTCGGCCATGCCACAAGAAGAAACTAAAAGTGTCACATCATCTAAGCGAGTATGCGAGATTGATTTAGGATCATTCGATCCAGGTGTCTACACAATCAGGGTTGTGCGGATAAACAATGAAAACGCCACGCTGCAGGGACATGACATGATAATTGTCCCTGCTGTTGAAAAGCCGAAAATTGAAGTTTCCACCATAGAGGACAGCCCGGCCCTTCTGTTTGCTGCATCAATTAAAGCCCATCAAATCGGGGGATCCCCTTGTGCGGGAAAAATAGATTTTGAGTGGGAATTCGGGGACGGGTACTCAGACTTGGGAGCAGAAAGCGAGCATGTTTTCAAGAAAACAGGCACTTGCACAGTGGTGTTGAAGGCTATAGACTCAAAAGGCAACAGTGTCAGCTCTACCCAGAGAATAACTGCTTTTGCAAATGGAGAGTACTCTACATTTTTTGAAGCCCCCCTGTTATTAGACGAGCATGGGGATTTTGTGCTGGATCCAAAGCTCGTTAAAGCAATTTCCACAGGTTTGCCAGTCCAGTTGGCTGGTGCTCCGAATGTGCCCATCCTGGTTCCTGGCGATCTGACGACAATATCTTATATCAACTTTCTCTTGATGGCCAGCTCGATTATATTGTTCTGCTCCTACTTTGCCAGAATTTACAAGAGACGGAGGATACAAGCTTCTGGCGGAAACGACAACTGGGTACCCCAGGGCGTGTGCGCTACCTTGTCGGCATTGGTCTTCTCAGGTTCATTCCAAGTAAGCGGCAAGCTCAATATCGTAGGCTTTGACAACATGACAGCGATTTTCGCATTGATATTGGCATGTGAAATCATATTCTGTTGTATGCCGACCATCCGCCGCCACAATAGGGTGAAGCAGCTGCAAAGAAGCAATAACATGGCTAGAGACGAGGGCTTTACCGCAAGGCTTACATCTAATATGAGGCTTGTTGCCAGCGATGATCCAGAACAGATTTTTGAGCCTGTGCAAAAGCCGGTTCCTAGCCCGAGAAAAGCCACTATCCTTAGCAAACCAGGAAACAATAAAGATAACAGCAAGCTGCTGAAACTTTTCAAATAGAAATTATGGAGTAAAACGCCTTTATTTTGAGGCGGATTATTTAAAATCATCAAATGGAAAAATGGCTTAGTCTAAATGCTATGCCTTTTTTCCATTTGATGAGTCAACAGCTATTAAAAAAGGGCATTAAGCAAACTTTTGCATTATGCCCTTTTTACTCTCTTTGCTTTGTTTCCCTGGATCTGTAACGCTCCACAAGCTCCCCGATATCCTTGATTTGTTTCTTATACTTCTTTCCATCCTCTGTTTCTGAGACAAACACCCTTTTAGGGGTATTGTCAACAAATAAGGTTCCCTTAAGCATATCATTTCCGCTTTCCAGGGCTTTTTCAACACTCTCGAATGTTTCGTGGAATGCTAACACCATGCCGTAGGAGTTGAATATAAGTGTGCATCCGGCTCTTTGTGTTTCGTCTTGGTAAGCCTTGGAGAAGCCGGCGTCAATGCAGATAATGCGTTTGCCCGCTTTAATCGGGCTTTCATTCTTGCCGTACCTCACTGGCACATGGCCGCATATTATTTTGCTCGCTTCGTTGTCAAGGCCAAACTCGCCCAGCACAAGTTCTGCCAACTGCGAATTGTCCAAGTTTTTGTAAAACCCCAAGTTGCTTTCTGTGTGAGTCGATTTGTCATCAATAAAATAGCGCTCGAATGTGGTCATTTTGTCTTTTCCAAACAAGGGGGAGTCAGGCGAGCACCACAAGTACCAGAATAAATCCTTGTTCCCGCCAGGCGAATAAAATGTGTCTCTTGCTCCTTGGTCGATAAAGTCAAGAAGGGCTTTGCCGGAAAGCTCTCTTCCCATAATTTCTACAGTTTTTAATGTCAAGTCTTCGTTTATCGGCAGAGACGCATGGATAAGGAAGTTGTTGTTGTAAACCAGGTAGATGCTGCCATTCTCCATCATGAAACGGATATGGCGCTGGAGAATAGGGCTATTTGTAAAGGCTTTTTGGTAATACCCGATCAACTCCTCTTCCTCTTGGGTAAGCTTTGTCGGGTTATTTGGGCTAACTGTAGGCAAATATTTGCTGTTCATATGGTATTTCTTGCCGTCTACTTGGACAGTCCAGTCATCCATATTTATTGTGTCGATGATTTTCCGGTCGTCCATCCCATAATCATTTCGGTCTATGAGCTCGCTTTCGAGTTTGAACTGTATAATCGAGATGGCTTTTTGCATGCGGCCAATAGACGCCAAATCCATGGCTCCAGGCTGGTTATCAGCTTTTGGAGTGAATTCCTTAAGGGTTGTGTCTCCAGAGTAGTGTTTTTCAGCAAAGAGGCGCAATGGATCAAGGCTTATCCTATAGCCGTCCTCAAGCACAGACATGTTTTGATAGCGCACACTGATCCGGATAGCATTCGCAATGCAAGCCAGGTTTCCGGCAGCTGCGCCGATCCAGAGGATGTCGTGGTTGCCCCATTGTATGTCACATCTCTCGTGGCGCATTAATGTATCCATAACAAAATGCGGCCCGTCCCCTCTGTCGTAAATGTCTCCTACAATATGCAAGTGTTCGACACATAATGCTTGGATGGTATGGCACAAGCTTGTAATGAAGCTTTCCTGTTCCCCTGATTCAATAATCGATTCAACAATTGAATCATAGTAGGCCGCCCGGTCTTCCTCGATGCTGTTTTTAAAAAGCAGCTCTTGCAATATGTAGGAATAATCTTTGGGAAACTGCGATATCGTAGTTTTTTGAGTATATTTTCTAGATACGACTTTGCATAGCAACAATAAGCGTTGTATTGTTGAACTAATGAATTCGCTGTCAAGGCGTCCTTTATTTTTCAGCCGGACTAGAGATTCAGAGGGATAATACAAAAGATTGCAAAATTCTAAGATCTCGTCTTGCCCCATTTTGTGGTCCCCATCGGAAAACAGGTCAACGACTCTGAGGCGGAGGCTTCCGGAACTGTTTCTCAAAACGTTTTCAAAGGCCAAGTGTTCACCATGAATGTCGGATATGAAGTGCTCTGTGCCTTTTGGCAACTTCATCATTGATTTTAAGTGAATTATTTCCGAAGCAGCGCTTTGGATAGTCGGGAATTTTTCGGACAGCAACTCAAAGTACCCTGAGGAATAATTAGTGTCTTGGACCATGTCGGCAAACTCCAATGCTAGTATTGTAAATTTGTACTATATGACAATAATAGCATAAAACAAGACGAAAAATGCATAAAGAAACAAGATTTTTTGCGGTTACTTAAACTGTTGCCAAAAAAAATATCAAATCCATCATTGCCCCTCAAAATCAACTATAGTATAATTAAATTACGCCTCGCAGTGGTGAAGTAGCCAGCGGCTAAAGCCAGGCGCTTGTGGAAGGACCTAGACACAAGCCCTTGTTTGTCAGCATATGGCGTGTCAGTCTCTATTGTGACAAGAATATATATGCTCAAGCGGAGTTCAGTCTAATCCGTGGTTTATGGCTAGCAGCTCAGAGATGGGGGGTGCTTGTGTTTCGTGCACAAAACTATGCCGGAGGCATTTTGCCTTAGCGGCCGCAGATAATGCATTTAGCCTGCATTTAATCGAACAAGGAGATAGCGCATTCTACCCTTGGCAAACCTAGGGGTATCCCGCGCGAAGAATGGATGAACAAGGCTAACAAAGCTTTTGCGCCTCGTGCGCACGCTGCCCGCAAGGCTGGCAATAATGAGTGGAAAAAACTTCTTATGCCGGCATACTTGTTCAACTTTATACTCTTTGCGGCAATTATTCTTGCAATTTCACTGGCATTGCTTCTAGTCAATTATTTTCCCTTGCTTGAGAACTACAATGCAAGCAAGCAGGATGTGCAAGAGCTGCTTGATGCCAATGAAAAACAAAAGGAAAAACTCTTTGAGATGGATCTTCTACTTAAGACCTTCGAAGAGCGGATCCAATACATAGAACTCATTGAAACAAAACTCCAGGAACTTTCAAGTACTACGCATGGCAGCGACGAACTGCTCTCCCTGTCTAAATCAAAGGAGAGCCTGCCCTATTCTGTTTATAAAACAAATACGTTAAAGCGCCAGACATTCCTGCTGAGCGAAGCGTCTGCTAACACAGTAACGCTAAGCGCAGTGTCCGCAAATATCCGGAAGCTGGCAGGCCAAACCAGCCAAGGCATAGCCAAAGCTTCCATCAACGGGCAAGACCTAGCCAAGTCTAGGGTCAACCTTTCTGCGTACAGCCACCAATTATCTACATACCCGGATTTTGCCCCGACCTCCGGAGTTTTGACGGAATATATGGGTTACCGCACAACTCCCCGGGAAGGATTCCATGGCGGTATTGACATAGCCAACGCAAAAGGGACTCCAATTTACGCATCGGCAGCTGGAATAGTGTCATTGTCTGGCACCAATGGCGATTATGGATTGTGTGTTATTATCGATCATGGAAATGGATACACGACTGTCTATGCCCACAATTCAGAATTGATAGTGTCCCAAGGGGATAGGGTTATAAAAGGGCAGCTTATCGCATTAATGGGGTCAACAGGTTATTCTACGGGTAACCATTGCCATTTTGAGGTTCGCAAAGATGCTGAAAGGCTCAATCCTCTGGATTTTGTTGTCATAGTTGAATAAATCTAATCTAGCAAAGCAACCAGCATATTTATATAGGAGAGGAAAATGAAAAGCAAAGCTCAAGCAATCAACCGTGTAAGCTATGAACAAGTTGATTCGATTATCGCGAGTGATTTAGTGCTTGTAGGCAGTATTACAGCAGGAGGGTCGCTAAGGATCGAGGGGAATATCAGAGGGGAAGTGTCTCTCTCAGGAAATCTGATCATAGGAAAGAACGGGTTTGTCACTGGTAAATGCAAAGCTACAAATATTCACGTTATCGGCACTATCGAAGGTGACGTCCAATGTGAGCAGCTGAAAATTTTCTCAACAGGCAAGATGATCGGAGACGCGGAGATAGAAAGCATAGTAATTGATGAAGGCGCAGTATTCATAGGCAATTGTAAAATTATTTCAGACCAAGCTAAAGAACAAATTGTTGGAGAAGTCATGCAAGTTTTAGACTAAAATGCTGTCAAGTTTGGTTATGGCTTGTTTTGGCATGTAGAAAAAAAGCAGAGAACTCAAAATGCAATTATTATTCCTGGGATGTGTCAAACATCCCTTTTTTTATGTGTCATGGGCTACGGCTTGGTGGTGGGAGCCAGTTAGTAGTTTACTGCGCAAACTGTTGGACAACGGCAAGGGAGCACGCCGCAGGTAGGGAACCCGCCGGAGGCAAACAATTGGCCAGGCGAATGTAAACTGCATATATGGCGCATTGGGGGCCTGCAGCGGGTGGATGGGGGAAATCGGTTGCCTTGTTGTGACACGACACGTCATTTTTTGGTGTTTACGATGTAAAAAGACATAGCGACCCTGCCAGCAGCAAATGCTTGCGCTGCGGCAAAGAGGATATGCGCAGGTCCTGCACTTCACCAAGAAGCATCCACGACATCTCAGATTGCTGGTTCAACTGCTATGGGTTACTGGCCATCCGGTCCATATCATTATACTCGAGAAGCGCGGCTTCGGCTTCCCGCCCTGGTCGATTGTATTGTCATATTTTTTCCAGATTTTACACTGACAAGTTTTGTAAATACACACCAATTGCCAAAATGCGTAATTTTTTCTCTACTGGGTAATAATAGACAAATGGGAAGGCTATATAAGTTCCCACAAATGAGTTGTTTGTTGTGCGACGTTGCCATAGCGGGCAGGGACCCAGTCATTTTAGCCTGTAATAATTCAACAAGGAGATGGCGCATGTATCCCTCTGCTTCACGCGCCAAAATTCAGATGATGAAAAGAAGGTCTAGTGTTTTCTTAGCCATTATTGCCATATTATTCAGTATAAATATCTTTTATCTGGTACAATGCGCCCTTGTCATTAAGCCAGACGAAATGAGCGCTTTGGCGAGCCAGTACACCACTACAATAACCAGTTTTTACCCACGAGGCACAATATATGACAGGAACGACATAAGGCTGACAAACAGGTCATCCAGCGCAACCGCTTTCCTGGATATGCCCACTATCTCCAAAAACTCTGTTGCAAAGCTTGTAGTCGGGGATGTCCTCGCAAAAGCAGACGACACTACTGAGAGCGGCGCATATGGCGCAAATGGTTTGCAAATGGCTTATGACAAGCTATTGAACGGAGGGGCACAGGTCAAGGTGACTGCGTCTGTAGACGCTGCCAGGAATATCATCTCCGAGTCCGGCTACCAAGTTATTGGCGACCATCCAAATGAGGGATGCACACTAAAGACAACCATTGATTACCACTTGCAAAAAAATATCGAGGAGCAAGTCCGGATTTTTGCTGAAGAGGGCGGGCACAAAGGGGTCGGAGTCGTTTTGAGCGAAGTGAAAAGCGGAGATGTCTTGGCTATGGTATCCTACGGGGATGAGATGAACAAAGCCGTCCTGTCCTACCAGCCTGGAAGCTTGATGAAAATCATTGTCACTGCTGTAGCTCTTGAGTTTAGTGTTGTTGATCTGGATGAGCGTTTTGAATGCACTGGAGTGATCATTGCCAACAATGCGCCCCACTATTGCGCGAACCGGGTTGCCCACGGGGATATAAATTTCCAAGAGGCATTCTCAAAATCATGCAACTCGTTTTTCTATGAAGTAGCCAAAAGGCTTGAGTATGTCGACGAAGCCGGCAATACGAGAAACTACCTTGCTGACACAGCAAAACAATGGGGATTCAACGAGTATGGCAGCCCCACCAAACAATTTGAGCTTGAATACAGCGGCCATTACAGTTTTGTGTCCTCTGTGGTCTACAATGACGAGGATGTGTTTAACAATGCAACCGGGCAAGGCAAAACTCAAGCATCTCCATTTTTGCTCAACTCCATTATTGCTGCAATCGCCAACTCTGGAAAACCAATCACGCCAAAAATTGTGACTGCTGTCACTGACCCGGCTGGCAATAAAATCCCATTAGAGTCTGAACAGATTCTTGAGCTTGGCTTGTCAGCGCAAACAATTGACAACATGCAATTCTTGCTTAAGCTGGCTTGCACTGAGGGCACTGGGAGCAGCAATACTCTAGGCCAATATGGGGGGATGGCAGGGAAAACAGGCACTGCCCAAAACTTTACTGGCAGGGACCACTCATGGTTTGCCGGTTATTTTCCAGCTGATAATCCCAAGTACGCCATGACTGTCCTCATCGAGGAAGGCGGCAGTTCGCAGAATGCTTTGGAACTCCATAATACTCTTGCAGATACTATATATAGAATTTATCCACAAGGCAACTAGAGAGCTTCAAGAAGAAAAAATCATGCCATTCAAAGCCAATAATTTCAAAGCTCATAATTTGTAAGAATTAGGAATTATCTAACCAATATACAAAATTCAATATTTATCTGAACTGCTATTAAAACTGCATTTGACAGTAACAATCAATTAGTCTATAATGAAAAATATTAATATACCACAGAAAAAATTCGTATACAAACTTTTTGGAGGTTAGCATTAGGATGGCGATCAAATATGTGTATGCTTTTGAAGAAGGCGCAATTGACATGCGCGCTTTGCTGGGCGGAAAAGGGGCTGGTTTGGCAGAAATGACCCGGATTGGGTTGCCTGTCCCTGAAGGTATTACAATAACAACCAAGGCATGCATAGACTATTTCGATTCTGGGATGAAGATATCAGACGAAATCAAAACACAATTGTTTGATTATCTAGGCAAACTTGAAGAGAAAACAGGCAAAAAATTCGGCGGCACAGAAAATCCGTTGCTAGTATCGGTTCGCTCCGGCGCCGCTATCTCGATGCCTGGAATGATGGATACAATCCTCAACCTTGGCTTGAATGATGCAAGTGTTGAGGCGCTAGCGTTAAAGTCCGATAACAGGAGATTTGCCTTCGATAGCTACAGGCGTTTCATAATGATGTTCTCTAATGTTGCCTTAGATATAGATAGCGAGCTGTTTGAAGAAGAGCTGGCAACACTGCGGGAAGAAAAAGGAGTGCTGCTCGACTCAGAGCTTGATGCAGAAGACCTAGAGAAACTTGTTGGCATTTATAAGTCAATTTATAAAAAAAAGCTGGGCACAGATTTCCCTGACGACCCGATGGAGCAGTTGATGATATCTGTGGAAGCTATTTTTAAATCTTGGAACAACCAGAGAGCTATTACTTATAGAAAGATCAATGATATACCAAACGACCTAGGCACTGCAGTCAATATCCAATCAATGGTTTTTGGCAATATGGGCGAAACATCCGGAACAGGAGTCGCTTTTACAAGGAACCCTGCTACAGGGGAGAAGAAACTGTTCGGCGAATATTTAGTCAATGCCCAAGGCGAGGACTTGGTCGCCGGCATTAGAACCCCTGACCCCATAGAAAAACTTGCAGAGCATCTGCCAGAGGCATATCGCCAATTTTCTGAATCCTCCACTATTCTTGAAACCCACTGCAAAGACCTCCAAGACATCGAGTTCACAATCGAAGAGGGAAAACTCTACTTCCTGCAAACAAGAAACGGCAACCGCACAGCGCTTGCTGCTTTAAAGGTTGCTGTAGACATGGTTGATGAAGGCTTGATCGATAAAAAAACAGCCATCCTAAGAGTCAACCCAGACGCATTAGAGCAGATGCTGTATCCTACATTTAAGCATAACGATTTAGAATCCAAAACCCCCATAGCTGTCGGGTTGCCGGCATCCCCCGGCGCTGCTGTTGGAAAGGTTTATTTCACTGCAGACGCTGCAGTAGAACACACCAAAGCAGGGGAGAATGTGGTGCTGGTTCGAAAACAAACATCCCCTGAGGATATCGAAGGGATGCATTTGGCCAAAGGATTCTTGACATCAACCGGCGGAATGACCTCCCATGCGGCAGTTGTCGCCCGAGGCATGGGCAAATGCTGTATAGCGGGCTGCGAAGCAGTCAAGGTATATGAAGAAGATGGATATTTTACAGTAGGCGACCAAAGAATAAATGAGGGAGAAATAATCTCGCTTCATGGCACCACCGGAAGAGTGTATCACGGCGCAATTGAAACAACCCAGCCGGTATTGACTGGGGATTTTGAAACTATTATGAAATGGGCTGATGAAGAAGCTAGGATGGAAGTCAGAGCCAACGCAGATACGCCCAATGATGCAGATATAGCGTTAAGCTTCGGCGCCCGTGGCATCGGTCTTTGCCGCACTGAGCATATGTTCTTCGAAGCAAGCAGAATAATCGAGGTCAGGAAAATGATCTGCGCAGATACATTAGAGCAACGACAAGAAGCTCTAAACAACCTGTTGCCAGTCCAGAAGCAAGACTTTGTTGAAATCCTGACTGCGATGGACAACATGCCTGTGACAATCAGGTTGCTCGATCCGCCACTCCACGAGTTCTTGCCAAGCACCGAGGAGGGGGTAATCGAGATCGCCGACCAGCTGGGCATCACCGCCGAGAAGCTGAATGTGAGGATAAACGACCTCCACGAATTCAACCCCATGCTTGGCCATCGCGGATGCCGCTTGTCCGTTTCATATCCAGAAATCGCTGTGATGCAAGCTACAGCAATTATCCAAGCAGGCATCGAGGTTAAGCGCGCAGGCAAAAAACCATTGGTAGAAATAATGGTGCCCCTTGCCGGCGGGAGCAGAGAGTACAATTATGTGGCAGGGCTGATCAAAGAGACTGCTGCTGCTATTGTAGAAGAATCTGGTGTTGATCTTCATTACATGGTTGGCACGATGATCGAGGTTCCAAGGGCGGCGATAGTCGCAGCAGAGATCGCAAAAGAAGCAGAGTTCTTCTCATTTGGAACAAACGACCTGACCCAAATGACAATGGGCTTCTCCCGTGACGACGCAGGCAAGTATATCGATGAGTACTTAGAGAAAAAACTCCTTGATCGAGATCCATTCCAAACTATAGACCCGGTTGGGGTAGGGTATCTTGTTAAAATGGCTGTCGCTGAAGGGCGCAAATCCAGGTCAGGCCTGGAATGTGGCGTATGCGGCGAGCATGGCGGAGATCCCCAATCAATCGCATTCTTTGAGGAAGCTGGCCTTGACTATGTTTCATGCTCCCCATTTAGGGTGCCTATTGCAAGGCTTGCTGCAGCACACGCATTTCTAGGATCCCAAGGCTATTCGAGCCATTAGAAGGGCACATTTATTTCAAAACCAAGGTTGCGGGAAGAGTGGCCTTGGTTTTGAATATTCAACCGCAACTTTTCATTTGTTGAATACATTGTTTTCGCGCGTTCAAATCATTGCCAATTGATAGCATGAGTTATAGGCTACAAATTAAATGTGCATTGATTGGGTTGGGCAACTGGGAAAATAACCATGATCTCTCACTTCCTCTTTTTTTTCCTTTTCTTTCGCTGGTTTTGAGGTTGATGCAGTGGCTTTGCCTGCGCCTTCCTCTGCTCTGCCTTGGCTTTCTGTTCCTCATTGCTCCTAATTCTCTGCAACGCTTCCTTGACCCGCTTAATATAGTCATTGAGCAATTGCACGGCAAACACACAAGCCATGACCGGGTACATCATATAGCTTTGTTTGCCATTTTTTCTGACAAAATGCGCAACGACGAACACTGAGGCGAAAGAAAGGATGAGGAAAGCGAAGTACTGCAACCCTGTTTTGGTCTGCAAGGCTACCTTAATGTAACTAAAGCGGCTGTTTGACGTGTTTTTTTCTTCCTTCAACAATTATCAGCGCATAATCTGCATGAATCTATGAAACATACCCAACGCGCAAACCTCACTTTCTGCCATTTGGCTTTGAAAATGCTTGGGGTCAAGACTCCAAAGTGCTGCAACCACAATAGTGTGATTGCTAATTGGCTGGCATTATTCATTATAATATACAATTCCCGGCTTTCGAAATTTCTATACTGGGTAAATGGCAATCCAGCAGGAAAAGCCACGCCTCTATAGGTGGATAAATTAATTTCTTTTTGAAACTATTCAGTCTCCATGAAAGGATTGCCGCAAAGACTTTGGCGCCCTATTCAGTGCGCTTACCGCCCGAAACCTTTTGCTAAGCCTTCAAAACAGGTATATCCCGCCCGACATCAGCGTTGCCGAAGGGCGCATCAAGAATTGTCATAAACATGGAAGTTTCGCCTTGGCGACTCAGGAGCCTTTCGGGCATGGCCCGCATCTTGCCTTTCATAGGGCGCCCCCCTCTTCCCTGGCTCTTGGGGCGGGATGGGGTTAGCTAAAATGCCTTATGCGACAATCGCGTTGTACTTGTCCATGAAAGCGTCGGCTATCAAGCTGCTGGCCATAGTTTTCCCGAGCTCCAGCAGCTCGACCTTCTTGCCCTTCATCTCAATCAGAAGCTTTGTGGGTTTGGCTGCCCACTCTTGGCCCAGCTCTTCATGCATGTGCGCCAGCTCCCTTATAATGTGCGAATTGCATATGGCGCTGATCGCCCGCCTTCGCTTGCTTGAAATAAGATTTCACAGTGATCACCTTTACCGTCTATGCATGAATAAGCAGCCCAACCATCTCTTAAGAGTGGTTCTTAGTCTCTTTGATAAAGCCATGAAGTCCAGCCCTGGATACATTTCAATATGTTTCGCCTGTTTTTTTTGAAAGTCTGTAATAGCGCATCGGCGACCTTTCCGGATCAACACTGAAGAGTCGTTTTAATATCAAAGGCAAAAAACGGCTTAGCAACCGTCGCCCAAATCCCCAAAAGCAACTCTTTCAAAGATTTGCTATACTTTTTTCGACAACATTCAACTCTACAACATATAATATATCGACACACAATACTGGTTGGAAATACAATATACATGAAGAAGGCAATAATATGTCAATGCCAAAATTCCCAGATGTCCCGTATGGCTATTCCATTAATAACAGCATTGCCCAAATTCTCACCTCGATTGCCATGGAGGAAATCGGGCTTAGCCATATAATTAACGCCGAAGGGGAAAAAATGCAGTATGTTTTGGGGACCACTGAAGCCTCCCAACTTGCAGAACCGCCCACCTTCGACCAGATTATGAAACTTAATGAAAGCGCAAAAGACATGCTGGGGCAAACTACATTCAGTCAAATGATCCTCATGGGCAAAATGCAAGCGGTGTTGAATGCCTACGATTCCGGAGGACCAGGTTCGTCAGGCCAACCCGGTCCACCGGGTCCGACAGGCCCGCCCGGTCCACCGGGTCCGACAGGCCAACCTGGTCCACCGGGTCCAACAGGCCAATCTGGTCCACCAGGTCAGACAGGCCAACCCGGTCCACCGGGGCCTCCTGGAGAAGACGGTGCCACAGGTCCAGCAGGTCCTCAAGGTCTGCCAGGTCAATCGGGTGACGAATCAATTCCCTTCCCATCGTTGTCTGTCCGTCATGACTTTCAGATGAACAACCCTTGGCTGGTAGTTCATCTGTTTGGTAAATCGCAGCCAGGTGATAGGCTTTATCTGCGCCGCCTAAACCGCACTGGCACATCTGGTCTATATAGGAGAAGCATCAAACGTATGGGTCACCCTGTCAACCCGTTCGGTGAGGCTGGCGGTAATCTTCCTCCTCATCTTGTGAACACCGCGCTTTTTCATAGCACCTCTGGTAACTGGGGCATTAATTCACCTACGGGCGTTATCCGCACAGAATGGGAACTTGAACAAATAGAAGGTCAGATTATATGGCTGATGCCACTGGGAAGGTTTATCGGATTGTTTCGTGAAAACGAAAATGGGAGTTTTAGTCTAAGGTCTCGTCGCTCCCGCAGCTTAGCAATCGACTTTGTAGTTGCGCGCCCAAACGAGGGGCGAACTAATGTGACATTCGGACCGGCGTCTAATTTGCTAAGAATTCGGCCTTTCGTACTATTCGAAACAGGATATGTTCACTGGGGAGTAGAGTTTAGATAAAAATTGCCGTTATGTAAATTTCATACCCTGCATACTATATAGTATACGGCTAACTTCATAATGATAAATAACAACAGCAATGATTAATCTACCAATTGACACCGCCTAAAGCTCTTGTTATTACTTGTTGACTATAGTATATATTTTATTTGCCAACTAAACTGCTCTCATACCAGAGGTGTGAAAGGGGAGCCTGCTGACATGGCACCCATTGGGGTGACATGCTGGCAGTACACCCCTCGGGATGTACTAGTGACAGGTTCCCCTTCCACACCTTCGGCAGAGGCATGCATCTATCTGGTACGATGTGCCTGTAAATACTAATAGCGGCCTGTTTTGATAGGGGTGTTTTTTTTTGGTTGATTGAAAAATGAATTGCAACTAAAATGATGGTCCAAACTCGAATCCTGTAATATAATGATTTTGCAACGAATCAATCAGGAGGCGATATGGATCAATACAATACTAGCACACAAAGCAGGCAATACACACACCTGTCAAAGGAAGACAGGACAAAAATAGAGGCAGGGCTAAAGCACGGCGGCTCGCACTACGAAATAGCCAGGGATCTTGGCACGAGCCAGTCCTCGATAGACAGGAAAGCCAAGAAGGGGACAGTGCACCAGCAGAGGAACGGGGAGATAACCGGCGTACATTTTGCCGATGTGGGGCAGAGCCGTAACGATGAGGCGAGGCTGGGAAGCCGAAGGCCGCTGAAAATTTACCAAAGCCGCGATTTTATAGCAGAGGCGGCAGCAAGATAGCCAGGCATGGCAAGAAATGCGGCCACGGCGGCTTTGTGGGGGCGCTAAGGGAATTTGGCGGCTACGACGCCGAAAACTTGATGTGCACGAAAACAGTGTGCAAATACATATCTGAAGGCCTGATGGAGACGCAGACAACAAGCCTGCCCAGCAAGCTGAAACGCAAGCCTTCCCATAAAGGGCAAAACAATCGTAAAATAAAACGAAGCTTGGCAAAAGCATCGAGGAAAGGCCGCAAGAGGCGGAAAAGCAGGGAAACGTCCGGGCGCTGGGAAGGCGGCCTTTCCGTTGGCTTGAAATCCGGGCAGGATGAGGATTTGCTGACGCTTACAGAAAGGCTTTCAAGATACACCCTTGTAATCAGGGCGTTAAGCAAGCAGGCTCTGGAAAATGTGGCAGGGCTTGCCGGGGCAATAGCGCAGCAGGGGCGAAAACCTTCAAATCTGCCGCCAAGGCAATAGTGGCGAGTTTGCGAAAGCATCCGCAGCGCTGGGAGTGCAGATTTCTGCCATCCGTACTCGAGCTGGGAAAAAGGCTCTGTCGAGCGCCACAATGGAATGGCCAGGCTGTATGTGCCGAAAGGGTTAAAGATAAGCCAAATAGGCGATGAGAGGCTTCTGGAGGCTGAATGGCATATGAAAACCCTGCCAAGGAAAGCGCTTGGCTACAGAACTCCAGAGGAAGTGTTTGATGCCCATCTGGACAAGCTGCAGCAACTGGAGGCAGGGCCCACTATCATGGAATGGCATTCGCTTGACGGCTCCAGCTATTCCGAGATAGTGGATTTGCATAGAAGGATTCTTGTCCAGTCATGTGTTCCTATAAAAAATAGTTGCTATTGCAATTGCCCCTTTTTTTTGCCTAAAAGCGTAGCAGAGAAAGTTGACTATGGTTAATGAACACTTTGCGACGGATGTCCATATCGCATCAAGAAACTGGAAGGCACAGGCGAAGTGAATCACAAACTCCCACTTCAAGTGGAGGTTTGACGTTGACCCCTCCAGGGGGATGATACTGGCACCGCCTGAATGCGGGTTTCACTGGCATCTGTTGCTAACGGCCTCTCAAATGCTAACGGCCTCTCAAAGAGGCTCTGCCTGCCACTGTCCTCTAGTTTGTCATTCTCTTATTGTTCTTGGATGTGATTGCGATGTAATGAAACTCTAAGCGACGAGGTCATTCCAGACGCAAAGAAGATCATAATTGTCTCAGACAATCTAAGCACTCACAATCCTAGCTCGTTCTTTAGTGTTATGAGCCCCAGGCAGCCTACAAGTTTAGCCACAGGTTCGAGTTCCACTATACCTCTCTCTATCCATGCCAGCGGGCTAAATATCGCCGAGTGCGAGCTGTCAGTTATGTCGAAGCAGAGTTTGGAATAGGCATGCCTGTTTTTGGAGAATAAATGATCTTGGCAGGATGACAGGAACAAAAGTGGCATAGGTGTAAAATGGCAGTTTACTGCCGAAGATGCAAGAATTGTGCCCCACGGAGGCTCAAGGCTGTGACATAGCCAACCTCTGAGCCGTGCTTGCGTAGAGATGAGGGATTGGGCCCATCAGAGCCGCTGAGCAATTGGGGCTCCAAACCGCCATAGCAGCTGCAGACAAAAGCTGTGGTTGTGAGCGTTATGGAAAAGACGGCGCCACACTTGGAACTGTTGAAGATATATGAGGCTGCATGAGGGAGCAGGATGACGGGAGATTGTCACGTCCGGTTCTGAGAGAGCTCGGGCTGCAATGCCTGTTTACAAAGGACAAGCCTGCAAAAATAAGCGATTAAGCGGCTTTTATGCATAGTTCCCGCTTCAAGCGAGTGGAAGCCTACTCTTAAGTCTCTACGGTGGGAGAGGTTTACTCAATTGGTTTAGCGATAACCCATGGCTGGGTTTCTGTCTCATTTCCTGATTTCTACATATAAAAAAGCGCTCTGCTCCAAAAGCATAATATCCATCTTTGTAGTGGTCGCTGGTGTCATAAGGGTCAGCGAAAATTAATACGTCATCACCAATAATGCTGTTCCCATTGTGTCATATCCGATCAAAACCTGCCAATGGCCACCCCAATCGAGCCATTAAACCATTATTGGGGTTGATAGCCGGATGAAAAAAGCTGCAATGTCCCTAGCATCCGTACCCACATCAACATCCCCCATTATTTGCGAACCTGTTCTTCATCATAGCCATTGTAGCCATAATAATTCATAACCATAATGGCAACCGCAGGTCCGCAGCTCCACAGTTTCGTTTGCTGGTATGTTTGAAAGTTGCGTATAATTGAAAAGCTTTGGCTTGGTTGCAAGTTGTAATAGTCAGGATGTCTATAGTAAGGAGAATTGAAATGGTCTGCGCTTGACTGGTATTGAGAAGCACCAAAAACCGAGTGGTGCACGGTATCCGGGTAGTGGATAGGATGTTTTATTGTCTGTATAATGGGTCTAAAACCCTCGCCTTCCAGGCGAAACCTTTAGGTCAACTTGCAAGATGAATTGTTTTCAGCCGATTTAGTAATACTAAATCGAAGAGGTGAAAACAATT